>JBOHRW010000080.1:0-3729 GCA_050732935.1 Gemmatimonadota bacterium
GTCTCCTCCTCGATCTCCGCCTCCCATCCGATCTCGACCGCTCCACGAAGCGAGGCGGCCGTCGGGCATTTCGACTGATGGCGCTCGAGCGCCCGGTCGACCTTCTCGCGTGCCCCGGCCGGAATCCGCAGCCGATACCGGACGTGGATCTTCGTGAGGACCGGCAGCCCGTCGACGATTTCGTTGATGCCCTCGGCCTCGGCCCGGATCGCGTCGGGCTGGAGCCGGATCCCGCGCACCTCCAGTGCGCCGTTCAGCGTGCCGAGCAGTCAGCCGGCCGCGGAGGCAACCACGTAGTCGACCGGCAGCGGAAGATCGGGCGCGTCGATCCTGTAGTGCTCCTTCACCGGTCCGTGGACGCCCATGTCGAACTCCCCTCCGGCGGGGAGCGCGGCCCGCCGATGGACGCCTTCGACCTTGTTCACGGTCACACGGCTGACGTAGAAGGGCTGACTCACCTTTCACCTCCCGAGATCGAGGAAAGGAATGGATGAAGGGTGAACGGTAGCCCGGGGCGTCCGGCGGAACCACATGACACCGCACGTGGGCGGCGCTTGTCAGGTCGCGTACAGTCGCCCCTCCCCCAAGCCCCTTATGCTGGTTGGGCCGCGGATCGTCCCGAGTGACACGACGACATCAGGCCAGGAGCGTCCCCCGTGATCCGAAGAATCTCTCATCCACACTCTGTGAATCCGGATTCGGATTATTCTCGTCGTGGCATGCCGTCGCCGAGGCGGGTCGTGAGCGCGGTCTTCCACGATCCCGACGAGGTTGGCAGGGCGTACGATAGCGTCGTCGAGCTCGGCTACGCGAACGAGGAGATCACCGCCGCGGCGGCGGGAGCGATCCCGGTCCAGCCCGCCATGGGCGTCGTGCTGGCTCTCGAGCCGCACTGCGAAGAGGACGCGCAGTGGATCGCGGAGCGGTGGCGGGCGTGCGGCGCGAGAGAGGTGGCCCGTAACCGCTAGTACGTGCGGGATCCGCCTCCATCGGACCCGCGAAGCCCCCCTCACTCCCCCGCCGGCGGGTGGTCGAGGGCCAGTTCTGCCTGGACGTCACTCACTGCGGCAGCCAGCGCCTCGGGCTCGCGCGCCCGGAGCACCAGCTTGCAGCGATAGCGGCCGTCCAGGAACACCGGGTAGGAGCCGATCCCGACGCCGGGATGGCGGGCCTGGACGGCGGCCAGCGTCTCCGAGAAATCCCCTTCCTTTCCCCGCACCCAGATCGTCTCCTTGCAGAAAGGGTCGCAGCGGAGCTGCTCCGCAGCCGATTCGAAAACGTCCTGGAGGAGGTCGGGGACACCGGGGAACGCCAGCACGTTCCCGGCCCGGAAGGCGAAGGCGAGCTGCTGGCGACCGCGCAGCAGACGGGCGCCGCGCGGCAGCTCGGCCATCCGCTCCTCCGCCGCGGTCGGTCGCCCACCGTAATCGGTCGCCAGCAGGTCCCGCGCGTCGGGATGGACCTCGAGCGGCAGTTCGAGGGCCACGGCTACGGCCTGGCGGGTCACGTCGTCGTGGGTGGGGCCCAGCCCTCCGGTCAGCACGACGAAATCGCTCCGTGAGAGCTGATGGCGGATCTCCTCGGCGATCTCCTCGAGCCGATCGCTCACCACGACGATCCGCTGGACGAGGATTCCGAGCTCCCACATCCGACGGGTGAGGAACGGCGTGTTCCGATCCTGAACCTCGCCCGAGAGGATCTCGTCACCGACGATGATCAGGGCGGCCGAGGGCGGCCCTGACGAGGTCACTCGCTCTTCCACTTCTCCTCGGTGGAGTGACCGGGAAAGGCCCGCGCCCCGGGATCGATCAGCGTCTTGGCGAAGTTGACGGCCACGGCGGCCTCGCCGAAGCCGGTGGCGATCAGATCGAGCTTGCCCTCGTGCTCGGTGACGTCGCCAGCGGCGTAGATGCCGGGCAGGTTGGTCTCCATGCGCTCGTTGACGACGATGCCGTTCTTCTTCATCTCCAGGCCCCACTGCTTGATCGGCCCCAGGTCGGCCTTGAAGCCGACGTTGATGAGCAGATTGTCCACCTCGCAGATCTGCTCTTCGTCGGTCCGGTTGTCGAAGATCGTCACCTTCTCGACGTTGCTGTTGCCGACCACGGATCGCACCTCGAAGTGCGTCAAGATCCGGCAAAAGCCGCCATCCTGGACCTGCTTGATCGTGCCTTCGTGGGCGCGGAACCCCTCGCGCCGGTGGATGAGGGTCAGCGATTCGGCGACCCCCTCGAGGTTGAGCGCCCAGTCGAACGCGCTGTCGCCTCCGCCCACGATCATGATCCGCTTCCCGGCGAGCGCCATCTTATCGCGCACGAGATACTGGACCCCTCGTCCCTCGAAGCGCTCGAGCCCCTCGACCTTCAGACGGCGGGGCTCGAAGGCGCCGATGCCCGCCGAGATCATGATCGTCCGCGTGAGGTAGGATCCATTCCCGGTCGTCAGGCGCCACAGGTCCCCGTCCTCGCGATGCAGCTCGTGCACAGCCTCGCCGACGACCACCGTCGGATGGAACTGGAGAGCTTGCTCGACCAGGCCGGTGGCGAGATCCTTGGCCAGGATCTTCGGGAATCCCCCCACGTCGTAGACGTACTTCTCGGGATAGAGGGTCATGAGCTGACCGCCGAGCTCCTCCAGGGAGTCGATGATCAGCGTTTTCATGTGCCGCATCCCGGCGTAGAAGGCGCCGAAGAGGCCTGTCGGGCCGCCTCCGAGGATGGCGATGTCGTGGATCTCCTGGCTCATGGGCTTGCCCTGCGAAACGGTCCTCAAAGCGTATCCAGCAGTCGCTGGAGTGTGATGTGGAGCTGTCGTTGGCCCTGGATGCCCAGGGTCGCGGTCACACGATGGCGGAGCCGGGTCACGCGATCGGTCAGGACGCGCTCCAGCTCTCGGGCCCGTGGTGTTAAATATAGTCGCTTGACCCGGTGGTCCGAAGGGTCGCGATCCAGTCGGACGAGGTCATCGCGGACGAGCCCCCGGACGATGGTGGTCATCGACGACTTGGCGAGCCCCGTGCGAGCGCCGAGCTCGCTGATCGGGAGCCCGTCCTCCTCGAACAGCGGCCAGAGGACCTGGCACGTGGTCCCCGTCACTTCCGGGAACCCGGCCCCGTGGCAGCCCTCCACCAGACGCTGGAGCCAGCGGTCGGCACCCCGGGCGAGCAGCCCCCCGAGATCGACGGTCGTCGTCACCCCCAATTAGTACGCTGGCGAACTATAGATTGTCAAGGGAGGATGGTTCGCGGTCGTACTGTCCGTTCGCCCTGGGGGCTCCCCGGTCGCCACAGGACCGCTGAAGCTCCCACTCGAGAGCGTCGAGGATCGCCGGATTGGCAGCGGGAATGGGGCGAGCACGATACTCGGCGGGGGTGATCCACTCGATGGACGACCGGGTGCCGGTCTCCCCGATCCGGCGGCAGAGATAGGCGTAGAGGCTCACGACCCGGTCGGGATACCGATGGGAGAGCGCGACCAGCAGATCGCCCGCTTCGACGACCATCCCTGTCTCCTCGCCGACCTCGCGAACGACGGCCTCCTCGAGGGATTCGTCCGCTCGACGCTTGCCGCCCGGGAACTCCCAGGTGCCCCCCGGAGGCGCACCCTCGGGCCGGAGCTGGACGAGCAGACGCCCCTCGCTCAGGACGACGCCTAGCGCGATCTCGCTCACACCAGGGGATGCCGCCATCGGAGACCGGAGAAAGCGCTCTAATCGCGATCCGTCGTTATC
>JBOHRW010000081.1:0-41972 GCA_050732935.1 Gemmatimonadota bacterium
GCGTTGTCGTGGCGTCTGGCGGATCCGGATCGCCGGACCGCCCTCGCCGGCGGACCCGGGACGGAGGCTGCCACCGGGGTCCCCGAGCACCTGCTCGGGCGGGTGCCGGTCCGGGGCGCCCTGGAACCGAGGGGCGGACCGCCACCGGACTGGACGTGGGACCTCGCCACGGGGGAGCCGGCGCTCTGGGTGCGGGGTCCGGTCGCCGTCTGGCTCGTCCCCCTGGGCCCCCCGGTTACCCGGCTGGCCACGACTCCGGTCTTTCCGCTGGTCGCCGAGGCCGCCGTGGCGGCCTGGGACGCACGCTGGAGAGGAAGCGGAGCGCTCGGGGTGGGAAACCCGGCTCCCGTCCCCGCCACGGGCGCGACGGTCACCGGCCCTCTGCATGGCCCCGACCGCACGACGTGGGCGGTGCGGACCGGCGACGCACCACCGAGGCTCGAACGTCCGGGGATCTACCGCATCGAAGCCGCGAGGACGACCTTCGTGGCGGTCAACGGGGATCCCGCCGAGGGGAACCTCGAGCCCGTGTCCGACGAGTTGTGGGAGGCGGCCTGGGGTGCGCCCCCGACGACTTCCCGCAACTGGGATCGCGCACTCTTCCCGCACCGCCGCGGTCCCGAGCTATGGCCCTGGGCGGTCGTCCTCGCGCTGGCGGGGCTGATCGCCGAGGCCCGCATCCGGCGGGCTGTTGGTCAAGCTTGACCAACATAAGGACGTGGAGTTAGAATCTCCGCATGCCACCCATCATCTCGAACCTCTACGATGCCAAAACCAACCTGTCGCAGCTCGTCGATCGGGCCGCGGCGGGCGAGGAAATCATCATCGCCAAGAATGGAGTACCTCTGGCGCGGCTCGTACCCTTGAGCGAGCACACCTCGCCGCGACAGCCCGGCGGTTGGGAGGGGCGGGTCCACATCTCCGACGACTTCGACGCGCCGCTGCCCGCCGACGTGCTCTCTGGTTTCGGCGAAGAGCCGTGACCCGGGCGCTCTTGCTCGACACGCACGTGTTCCTGTGGTGGCGCACGAACGATCCCCGGCTTGGTTCGGAGTCGCGGGATGCGATCTCGTCGACGCCGCTGGTGTTCGTCAGCGCGGCGTCAGCCTGGGAGGCCGCCATCAAGATCGCTCTCGGCAGACTCCGCTTGCCCGAGCCGTTCAGCCGTGGCGTGGACGACAGCGGCTTTCAACGCCTCCCGATCGCGTTCGAGCACGCTGACGCTGCGGCGGTTTTACCGAGGCATCACGGCGATCCATTCGATCGCATGCTCGTCGCGCAAGCGCAGTTCGAAGGGTGCGCGCTGGTCACCCACGATACTCTGCTTGCTCCGTACGGAGTCCCGATCGTCTGGGCGTGATCGGGCCGCGTAGCTCGCGCCGACCCGCGTCGTCGTCCTCGCGCTGGCGGGGCTGATCGCCGAGGCCCGCATCCGGCACGCCACGAGCGACAAATAAAGTTGTAGAAGGACGCCTATCATGCGCATCCGCACGATCGACGAGCGCTTCCGCGCCGATCCCGTCTATCGCAGGCTCCGTCGGCGACTGGCCGGGACGGCCGGCGAGCCGTCCGGGGCCCCGATCTCGGTACAGGCGACCGGCCTGGTCGGGTCGAGCCGGGCGGTCGCCGCGGCGGCGCTGGCCGAAGACCTGCCCGCCCCCGTGCTGGTCGTGACGGCGAGCACGGCGGAGGCCGAGACCTGGCTCGGCGACCTCGAGTCGCTCCTCGGCGAGGGCGGGATCGGCCACTACCCGCAGTGGGAGGTCCTGCCCTACGAGGACCGCTCGCCCCAGCGCGAGATCGAGGGGCTCCGGCTGGAGTTCCTGGTCGGGCTCCTCGAGGGCTCGTTGTCGGTCGGGGTCACGACGGTCCGGGCACTGATGCAGAGAGTCCCCCCGCCGGTCGCGCTCGAGGCCCGGCTGGCGCGTCTGACGGTCGGCGACCGGATCGACCGCGAACGACTCCTCGAACGACTGGTGGCGATGGGCTTCGAGCCCGAGGCGATGGTGGCGGAAGTGGGGACGTTCAGCGTCCGGGGCGGCATCGTCGACGTGTTCGGCTACCGCAACGAGCGACCCGTCCGGATCGAGCTGGCCGGCGACGAGATCGCCTCGATCCGGGCGTTCGACGCCGGAACCCAGCGCTCCACCGAGCTTCTCGAGCGGGTGGAGATCCTGCCGGCAAGAGAGCGGTTGCGGAGTGCCGGGTCCGGGACGGATTCCCCCGCGGACAGCCCGCGCGGGGGCCTGGATCTCCGACCGCTCGCGGAGTACCTGCCGCCGGGTTGCCTCGTGGTCTGGGACGAGGCGGCGCGCATCGCGGACGAGCTCGAAGAGGCCTGGGACGAGGTCGGGGCACGGTACGAGGCGCGAGCCGATGGAGCGCCCTCGCCCGGTGAGCTCTACCTCCACCCGGGCGACCTGCGGCGATCGCTCGACGCTTTCCGGGCGGTCGAGCTCCACGCTCTCCACATGGGTGGCCGGCCGGCGCGGGGTCACCTGGCGGGCCCGGAGCGCGAGGTCGCCGCGCTGCGCTTCAGGGCCCGCGAGCCGGACCCCGTGCGACGCTCGGTGGCGCGCCTGGAGGAGATCCTGCGCGCCGACCTCGCCGCGGGGGTCCATCCCGTCATCCTTTGCGACAACCTGGGACAGCTGGAGCGCCTGGAGGAACTGCTGGCGGGCCTCGACGGGGTCGCGCTCGAGATCGGCTCCCTGACGGGTGGCTTCGTGGCGCCGGAGGCGGGCCTCGCCGTCTACACCGATCACGAGATCTTCGACCGCCGGGCGCCCGTACGTCGCCGCCGGCGCTACGCCACCGCCAGCACCGCTGTCCATCTCACCGAGATCAGCCCCGGGGATTACCTGGCGCACCTGGACTATGGCATCGGACGTTACGAGGGCCTGGAGAGGCTGCGCCTGGAGGGCGGCGAGGTCGAGGCCTTGAAGCTGGCCTACGCGGAGGGCGAGACGCTCTACGTCCCCGTCGACCAGATCGAGCGAATCGAGCGCTTCACCTCGGAAGAGGGGGCGGTGCCGACGCTCCACCGGATGGGCAGCGGCCACTGGGAGCGCCAGAAGGCCCGAGCCCGTGAGGCGATCGCGGAGCTGGCCGACGAGCTCCTGGCCCTCCACGCCGAGCGCGAGCTGGCTCCGGGGCACGCCTTCGGACCGGACACGGAGTGGCAGCGCGAGCTGGAGGCGGCATTCGTCTATGAGGATACCCCCGACCAGCGGGCCGCCAGCGAGGCGGTGAAGCGGGACATGGAGCGGGCGCGGCCGATGGACCGGCTGATCTGCGGCGACGTGGGCTACGGCAAGACCGAGGTCGCCATCCGCGCCGCCTTCAAGGCGGTCCTGGCCGGCAAGCAGGTCGCGGTGCTGGTCCCGACGACCGTCCTCGCCGCCCAGCATCTGGAGACGTTCGGCGAACGCCTGGCGGACTTCCCGATCCGGATCGGCATGCTGAGCCGCTTCAACACTCCAGCCGAGATGCGCGCGGTCGTGGAAGACGCGCGCCGGGGGGCGATCGACATCGTGATCGGCACCCACCGGCTGCTGTCGTCCGATGTCGAGTTCGCCGATCTGGGCCTGCTCGTGATCGACGAGGAGCAGCGCTTCGGGGTCCGGCACAAGGAGCGTCTGCGGGCCTGGAGGACGAGCGTCGACGTCCTGACGCTGAGCGCCACCCCCATCCCGCGCACCCTGCAGATGAGCCTCATGGGCCTCCGCGAGATGAGCCTCATCGAGACGCCGCCACGGGAGCGCACGCCGATCGTGACCTGGGTCGCCGAGCTCGACGACGGCCTCATCGAGGAGGCGATCCGTCGCGAGGTGGATCGCGGCGGCCAGGTCTTCTACGTCCACAACCGGGTCCAGACCATCGATCTTGCCGCCCGGCGGATCGAGCGCCTCGTCCCGGAGCTCCGGATCGGCATCGCCCATGGCCAGCTCGCCGAGGGCGACCTGGCCCAGGTCATGCTGGCCTTCTTCCGCGGGGATATCGACGTGCTGGTGACCAGCGCCATTATCGAGTCCGGGCTCGATGTCCCGCGGGCGAACACGATTCTCGTCGAGCGCGCCGACCGCTTCGGGCTGGCCGATCTCTACCAGCTCCGTGGCCGCGTGGGCCGCTCGCACCACCGGGCATACTGCTACCTGATCACGCCTTCCCGCGCGCGCATGACGCCCGAGGCCGAGAAGCGGCTCAGGATCATCGAGCAGCACACGGAGCTCGGGGCCGGCTACCGGATCGCGCTCCGCGATCTCGAGATGCGCGGCGCGGGGAACCTCCTCGGCGCCGACCAGTCCGGGTTCATCGCCACCCTCGGATTCGAGACGTACCTGCGGCTCCTCGAGGAGACGATCGCTGAGATGCGGGGCGAGCCCGAGAGCGCTCCGGCTCCGGTGGAGCTCGCCTATGACGCCGACGCCTACCTTCCCGCCGACTACGTGCCCGACGATCAGCAGAAGCTGGCCCTGTACCGTCGGCTGTCACGGCTTCGCGACGAGGCCGACATCCAGGACTTCGCCCGCGAGCTCGAGGATCGGTACGGCCCGCTGCCGGACCCGGCGCGCCACCTGTGCGACGCCACGCGCCTCAAGGCGCTGGCTACACGGGCGCGCGTGGCACGCCTGCGGGTGAGCCCGCGCAAAACGTGCGCGGAACTGCGCTGGCCACCGGGTGTAGAGCCTCGCTTGAGGGCGATCCAGGCCGCTGCGGACGACGCCGTCCGGGTGGCCGTCGGGCGTGTCGACCCGCTCGAGATCACGCTCTCGGCGGAGTCCTATCCGGACCTCAGGACGGCCCTCTTCGACGGCTTGCGGGCCTGGGTCCCCGAACCTATCGTCACAGGCTGAGGCGCCGCCCGGATTCGAACAGTCCCTTCTCCATCCGCAAAAGGAGTGATTTCGGCCATGAGGCCCGATCTCGCACGCCGCACCTGGGCCGGAGCGGCCCTTGTCGCGCTGGCCGCCTGTCGAGGCGGCGACGACAACCTGGTCGCCCGCGTCGGAGACGAAGGCATCACCGTCGACGAGGTCGCGGAGTACATGATGAGCTCCGGATACGGGGCCAACGAGGAGGAGGTAGAGAAGGCCGTCGACGAGATGGTCGACCTCGTTCTGGTGTCCCTCCGCGGGCGCGAGCGGCACTCCATGACACCCTCCGAGAGCCTTCAGGTCGCCGAATGGCGCGATCAGCTGCTGTACAACCAGTTCCGCGACGACGTGATCTGGAACGAGATCCAGGTCGACGAGACGCGGCTCCAGGAGTGGTACGACGAGAACGTCGGCGAGGAGGTGCACGCACGCCACATCCTCGTCTCCGCCGGGACGGACGCCCCGGATTCTCTCCGCCAGGCCGCCCGCGCCGAGGCCGAGTCGCTGCTCGAGCTCGCTCGCGAGGGCGCCGACTTCGCCGAGCTCGCCCGCGAGAACTCCGACGATCCCGGCAGCGCCCAGCAGGGAGGATCGCTGGGCTGGTTCCAGCGCGGACGCATGGTGGCTCCTTTCGAGCAGGCCGCCTTCGGAACCGAGCCCGGCCAGGTCGCGCCGGAAGTGGTGGAGACGCAGTTCGGCTTCCACGTGATCAAGGTCGAGGGGAAGCGCAAGCGACCCTTCGAGGAGCTCAAGGACGAGATCGAGGAGCAGCTCGCGCGCCCCGAGCGCAGGGACGCCGAGCGCGCCTACGTGACGCGGCTGATGGAGGACAGCGGGGTCGAATTCGTGGAGTCCAACGTGGACACCCTGATCGCCTTCCTCGACCGCGGCCCCACCACCGAGGTGACCGAGACGCAGCGCGCGCTGCCGCTGGCCACCTACCAGGGGGGCGGCTTCACGCTCGGCGAGATCTGGGATCTGTTTCTGGCCCTCCCGCCATCGAACCAGGGCATGATCGCGGGGCTCGACCAGGCCGGGATGATCCAGGCGCTTTCGCAGCTCATGCAGCGGCGGATGCTGCTCGAGCAGGCCCGCGCTCGGAGCACCGTGCTGGACTCGACCCGGCAGCGACAGCTCGACGAGCGGGTCGAGCAGTTCTACGCCCAGCTCATCGTGGGCGAGGCGCTCGAGCGACGCCTGGAGATCCCCGACTCCCTGATCCGCCGTTACTACGACGAGCACCAGGAGTTCTACCGCGAACAGCCGTTCGAGGAGGTCAGCGACCAGATCCAACAGGTTCTGCGCGCTCAGCGCATGCAGGAGGTCCAGGCGGCCGACGCCCAGCGGGAGCTGATGGCGGCCATGGCCGACTCGCAGGCCCAGTCGGTGAGCGTCGAGACGTTTCCCGATCGCTACGACGCGGTCCTGTCGGCCCTGCAGCAGAAGCTCGAGAACCCCGACGCAGGATCGCGGGTCGCCGCTTCCGGATGATTCGCGGGGGTACGCTTCTGGCGGGGTTCGCGGTGCTGGCCGGCGGATCGACGACGGTCTTCGGTCAGGAGCGCCCGGCCGCCGCCGATTCGCTCGTTCCGGCGGTCGTCGAGCCCACCCGTCCGGCACCGCCCATGCCGGGCGACCGGATCATGGCTGTCGTCGGAAACCACCTCATTCTCGAGTCGGAGTGGCGCGAGCAGGTTGCCCTGCTGGCGAATCAGCTCGGCGTGACCGGGAACGGCCCCCAGTTCCGCGGCCTGGCGACGAACGCCTTCCAGCAGATGCTGCAGGACCTGATCATCGTCACCGCGGCGGAGCGCGACACCACGATCCAGATCGACGAGGAGCGGGTTCGGGAGGAGACCGACCGGGAGATCGAGGAGATCCGGGCGCGCTTTCCCAGCGCGGAGGCGTTCCGGCAGGAGCTGCGGGGGAGCCAGTGGGGCAGTTTGGCCGCTTACCGCGCCGACCTGATGGACCGCAAGCGGCGGGAGCTCCTCGGGGACGCGTTTCTGCAGCTCCATCGCGACGAGATCCAGCCGGCGCCCGTCTCCGACGAGGACGTGCAGGCGTTCTGGGAGGAGAATCGCTCGACCATGCCGCAGCGCGAGGAAACGGTGCGCTTCGAGGAGATCCCGGTCGTTCTCGAGCCCGACGCCGCCGCCCGGGACAGCGCCCGGACCAGGGCGGAGGCGGTGCTCGCCGAGCTTCGGACGGGGTTGGACTTCGAGGCCGCCGCCCGGCAGCACTCCGACGATCTAGGCACCCGCGAGCAGAGCGGCGACCTCGGCTGGTTCGGCCGCGGCCGGATGGTCCCGTCATTCGAGAAAGCCGCCTTCGAGGCCCCGCTCGGCGAGCTCGTCGGGCCGGTGGAATCGTCTTTCGGATATCACATCCTGCAGGTGATCGACCGGCGGGCGGACGAGGTACGGGCCCGCCACATCCTGATCGCCTTCGAGCGCGCCGACGCCGATCGCGAGCGGGCGCGCGAAAGGGCCGAGGAGCTGCGCGATCGGATCCTCTCCGGGGCGAACGTCGACAGCCTGCAGGCGGCGCTCATGCCGGCAGACAGCATCGGGACCTCGGTCATCGAGCTCCCCCCGGATCAGCTCCCCGGCAGCTACGCCGACGTGCTCGAGGGCCTGGAGTCGGGCGAGGTCGGAATCGTGGAGACCGGCACCGGATTCAGCGTGGTCGTGAGCCGGGGACGCGGAGGAGGTGGCGACGTCACGTTCGAGGACATGGCCCCGCGCATCCGCCAGCAGCTCGCCGCCCAGCGCGCCCAGGAGGCGTTCGTGGAAAGGCTGAGGGGGGAAGTGTACGTGGACATCCGCACCCCCCCCGAGGAGGTGCTGGGCCGCTGAGGATGGCCAAGACCTGCGTTGCGCTCCCCGTTTCTGCATGACCATCTGATTGGCGGGCGGTCGTGGTTCTGTTCGAGAGCGTCTTCAAGGAGTACCCCAAGACCGGCTTCGCCCTGCGGGACGTCTCGTTCCATGTCCGGCGCGGGGAGTTCGCGTTCGTGACCGGGCCTTCCGGCGCCGGCAAGACCACGCTGGTCAAGCTCGTCACCATGGAGGAGCGCCCCTCACGCGGGGCCGTTCGCGTGTCGGAGTTCTCCTCGGACAAGGTCCGGCGGCGCGACATCCCCATGCTGCGCCGGCGGCTGGGCATCGTATTTCAGGACTTTCGGCTGCTACGGACCCGGACCGCGTACGAGAACGTCGCGTTCACGATGGAGGTGACGGGGGCCTCGCGCGAGGAGATCGACCGCACCGTGCCACGCACGCTGGCATCCGTCGGTCTGGGCGGCAAGGCGGATCATCTCCCGGCCGAGCTCTCGGGCGGCGAGCAGCAGCGGGTCGCCATCGCCCGCGCGCTGGTCAACGACCCGTTCCTGCTCCTCGCCGACGAGCCCACCGGCAACCTGGACCCCCGCGTCTCGCTCGACATCCTGCGCGTGTGCAAGGACATCAACCTGCGCGGCATGGCGGTGCTCTTCGTCACCCATGATCGCGCGCTCCTCGAGCATCACCCGGGCGCCCGGGTGATCGAGCTGGAGGACGGAGCGATCGTTCGGGACACGGCCGCCGACGCCGCCGCATGAGGTACACCGCCCGCGAGGCATTCTTCGCGTTCCGGCGCTCCCCCCTGCTCACCGCTCTCTCGATCGTCACCATCGCCTTCGCGCTCTACACCCTGGGCGTCTTCGGGCTCGCCTGGCTGAACATCGAGGGGGTCCTCGAGGGCGCCGAGGAGCGTGTGGAGGTCGTGGCCTATCTGCGCGATGACACGACCAGCGAGGAGAGTGGGGCGCTGATGCGCGAGGCGGTCGCGTACCCCGAGGTGGATTCGATCGCCTACGTGTCGAAGCAGGACGCCCTGGCCCGCGTCAGGGCCGACTTTTCGGAATACGAGGAGCTCTACGAGGATCTCGACACGAACCCTCTCCCGGCTTCGATCGAGATCGCTCTCAAACCCGGCTATCGCCGCGCCGAGCAGGTACAGGACGTAGCCGCGCGGATCTCTCGCTTCGGCTTCGTGGAGGAGGTCCGCTTCGGCGAGGAGTGGGTTCGCAAGCTGACCTTCCTGCAGGACATGTCCCTCTTCCTGGGCCTGGTGGTCGGGGGCATCTTCGGGTTCGTGGCGTTCGTGGCCATCGGGGCCACGATCAACCTCGTTGTGCTCGCCCGCGAGGACGAGTTCGCGATCATGAGGATGGTGGGGGCGACGCCGGGCTTCATCGCCCGCCCGTTCGTGCTGGAGGGCTTCGTCAAGGGAGTGATCGGGGCGCTGGCGGCCCTGGCGCTCCTCGTGGTCACGTTCGGGGTCTTGGAGAGACGCGTCCTGGCCATCGAGTTCTACTCGCCGGCGGAGATCGCGGCGGGGATCCTGCTGGGGGGCGTGCTGGGGTCGCTGGCCTCGATCCTCTCCCTCCGCCGACACGTCAGCCGATGGTAGAATGGGCGGCCCGGGCGCTCGCCGTGGCGCTCCTGCTCCCGGCTCTCCTGGCTCTCGCGGAACCGGCCCATGGCCAGGAGGAGGCCGAGCTCGAGTCGCAGCGCGCTCGGCTCGAGCGTCTACAGGATCAGATCCAGGAACGGCGCGCCGAGGCCGATCAGCTGGGCCGGCGCGAGCGCGGCGTCCTGGAAGAGCTGAGAGAGGTCGAGCGCGAGCTGGGGATCACGCGCCAGCTCCTGGAGACGCTGGAGGGAGAGATCGCCGCCCGGGAGAGGGAGATCGCGCGTCTCACGAGAGAGCTCGCCCACGCTCTGGACCGCCTCACCGTCCAGCGGCAGATCCTGGCCCGCCGCCTGCGTTCGATCTACAAGCTCGGGAGGTTCGGCACCCTGGAGATCCTTCTGCGCTCGGAGAGCTTCACCGATGCCCTGGGCCGCTACGAGTACCTGCGGTTGATCGCCGAGCAGGACGCCCGGCTCCTGCGCTCGATCGAGCGTCTCGAGAGGCGGATCCGTGCGGATCGCGTGGCGCTGGCCGAGACGCGCCGCGAGCTGGCCGCGCGTCGGAACGAGCGGCTGGCCCAGGCCGAGCGCCTGGAATCCACCGAGCGCGCCCGGCGCGAGATGCTCGAGCGGGTCAAGAGCGAACGCTCGGAACAGATCCGGGCGGCCGAGGCGCTGGAGGCGGAGACGCGAAAGATCCAGGAGCTCCTGGCGACCCTGGAGCGGCGGCGGGCGGAGCGGGAGGCGGCCCGGCGGCGAGCGGCCGCGGCGGGCCGGGTCCCGGAGGCGACGCCACGGGTCTCGACTCTGACCGGGGATGTCGGCAATCTGGACTGGCCGGTGCAGGGCCAGATCGTGGCCCGTTTCGGACGCGCCGTGCATCCGGTCTATCGGACCGAGATCGTGAACAACGGGATCGACATCGCGGCGCCCCGGGGCACGCCGGTGCGCGCCGTGGGTGCCGGCGAGGTCGTCTACGCCGACTGGAACGGCGGCTACGGTCTCATGGTGATCCTCGACCACGACGGAGGGTACTACTCAATCTATGCGCACCTGGAGAGCGCGGCCGCCGCGGTGGGGCAGCGGGTGGCCAAGGGGGCGGTGATCGGCGCGGTCGGCGAATCGGGGAGCTTGACCGGCCCCAGGCTGCACTTCGAGATCCGCGAGGGGGGACAGGCGGTGGACCCCATCCGGTGGCTCGAGGACCGGTGAGCGGCGAAGGCATCCGCGTCGACGGCCACACGCGGATCGTGACCGGGCTCGAGACGGCGATTTCCCGGGATCGGCTGGGGAAGGCTCTGCTCTTCCACGGGCCCGCCGGGGTCGGGAAGCAGACCGCCGCCCGGTGGCTCGGCCAGCGGCTTCTCTGCGAGGGCCAAGCGCCGCCGTGCGGGGCCTGCCCGGTCTGCCGACGCGTCGTGCGCAACACCCATCCCGACGTGCACTGGTACTTCCCACGTCCGGCGGACGCCTACTACGGCGGCGCGGCCCGCGGCGAGGATCTCGCGCGACGCGCGGGCGAGCCCGCCGAGCCGATCGCCTACGATCATCCCGTCTCGTTTCGCATGGAGGACTTCCACGCCATCCGGAAGGCCGCCGGTCGGCCGCCGTTCGAAGCCGAGGAGCAGATCTTCATCCTCGGCGACGTCGACCAGCACCCGCCCGGCGACGAGCCCACCGGAATGCTCATGAAGCTCCTCGAGGAGGTGCCGCCCCGGACGCGCTTCGTCCTGACGGCATCGAGGCCCGACGTCCTTCCCGACACGATCCACAGCCGGGTGCAGTCGCTGGCCTTTGCACCCCTCCCGGTGGCCGAAGTCCGAGCATTCATCGACCGGCGCCTCGATCTGCCCGAGGCCGAGGCCGCAGCGCTGGCCGACCTCGCCGACGGCCGGCCGGGGCGGGCTCTGGCCCTCGCCGATCCCGGCGTCCTGGCCCTGCGGGAGCTGGCGGCCGAGCTGTTCGCGACCGGCGTCGATCCCTCGCGGAGCGCGTACGGGTTCCTGCTGGAGGCCGAGCTGCCGCGCGTCCGCGAACAGCACGAGCACGTTTTCGAGTTCCTGCTGGGGATGGCGGAGGGGGCGCTGGATCGCGCGGTGGGCCGGGACCCTGCGGCAGGGGAGGACGCTGACGGGAACGGGGATCACGCCCGCCTGGCGGCCGATCGACTCGGTCCGGTCGGGTTGTCGGCGGCGGTGCGGGGCCTGATCGCCGCGCGCGAGGACGTGTGGCGGAACGTGACGCCAATCCTTCTATACTGGCAAGCCCTCCGCGCTTTGCGCGGGGGCCGCTGAAGACGGCCAGGCTGCGTGGGCCGGTTGGCGCGGGCTGCTAGATTCTCCTCCATGGCCGATCGCTATTACCTCACGACGCCGATCTACTATGTCAACGACCGACCCCACATCGGCCATGCCTACACCACCATCCTCGCCGACGTGATCGCGCGGAGAAAGCGCACGACGGGACACGACGTGCGGTTTCTCACCGGTACCGACGAGCACGGGGCGAGCGTCGCCCGGGCGGCCGCACGCAGGGGGGTCGAGCCGCAGACCCACGTCGACGAGCTGGCCCCATCCTGGAAGGCGACGTGGGATCGCCTCGAGATCCGCTACGACCGGTTCATCCGAACCACCGACACCGATCACGCGGCCGTAGTCCGCGAGGCGCTCGTTCGACTTCGAGACGGCGTCGACCCCGAGGGGCGCCCGCTTCTGTACGAAGACGTCTATCGCGGGTGGTACTGCGTGTCCGACGAGAGATACTGGACCGGGAAGGACCTGGTCGAGGGACGCTGCCCGGAGTGCGGGAAGCCGGTGGACGAGATCGAGGAGCGGAACTGGTTCTTCCGCATGAGCTCGTTTCAGGAAGCCCTCGTGGACCACATCCGGACCCACCCTGGGTTCATCCATCCGGAGACCAGGGCCAACGAGGTCCTGGGCTTCCTCCGGGAGCCCTTGGGCGATCTCTGTATCACACGCCCACGCGAGCGGCTGGCCTGGGGGATCTCCTTGCCGTGGGACGACACCTTCGTGACGTACGTCTGGGTGGATGCGCTGCTGAACTACGTCACCGGAACGGTGGACGCGACCGGCAACCCCGCTGGGGACGCCCGCCGCGCGATCGCCGCCTGGAACGAGCACCCGGCCGACGTCCACCTGCTCGGCAAGGACATTCTCACGACGCACTCGGTCTACTGGATCACCCTGCTGATGGCGCTCGGGTGGGCACTCCCCAGGCAGATTCTGGCCCACGGCTGGTGGGTCTGGGAAGGGGGCAAGATGTCGAAGTCGGCCGGCAACGTCGTCCATCCGGACGTTCTGGTGGCCGATTTCGGCGTCGACGGCCTCCGGTACTATCTGCTTCGCGAAATGACGCTGGGGCAGGACAGTACGTATTCGTACGATTCCATCGTCCGGCGTCTCAACGCCGACCTGGCCAATGACCTGGGCAATCTGCACTCGCGGATCACCAAGATGGTGGCCCGGTACCTCGATGGACGCCTGCCGGCGCGTGAGCAGGCCACCGGCCGGGCCAACGAGGCGGCCCTGCGCGAGCTGGCCGAGCGGCTGGTCGCGGACGGCGCCGATGGGTCGGTGTCGGAGGCCTGGAGCGAGTGGAAGGTCCACCAGGCAGTGGACCGCATTCTGGGCCTCGTCTCGGCGACCAACGAATACCTCGAGGCGCAGCAGCCCTGGCGTCGCGCCATGAAACCGGACGGTGGCGCCGACGTCGCGGCGGTCCTGCTTCACGCCGCCGAGGCCCTCCGGCTCTCCACCGCGCTGCTTTGGCCGGTCGTCCCCGAGCTCGCCGAGCGCCTGCTAGCCGATCTCGGGCAGCCGGAGATTCCCCGTGGGGAGCAGCTGCGCTGGGGCGTCCTCGACGGTGACCGGGTGACGACCGGCCCGCCGCTGTACCGGCGCATCGAGACGGCGACGACGTAGTGTGCTGAGGCAGGGCGTTGAGCATGAACGCCTTGCCGGCTCTTTCAACGACCTCTCAGCTCGGAGGCGAGCTCCATGCCGCGGCAGGCCGAGCCCACCTGGGACGAGCTCAAGCTGGGGATGACGGTGGCGGCGATCGCGCTGGCCGTGGTGGTGGCCGTCTTCCTGATCGGCTCCACCCGCGGGCCTTTCGGGCCCGAGATCGTGCCTTACTACGTCGATCTCGCCGCGGCCGGAGGGGTCCGGGTCGGATCGCTCGTGCGCGTCGCCGGCCTTCCGGCGGGGGAGGTGACCGACCTGGTCATCGTCCCGCCGCAGGAGCGACCCCGAACCGTCGTCGGCGGCCGGCTCCAGCCGGCGACGGGCCTCCCACCGCCACCGCCGAACATCCGGCTCCAGCTGTCGGTCCACCAGGGCTTCCAGCCTTACATAACGCCAGCCTCGCGCGCCCAGCTCGCCACCCTCGGCCTGGGGGGCGAGCGCTACGTGCGGATCACGGCCGGAGACGTCCGTCAGACCCCCCTGGCGGCCGGGGCGACGATCGAGGAGATCCCGAGCGTGGACTGGGACCTGCTCATCGCCGAGCTGAATCGTGCGCTCTCGGAGATCGAGGTGCTGACCGTCAACATCCTGGAGGTCCGGACCAAGCTGTTCGAGGGCGGCGGCTCGGCGGCTCGGCTCCTCGATGTCGAATCGCCTCTCTACGGCTCCCTGAGCGAGCTCGCCGAACAGTCGGAGGGGCTGCTCGACGACCTGGATCAGGGCGCGGGCGTCATTCCGGGCTACCGCCGCGAGGCCGCCTTCGTCCAGAGCATCGAGAGGATCCGCGCCGACCTCCGGGTCATCGATTCGCTGGCGGACGGCGGGCTGCGCGCCTGGGAAGAGCCGGTCGATCTCGACCGCGCGCTGGCCGACCTCGAGGCCGACGCCGAGGACCTCCGGCTCAAGTTGCGGGAAGGCCGTGGCACCCTGGGTCGGATGCTCTATGACGAGGAACTGTGGATCCAGCTCCGGGTACTCGAGACGCGGGCCAAAGAGATGGTACAGGCCTTTCGCGAGGACCCGCTCGGCTTCGTCAACATCGAGTTTTTCTGACCCGGACCTGCGCCTGCGAGGTCCGGATCTTGCACTGGAGAAATGCGCCGAACGGACCG
Organism: Gemmatimonadota bacterium; assembly: GCA_050732935.1. Classification (GTDB taxonomy): domain Bacteria; phylum Gemmatimonadota; class Gemmatimonadetes; order JACCXV01; family JAHWKZ01; genus DASRVA01. The sequence continues at coordinate 14,430 of JBOHRW010000081.1, forward strand.
CTCCGCCCCCCGCGCCGGCGGCCGGTTGACAGGCCGGAAGGGTCGGATTAGAATGGCGTTCTTGTCTGGAAGTCCGTCTTGCAAGTGCGTCTATAATAGCGATTTAGGTAGCGACGCTGCCTGTTCTTTGCCGGATCTGGGGGGGCGTATCGGTGTCTGATAGATTGGGAACATTCATGTTCATTCCCCACGAAAGTCACGATGTCCGCTCTCTCCGTCTGACCCGCACTCGTTGGGCCGCCTTCCTCAGCCTCGGAGTCGGCGGCGCGGCGCTCCTGGTCGGTCTGGCCGTGGTCGCATTCGGCCATTTCACGGGAATCGGCGTGAGCTCGCACGTGGTGGCCGAGAACGGTCGGCTCCGCGACGAGCTTGGACGCGTCGAGGGCCGCATGGAGACCTTGAGCCAGGAGCTGGACGAGCTGCTCGACCGCGAAGAGGAGCTGCGCCTGGCGGCCGATCTGCCTCCGGTGCCGGTGGAGGTCCGGGCGGTCGGGGTGGGCGGCCCCGGTCATCTGGACGAAGCGGTGACCGTGTCGGCCGACCGCGCGCTCAACAACCGCGTCGGCGACGTCTCCACGACGCTGGACATGCTGCTCCGTCGCAGTGAGCTCGTGGCGAGCAGCTTCACGGACGCGAGGGCAGCCATCGCCGCGAACAAGGCGAAGCTCGAGGCCACTCCCTCGGTCTGGCCCACTTCGGGCTTCCTCTCCAGCACATACTCCAAGCACCGCCGGCATCCGATCTTCAACGAGGTCCGTCCTCACTACGGGATCGACATCTCGGCGCGCCGCGGCAATCCCATCGTCGCCACCGCCGCCGGGCGCGTGACGGAGGCGGGATGGAAGAGCGGCCATGGCAACTACGTGGAAATCGATCACGGACACGGCCTGGTCACCACGTACTCGCACTGCTCGCGGATTCTCGTCAAGGCCGGGCAGCAGATGAAGCGCGGCGATACCATCGCCCTGATCGGCTCCACCGGCTTCTCGGTGGCGCCACACGTGCACTACGAGGTGCACGAGAAGGGGACTCCGGTGGATCCGCTGAAGTATATCTTCCCCGACGCCATCGCCGACTAACCCGGGTCGCTGAAAATGACGCAGATCTTTGTTGCACTCCCTCGGGCGTCCTGCGGCGTACACGATAAGTACGCCTCGGACGTCCTCGCGACCCGCTGAGCGGGTGCCCCGGCGCCTCGATCTGTGCCATTTTGAGCGACCTTGAAGTCTCCTTCCACAACCTCCCCTCCCGCTAAGAGTCCCTCCGGGGCCAGGCTCGAGACGATCGGCAGAAAGGGGGACGTGAGCCCGGCGCCGTTCGTGCGCGCGGAGCTCGAGAACGGGCTTCGAGTCCTGGTCCGGGAGAACCATTCGGTCCCCCTCGTGGCGGTCGACTGCTGGATCGCCGTGGGCGCGCTTCACGAGACGGACGAGCATGCCGGCATCTCCCACTTTCTCGAGCACATGTTCTTCAAGGGGACGGAGCGCTACCCCCTTGGCAGCATGGACCGGCTCGTCAAGGCGATGGGTGGCTACAACAACGCCGCCACCTCGCTGGAATTCACCCACTACTACATCGTGGCGCCCTCCGAGCACTTAGAGGTCGCGCTCGACCTGCTGGCCGACCACCTTCGGAATCCCGCGTTCCCGGAGACGGAGCTGGAGCGCGAGCGCGGCGTCGTCAAGGAGGAGATCCGCCGGCGCAACGACTCGCCCCAGGGCCGCCTCTACGTTGCCCTGGCCGGAGACCTGTTCGGCGACAGCGCGTATGCTCGCGAGGTGCTGGGCACGGCCGAGTCGCTGGATCGCATCTCGCCGGCGGTGATGCGCGACTACTGGCATCGGCACTACCGGGCGGACCGGCTCGCGGTGGCCGTGTCCGGCGACGTAGACACGAACGCGGCGCTGAGCGCGGTGGGGGAGAGGCTCGGTGACCTTCAGCGCGCCGAATCCTCACTTCCGGAGGCCGATCCGGCACCGGTCGCTCGCGCCGGGTCCACGGTGGGCATGGACATCACACAGGGTTATCTGGCCTGGGGCTTCCGCTCGGCGGGCCGGGCGGACCTGGAGGAGGCATGCGCGCTCGAGGTGGCGAGCACCGTGCTCGGGGAGGGGATGACGTCGCGGCTCTATCGGCGCCTCATCGACGAGCGCCGCCTGGTGACCTCCGTCGGCGCATGGACGTACGGTCTGGACAAGACCGGCGCCCTCGGCATCTCGGCTGTCCTGGCGCCGGAGCGCCGGGCCGACGTGGAGGAGGAGATCGGGCGCGTCCTTGGCGAAGGTGCGCGGGGCCTCGGCCCCGACGAGGTGGGGCGCGCCAAGACGATGCTGGCGGCGGGCTTCGCCTTCGACAACGAGACCAACGCTGCTACGACCGGCACCCTGGGCGAGTTCGAGGTGCTCTACGGGCACGCCGGCCGGTACCGGGAGGTCCTCGACGGGATCGCCGCGGTGACGCCGGAAGCGGCGACCACCGTGCTGGAGCGCCTCGCCGACCCCGAGGCCGCGGTGCGGGCGTGGGTGGGGCCGAATGGCGCTTGAGCACGAGCGTCATCGGCTCCCGGGAGGCACGGTCGTGCTGGCCCGTCCCCTGACCGCCAACGACATCGTCGCCGTGCGCGTCTTCACCCCGATGGGGACGCTCTACGAGACGGACGAGGAAGCCGGCGTTTCAAACCTGCTGCAAAGCGCCCTCATCCGTGGGACGGCGAGCCGCTCGGCCCACGAGATCCAGGAGGCCCTGGCCGAGCTGGGCGCCGATCTCGACAGCGGCTGCGGCCGCCATCTGGGGAGCGTCAGCCTGCAAGCAACGGCGGCGACCTGGGAGCGGGCCCTCGATCTCTTTCTGGACGTGATCACGCGACCCGCCTTCCCCGAGGAGGAGGTGGCCACCGAGATCGAGCTCGCGCTCGGGGCCATCGAGGCTCGGGAGGATCAGCTCCTCGCCCGCGCCCTGGACCTCTTCCGGGAGCAGTTCTACGCCGGACACCCGTTTCACAAGCCCGTGCTGGGATACCGCGAAACGGTGCGCGGCCTCGACCGGGATCGGGTGGTCGAGGCCGCGCGGCGCTTCTACCGGCCGGTGCCCCCGGTCGTCGCCGCCGCCGGGCGGTTCGACCCGGAACGACTGCTCGAGTGGCTCGGCGAGGCCTTCGGAGACGCTCCGCTCGAGTCCCCGGAAAGCATGCCGGAGTCCGCCCACCCCGTCGGCGGCGAACGCCGGCTGGAGGTGGATCGGGAGGCGGCCTATCTGGTATACGGCTTTCCGGCGCCGGATGCCGTCCATCCCGAATATCCGGCGGCGCGGATGCTCGATGCCGTGCTGGGCGGCTCGATGTCCTCCCGGCTCTTCATCGAGCTGCGCGAGAAGCGGTCGCTCGCCTATCAGGTCTCCTCCTACTACGATGATCAGCCGGGGGGAGGCCACCTGGCCGGATACATCGTCACCGATCCGGGTCGCGTGGACGAGGCGGCGCGCGGGCTGGAGCGGGAGTTCAAGCGCTTCATCGACGAGTCGGTCACGGCGGAGGAGCTGGAGACGGCCCGCCGCTACCTGAGGGGCAGCTACCTCATCTCGGCGGAGACGAACATGGCCCAGGCGGGCCGGCTGGCCCGCTACGAGGTGGACGGGCTGGGACAGGACTACGGCGATCGATGGCTCGCGGCGCTCGAGGACGTGACGGCCGACCAGATCCGGGAGGTAGCGCGTCGACACTTCACCGGGGAGCCGACGCGCGCATGGGTCCTGCCACGCGGGGCCGGCGAAGCGGCGGCATGATCCGCGCCGCGGGAGCGGCTGCGCGGGGGCATTTGTAAGGCCGGGCCCGCTTCGATAACTTTCGCCACGACAACTTCCAGGAGGAGGTCGAGAGTGGGGATTCTCCGAGCAGCGCTGGCCACCGTGAGCCTCGTCGTGGCGGTGGGATGCAGCACCGAGACCGAGTTGACGATCCAGGCCGCAGGTGAGAACGCCGAGGAGGAGACGGTCCCCCTTTCGGGTATCCAACTCGATATACTGCCCTACGACATCGATTCGCTCTACGCATCGCTCCAAGCCGAATCGGACCCCGGCGAGCCACCCTCGGCGGACTCGATCCGGTTCCTCGCCCAGCGCTATCAGGACGCCTGCGCCTCGTATCGGGTGACCGGAGATTCGATCGAGGTGGTACGGCAGCAGGCCACCCAGATCGCGAACCGGGAAGGGCAGACCTCGGACGCCTACCGGCAGACATTCGATCGCTATCAGGCACTCGTGGCTCGCGAGGAGCAGCGGTTCGACGCCTGCCAGGGTGTGACCGACGACTACACCTCGGTCCGCAACGCCTACCGGGAGGCACGCGGCGAGTGGGAGGCGCGCGCCTGGCCGGAGGAGGCGTTCGCGCGGGAGGAGAGCCTCAGGGTCGGCGAGCATCCGCTCCAGCGCGTCGAGACCGGCCCACAGGGAACCGCGACCGTGACCGTGCCGAACGGGACGTGGTGGGTCCTGGGCGACGCCCCTGTCCCCGGGTCGATCAGCCAGCAGTACCGCTGGAACGTGCGGATCGAAGCTGAAGGCGGGGAGCTCGGCGTGGAGCTGACCCCGGAGAACGCCACTCTGGAACCGGTATTCTGATCTCCCGGACCCGCTGACGACCGGGTCCGCGGCGGGTCCATAACCCGAGAGTCCCGCCGACCGATGAGCGAACCGAGACCTTGGAGACATCCCCGACGCGTCGTCGTGGTCGACGGCGTGCGCACGCCCTTCGCCAAGGCCGGGATGGCGCTTGCCGAGGTCGGGGCCGTCGAGCTGGCCCGGATCGCCATCCGGGAGCTGATCGAGCGCACCGGGATCGATGCCTCGATCATCGACGAAGTCATCCTGGGCAACGCGGCGCCACCGGCCGAGGCCCCCAACATCGCCCGCGTGGCGGCCCTGGAGGCGGGCATACCGGAGCGCGTGCCCGCCTTCTCCGTGGCGCGGAACTGCGCCTCGGGCTTCCAGTCCGTCACCGACGCCTTCAACCAGATCGTACTCGGCCAGTCCGACGTCGTGATCACCGGCGGTGTGGAGTCGATGTCGAACGTGCCGCTCCACTTCCCGGACGAGTTTGCCGACGTGATGACGGGCATGAGTCGGTCCCGATCGATCACCAGGAAGGTGTCGGCCGCGGCCCAGCTCCGCCCCGCGCACTTCAAGCCCGTCGTAGCGCTGGCCGAAGGTCTGACCGACCCCGTGTGCGGGCTCAACATGGGGGAGACCGCCGAGGTGCTGTCCAGGGAGCTCTCCATCTCCCGCCGCGAGCAGGACGAATACGCGCTCCTCTCCCACCAGCGCGCAACGGAGGCGTGGGCCGAAGGTCGCTTCGCGGAGGAGGTCACTCCCGTGTTCGTCCCGCCGGCGTACGGGGACGTGGTGGCCGAGGATGTCGGCTATCGACCCGGCCAGACGCTCGAGGCGCTGACGAAGCTCAGGCCGGTCTTCGATCGCCGGCATGGCACGGTGACCCCCGGGAACTCGTCGATGATCACCGACGGCGCGGCGGCCCTGCTCCTGATGGAGGAGGAGCGCGCGCAGAGCCTGGGATACGATTCGCTGGGGCGGGTGACGGCGTTCGGGTACGCGGGGCTCGATCCACGTCGCATGGGGCTGGGACCGGCGGTGGCCACCCCCCTCGCGCTCGAGCGGGCCGGGATGTCGCTGGACGACATCGAGCTGATCGAGCTCAACGAGGCGTTCGCCGCGGTGGTGCTCGCGAACATGGAGGTCTTCCCGTCGCGGGAGTGGGCCGAGACGATGCTCGGGCGGTCGCGGCCCATCGGCCCGATCCGTCCGGAGATCCTCAACGTGAACGGGGGGGCGATCGCCCTCGGCCATCCCATCGGGGCCACCGGCACGCGCCTCGCCCTGACCCTCCTTCTCGAGATGCAGCGGCGGGGGCTCGGCGTCGGGCTGGCGACCCTCTGCGTGGGCGGGGGTCTGGGCGGGGCGATCGTGTTCGAGCGCTGATGGGGGCCGCCTTCGACTACGTGGTGGATGGCGACGGCCTGGCGTCGGTCGTGTTCGATGTGCCCCGTCGGAAAGTCAACGTTTGGTCCCGCGAGACGCTCGACGAGCTGGAGGAGGTGCTGGCGGAGCTCACCGGCCGGGGGGACCTCTCGGCGATCGTCTTCCAGTCGGGCAAGCCCGACACGTTCATCGCGGGGGCCGACATCGACATGCTGGCCTCGATCGCCTCGGAGGCGGAGGCCACCGCGCTCGCCCGGCGGGGGCAGGCGGCGTTCCAGCGCCTGGCGGATCTTTCGGTGCCCACCGTGGCGGCGATCCACGGCGCCTGCGTGGGTGGCGGGCTCGAGTTCGCTCTCGCGTGCTCGTTCCGCGTGGCCAGCGACAGCGAGATCACCCGCCTTGGCTTTCCCGAGGTCCAGCTCGGCATCCTGCCGGCCTGGGGGGGGACCCAGCGCGCTCCGCGCGTGGTGGGTCTGCAGGAGGCTCTCACCCTCATCCTGACCAGCCGACTGGTCTCGGGCCGGCGCGCCGCGGAGACGGGTCTGGTGGACCAGGCGGTCCCCGAGGCCCGGCTCGTGGACGCCGCGCGCGAGCTGGCTCGCGCCGCCGTCAGGGGTGAGGGGGCTGCGACCGGAAACGGCGGGCTCGCGCGTCTGTTGGTCGAGCGAAACCCGCTCGGGCGCCGGGTGGTGTTCGCCCAGGCCCGCAGGAACGTTCGGGAGCGGACCGGGGGCCATTACCCGGCTCCCTTCGCGGCCATCGACGCCATCGAGATCGGGCTGGCCGAAGGCGTGGCCGCGGGGCTCGTTGCCGAGGCCGAGGCGGTGGGGGAGCTGGCCACGACGCCTGCCGCGGCAAACCTGATATGGCTCTACCAGCGGCGCGAGGCGGCCCGGAAGCCGCCCGAGGGCGGGACGGCTCGACCCGTTCGGAAGATCGGCATCCTCGGGGCCGGCGTCATGGGCGGCGCGATCGCCGAGGTGGCGGCCTACAACGGGATCGTCGTCCGCCTCAAGGACGTGAGTCACGACCGCGTCGCTGCCGGGCTGGCTCACGCATCGAAGATCGCCCGGCGGGCGGAGCGCAAGGGAGGCCTCTCGTCCCGCCAGGCGCGCGACCTTCGGAACCGGATCTCCGGCACGACCGGCTACGCCGGCTTCGGGCGGGTGGATGTGGTCGTGGAGGCGATCGTCGAGGACCTCGGGGTCAAGCGCGAGGTGCTGGCGGAGGTCGAACGCGAGGTCGGGCCGGAGGCCGTCCTCGCCACCAACACCTCATCGCTCCGGGTCGACGACCTGGCCCGCGCCCTCGACCGTCCCGAGCGGTTCGGGGGGCTCCACTTCTTCAATCCGGTCGAGAAGATGCCGCTCGTGGAGGTGGTGCGCGGGCAGGAGACGGGGCAGGGCGCGCTGGCCACCTTGCACGGCCTCTCCGTCGCGCTCGGGAAGACACCGGTCGTGGTCCGCGACGGTCCGGGCTTCTGGGTGAACCGGCTCCTGATGACGTATCTGAACGAGGCTGCCCACCTCTACGCCGAGGGGGTCGCCGTGGAGACCCTCGACGGGGCCTTGGAGCGGTTCGGTCTTCCGATGGGTCCGCTGGCCCTCCTGGACGAGGTGGGGCTCGACATCGCGGCCAAGGTAGGGAAGGTCCTGGCGCTGGCCTTCCCCGACCGCATGCGCCCCCACGCGCTTCTCCACCGTCTCGAGATGACCGGTCGGCTGGGAAAGAAGTCCGGTCGCGGGTTCTACACCTACCGAGAGGGTCGTCGGAAGGACCCCGACGCCGGGCTGCGCGAGGAGCTGGGACTGGTGACCGATCAGGATGAGGGGGAGGAGCCCGTCTTCGACGAGGGGTACCTGGTGGCGCGGTGCCTCTACCCGATGGTCAACGAGGGGGCGCGGGCCCTCGAGGACGGCATCGTGGAGACGCCCGGGGACGGGGATCTGGCCCTGGTCATGGGCATCGGCTGGCCGCCCTTCCGGGGCGGGCTGCTGCGCTGGGCCGACGAGATCGGCCTGTCCCGGATCGTCGGGCGCCTGGAAGAGTGGTCGGCGGCGGTCGACCCGCGGTTCGCGCCGAGCTCCGCGCTGCGCGAGCGGGCACGCTGGCGGGGAGGCTTCTACGGCCAGCCGGTCGAGCTCGGCGAGGGGGACCAGCCGACCCTCGGTGACGGGTTCTAGTGTGGGGTCGCCGAAGTCTCGTGTGCAAAGAGAGAGTCGACGGGGATGCAGCTGCTCTCGAATGCCGGGAGACTTCGGCGACACCACACTGAGGAGGCCGGTGTGCTCGCCCCCCTGATGAACGCCGGTGCGCTCCCGCTCCTGGTCGCCATCGCTCTCGCGATGGGAGGGGTGTACGCGATCGGTCTTCGGGTGGCCGGTGCCTGGCCCCCGACGCTTCTCCGTGTGCTGGCGGTCGCCGGATTCGTCATCCCGGGCTGGACGGTTTTACGCTGGTACCAGGGCCTGACCCGCGTGCGCGACGCCGCGGGCGCGATGCCCATCGATCCCGAGCCGGCGGCCGAGCGCTTCATCGCGTCGAGCGCGGTGCTCTTCGCGGCGGGGTTCGCGCTGCTCGTGACCGGTGTCTACCTCGCGCGGCGGCTTCCGGGAGGGCGTGTCGGAGAGGAGATGGGCGGGTGAGCGTCTGCCGCTCCTTCTTCCTCGGCCTCATCGACCACGAGTCGCTCACCCCCTATCCGCAGATGGATCCCGACGAGGCCGAGTCGTTCGAGATCCTCCGCGAGTCCCTGATCCGATTCGCCGCGGACAAGATCGACAGTCGCCGCATCGACACCGAGGCCCGCATTCCCGTTGAGGTGCTCGCGGGGCTCGCCGAGCTGGGGGTCTTCGGCATCACGGTGCCCGAGGAGCACGACGGGTACGGGGCCAGCGAGACCTTCTACGCCAGGGTGTTCGAGACCGTCGCCGGGCTCGACGGCGCGATCGTCACGACCCTGGGCGCCCACCAGTCGATCGGCTTGAAGGGGATCCTCAAGTACGGCACCGATGAGCAGAAGCGCCGCTTCCTCCCCCCGCTCGCCCGCGGCGAGCAGCTCGCCGCCTTCGCGCTCACTGAGCCGGGGTCGGGATCCGACGCGGCCTCGATCCGTACCCGGGCGGTGTACGACTCCGGCCGCGACTCGTGGATCCTGAACGGGACCAAGATCTGGATCACCAATGGCGGGCTCGCCGAGGTGTTCACGGTGTTCGCCCAGACCCCGGTCGAGCGCGAAGGCGCCACCGCGGACCGGATCACCGCATTCATCGTCCCCCGATCGCTCGCCGGTGTGAGCCATGGACCGGAGGAGCACAAGCTCGGAATCCGGGGCTCCTCCACGACCGAAGTCCACTTCGAGGACGTGGCCGTGCCCTCCGAGCTCGTGCTGGGGGAAGTGGGCGGGGGCTTCAAGGTCGCGATGGGGGTCCTGAACGCGGGCCGCCTGGGACTTGCCGCGGGCTGTGTGGGGGGGATCAAGAAGGCGGTCGCCATCACCACCCGCCACGCGCTCGACCGCCAGCAGTTCGGGAGACCGCTGGCGGAGTTCGAGCTCATCCAGCGCAAGCTCGCCGACATGGCCCTCGATGGCTACGCCGCCGAGTCGATGGTCTACCTGGCGACCGGTCTGGCGGACCGGGGTGACGCCGACCTCTCGATCGAATCGGCGATCTGCAAGGTGTACGCGTCGGAGGCGTGCTGGCGGGCCGTGAACGAGGCCCTGCAGGTGGCGGGCGGCATGGGTTACATGAATGAGTATCCCTACGAGAGATATCTGCGCGACGCGCGCATCAACATGATCTTCGAGGGGACCAACGAGATCCTGAGGCTCTACGTCGGGCTGGCGGGTCTCGAGGAGCCCGGTCGCAACCTGAAGGCGGTGGCCGACGCGCTCCGCGACCCCATCCGCCGGCTCGGCGTCCTGACCGACTACGCCCGCGAGCGCGCCATGCGCGCGATCGCGCGTCCCGACCTTCCCGATCTCCATCCCGAGGTCGCCGCCTTCGCCGACCCCCTGGCCGAGTACGTGGCCGAGTTCGCGGGCGCGGTGGAATGGGCCCTCAGGCGCCACGGCAAGGCGATCGTCGAGCGCCAGCTGGTCCTCGAGAGGATCACCGAGGCCGCCATCGATCTGTATCGCATGGCGGCGGTGATCTCGCGCGCAGACGCCGCGCGCCGCGCCGACGACGGACTGGCCGGCGACGCCCACGTCACGCGGGCCCGCCTGATCGTCGAGCGGGCCTGGCGCGGCGTGCGACGGAACCTGGCGGCGCTGCGCTCCAACCTCGACAACGATCTGCGGGTGGTGGCCTCGGAGGTGACGGAGTCGGGCGGCACGGTTCTGCCGGGCCAGACGCCGGCGCCCCTGTCGGAATGAATCGAGAGGCCGAGGGTACCACTCACGACATCGCCGATCCCGACCTCGTCGAGGAGATGGAGCTCATCCGGCGGATCGCGGGTGGGGAGTCGCACCGCTACTCGGTTCTCGTAGAGCGTCATCAGCGCCGGCTGTACTGGAGCTGCCTGCGCCTTCTGGGCGACGCCGACGAGGCCGAGGACGTCGTGCAGGAGGCCTTCGTGAGCGCTTACGAGCATCTCCGGGACTACGATCCGGCGTACCGGTTCTACACCTGGCTGTACCGGATCGCCCGCAACCGCTGCCTCAACGTGATCCGGCGCCGCAAGCTATGGAGCCTGGTATCGCTGTCGGATCCCGAGCGCGCCCCTGCGCTACCCTCCGGCGATCGGTCGGACCGCTCGCTCGAGGATGGCGAGCTGGCGGCGGCGCTCGCGGCATGTCGGAGCTCGCTCCCCGCGGACCAGCGGGAGGTCTTCGACCTCCGTCACGCCGAGGGGTTCAGCTATCGGGAGATCGCGGCGGCGGTGGGGATCCCCGAAGGGACGGTGATGTCGCGGCTGGCGCGCGCGCGGGAGAAGATGCGGATCTGCCTGGAATCGAAGGGAGTGGGCCGGGAAGGCTAGCGGGATAGCGATGAGGGAAGCGAACGGACACGTCGAAGAGCTGCTCGACCGGTACCGGACCGGTGAGCTGGGCGCCGCTGACCGGCGACGCGTGAAGGCCCACCTCGAGGAGTGCGAGGGCTGCCGGTCGGCGCTCGCGGCGCTGGACGACTTCTCGGAGACGGTCGAGCGAGCGTACGCGGCGGAGACGACGGCACGCGCCGCCGAGCGCGAGCCGGACTGGGGACGCCTGCGGGCCTCGATCGTGGCCCGCACCACCGCGCGCGGGTCCGCCCCCCGGCGGTCCTGGCTCGCCCGTCACGTTCCCCAGACGGCCGCCCTGGTCGTGGCCCTCGTCGCGCTCGGCGTCCTCTGGCAGCAGGAGATCCGCGGGCCGGCGGACGCCGGGCGCGCCCTCCGGAGCGAGCGCCCGGTGGCGTCCTCCGACCGGGACGCGATGCCGGCGGACCGGAGCACCGATACGCCATCGCTGCCCGGTGTCGCCGAGTCCGAGACGACGGCCGGCGCGGAGCTCGACCGCGCCCGGACCGCCACCGTGGACGAGTCGAGGCGCACGAATCGGGACGCGGCCGAATCCCCGGGCGAGGGGCTCGACGACCGGGCAGGCGCCGGCGAGCGGCCGACGGCGGCCCGCGAGGCGGCCCCGGTCGACGCCCTCGAGCTGGAGGACGAGGCAGCGGCGGCGCCCCAGGCCGGGGCGGCCATGCAGAAAGCCGACACTCCCGCCGACTCGAACGACCTGGAGCGCTTTGAGCTCCGCGCCCGGGGGGCCCTCGCCGAAAAGGATCTGGAGCTGGCCGAGACCGCCCTGACCCAGTGGCGGGACAGCCTGGCATCGGGCGACGAGCTCCCTGCCGATCTCCGGCGCGCGGCCGAGGCGCTGGCGGACAGCCTCGCCGCCTTTCTCGCCACGCGGCCCTGAGGCGCCTCCGCGGAGACAGCATCCCCGCGGAGGTTGAAATCGAAGCTACGGCGCTCGGAATAAACCATGCCCCCGGTTGTATGGGGAGCGAGACCCCCGTACGGAACCCGAACCGGAGGCATCCATGAGAACGAAGCAACTCCTGATCCCGGCGCTCGCGCTGGCGCCGATCCTGGCGGCCGGAGCGCTGGTGAGCGCCGACGATCCGGACGACCGCTCGCTGGCGGTGACTGTCTACAACGGCAACCTGGGGCTGGTCCGCGACCAGCGCGCGATCGACCTCGAGCGCGGCGTGTTCACGCTCCCCTTCCGAGACGTCGCCGCGCAGATCGACCCGACTTCGGTGGCGTTCGCGGCGTTGCGTCACCCCGGCGCGGTCGACGTGCTGGAGCAAAACTACGAGTACGACCTCCTGACCCCGCAGGCGCTCCTCGAGAAGTACGTCGGCGAGACGGTCACACTCTACGTCAGGGCCGGCGACAACGGGGAGGAGCGGGCCGTCCCGGCGAAGCTGCTCTCAGTCCAGGGCGGCGCCGTCTACCAGATCGGCGACTCGATCGCACTGAACCCCCCGGGACGGATCGTCCTGCCCGACCTGAAGGGCGATCTCAAGGCGCTCCCGACGCTGGTCTGGACGCTGGCCAGCGAGCGCCGGGGATCCGAGCCCGTCGAGGTCTCGTATCTGACGCAGGGGCTGAACTGGAAGGCGGACTATGTGGCGACGCTCTCGGAGGACGACCGGAGCCTGGAAATCGGCGGCTGGGTCACGCTCGACAACCACAGCGGCACGTCGTACCCGAACGCCAAGCTCAAGCTGGTGGCCGGCGACATCCACCGCGCCGACCAGCAGGGACGCGTGAACGCGAAGGATGCGCTCCGCGAGGCGGCCGCCACGGTGAACGTTGAGGGGTTCGAAGAGCGCACGTTCTTCGAGTACCACCTCTACGACCTGCCGCGACCGACCACGATCAAGAACAACCAGACCAAGCAGATCCGGCTCCTCGAGGGGAACGGCATCCGGACCGACAAGGTCTACCGCCTGGCCGGCGCCCCCTGGTACTACACCCAGCAGTACGGCGGCGAGAGGGGCCTCAAGGTCGGCGTGTACCAGGAGTTCGACAATAGCGAAGGGAACGGCCTCGGGATCCCGTTGCCAGCGGGCGTCGTTCGGCTCTACAAGGCCGACGTGGACGGCACCCTCCAGTTCGTGGGCGAGGACCGGATCGATCACACTCCGAGGAACGAGCGCGTCAGGCTCAAGATCGGAGAGGCCTTCGACATCGTTGCCGAGCGCCGGCAGACCGAGTTCCAGGTCTTGTCGAGCGGTCACCTCTACGAGGTGGCGTTCGAGGTCAAGATCCGGAATCACAAGACCGAGGACGTCACGGTCCAGGTCGTGGAGCCGCTGCCTTCGGAGTGGACGATGCTCGTGAACAGCCACGACCACGAGAAGATGGACGCCTTCACCGTCCTCTTCGAGGTTCCCGTCGAGGCCGGTGAGGAGAGCGTCCTGACCTACAGGGTACGGATCGAGTACTGAAAAGGGGGCGAGGGATGGCGAAACGCACTATATTAATTGGCTATTCGCCTCCCGGCCCTGACTTCAGCCTTGCAAGGTATAGATGCTCACCCAGCGGATCCGTTTCGACGAGCAGCATCACGACGACATCGTCTACCCCGGGGCCGCCGGCTTCGTCCTGGTCCACCTCGCCTGCCTCGGCATCCTGTGGTCGGGGGTGACGACGGGGTCGGTGGTGCTGGCCGTGGCGCTCTACTTCGGGCGGATGTTCGCTGTCACCGCGGGCTATCATCGCTACTTCGCCCATCGCAGCTACAGAACCAGCCGGTGGTTCCAGTTCGTGCTGGCGTTTCTCTCGGAGTCCTCGCTCCACAAGGGTGTTCTGTGGTGGTCCGCCAAGCATCGCCACCACCACCGGCACTCCGACACCCCGGAGGACGTCCATTCGCCGGGGATCCACGGGTTCCTGTTCGCCCATCTCGGATGGATCTTCGCCCGTCAGCGGGGCCAGGCCGACTACGATCTGGTGAAGGACCTGGCGCAATACCCCGAGCTCGTGTGGCTGGACCGCTTCGAAAAGGTGCCGGGGATCCTGCTCGCCATCCTCTGCTTCCTGATCGGAGGCTGGCCGGGGCTCTTCGTCGGCTTCTTCCTCTCGACGACGGTCCTGTTCCACGGGGTATTCGCCATCAACTCGCTGGCCCACACCTTCGGTCGGCAGCGCTACCTGACCGGGGACGACAGCCGGAACAGCTTCCTCCTGGCGCTGATCACGATGGGCGAGGGATGGCACAACAACCATCACTACTACCAGAGCTCGACCCGTCAGGGATGGCGGTGGTGGGAGATCGATGCGACGTACTGGATCCTCGTTCTGCTGTCGCGGGTGGGACTCGTGCACGACCTGAAGGGTCCGCCGGAGGACGTTCTGGAAGGCGAACGCCGGCTTTCCCGCCGCGCGGTGGAGAAGGTCGCCCATCAGATCGCGCGCAGCTTTTCCGTCGACCGGATCGCCGAGCAGGTCCGCGCCGGCTGGGAGCACCGGCCCGGGATGGCGGACCTCAGGGCCGGGGCCCCGCGCGCCCGCGCGCACGTGGAGGCGATGCTCCACGAGGTTCCCGTTCCGCATTTCCCGTCGCTCGACGACCTTCGTCACCGCGCCGAGGCTATGGCGGCGCGCACCCCGTCCATCGACGACATCGTGGAGCGGGCGCGGGAGATCCTGATCGAGGCGGTCGGCCGGCGGCTGGTGGAAGCAGAGGTGTAGGCCGGCGCCTGACCCCGGTCATCTTCATGCCTTGGGCGGATTGACCCGTCGCCATCCCGGAGGACTCCATGGACTGGTCGTTCAGCGACGAGCAGAAGGAGCTGCGCAGGACCGTCAAGCGGTTCGTCGACCAGGAGCTGCGGCCGGTCGCCGACGAGATCGACAGGCAGCACCAGATCCCGCAGCGGTTGATCGAAATGATGGCCGAGCTCGGCTTTCTGGGTGTGGCCTTCCCACCCGAGTACGATGGCGCCGGCATGGGCGAGACGGGCTACGTCATCCTCCAGGAGGAGATCAGCCGGGCGTGCGCGTCGACGGCGACGTTCATCGGCGCCCACCAGTCGATTGGGGCGATGACGATCTACAAGTTCGGGAGTGAGGAGCAGAAGAAGCAGTACCTGGCACCGATGGCGCGCGGTGAGATGATCGGCGCCTATGCGCTGACCGAGCCCGAGTCGGGGTCGGACGCGATGGGCATGAAGACCACCGCGGTCCGGAACGGCGACACCCTCATCGTCAACGGGACCAAGATCTGGATCACCAACGGCGGGCTGGCCGATGTCGTCGCCGTCTTCTGCAACGTCGAGGACGCCGACGGGGAGTCGGGGCCGGGCGCGCTCATCGTCGAAAAGTCCTTCCCCGGCTTCCGGGTCGGAAAAGTCGAGGAGAAGATGGGGATCCGCGGCTCGAACACCGTGGAGCTCGTCTTCGAGGACATGGAGGTGCCGATCGGGAACCTGGTCGGCGAGATCGGGCAGGGCGCCCGCATCGCCTTCGGCGTGCTCGACGTGGGCCGTCTCGGGCTGGCCGCGGCCACGCTCGGGGCGGCCAAGGATGCCATCGATCGGTGCGTGCAGTACGCGAACCAGCGCCAGGCTTTCGGCAAGCCAATCATGGAGTTTCAGGCCATCCAGTTCATGCTCGCCGAGATGGCGGCCGATACCTACGCCATCGAGAACATGGTGTACCGGACGGCCTGGATGTGCGACCAGGGGATGCGCTTCAGTCGCGAGTCGGCGATCTGCAAGTACTTCTGCTCGGAAGCGCTCGATCGGATCGTCGACAAGGCCGTCCAGCTCCACGGCGGGCTCGGGTACTCCGCGGAGATGTGGCCCGAGCGCTTCTACCGCGACAGCCGGATCAACCGCATCTTCGAGGGGACGAACGAGATCCAGCGGGTCGTGATCGCCCGGGACGTGCTCAAGAACGGGGGGTACTGACGGAGGTGGCGCGGACGCTTCTCGCCCTGGCCGCGGTCGTCCTCCTGGCCGCCGGCTGCGGGGAGGAGGAGCGCCGGGCCGGGGTCTCGATCCTCCCCGCGGGGGACGCGAAGGAGACGGCTTCCTCGGGGCCCCTCCAAGTCTCGGCGGACGGTCGTGCCGTTCTCCTCGGCCGGGATACCCTCTTCACCGCCAACGGTCTTCCGGACGGTCCGGATGATGTCATCGTCGAGCCGATCCGCTTCCATCGTCTCGCCTTCTCGCCGGACAGCACGCTCGTTGCTTTCACCACCGCCGGTGCCAACCAGGCAGTCGGAATCTGGTCTCGGACCGCACAGACCGCCCGTTTCGTCGACGTGTTTCCCGGCGGCCGCGCGGACAGCCTCGCCTGGAGTCCCGACGGTCGTTGGCTCGCCTGGTCGGGACGTACGTCGGACGGGACCTTCGGCGTGGCCGTCTCCGATCCGGCGGGACGAAGGCTGCGTCACCCGGTCGTCGAGTGGCTGCTCCGTCAGGGACGCTCGGTGGGGCTCGAGGGGTGGATCGACCCGGGTCGTCTGCGGGTCCTGGTCACCGGTGGTCCCCGTGCCGCAGAAGGGCCAGCCTACGTATGGGACACCCGCGGGAACCACTTCACCTTCGAGGATCACATCGAGCCGATGGTGGAGCGCGCTCCGGGTGCGCCACCCGTTCCCGGCGGCGTGTTCTCCCTCGATCTGGTCGGAGACGCCGTCCCGGAGACGGTGGCGCTCTTCCGCTCGGGCGACGGCGCTCCAGCGTCCGTGCTCCTCGAGAGTCGGGGAGGCGACTACCGAACCCGGGTGACGGATCCCCTGATCGAGCCAGCGGATCTCGGGCTCGAGAGCTGGGAGGCGGGGTCCGGCCGGATCGGGCTTTACGCTCCGGTCCGGTTCGCCTCGGGTACGGCGCTGCTCCTGGAGCTTCCCTCGATGCAACCCGGGGTCGCCGCGATCGGCGTCTTCGACATCGGAGTGGGGGGAAGCCTGGAGCCCTTCCTTGCCGCGACCCCGGAGGGCGACCGCCCGGCCATCTTCTTCGACGGCCGGATCGGGGAGGAGTCGTACCAGCTCGGCCTCGTGGACCTGGATGGAGACGCCACCGCGGAGGTGGTCGGCGCGGTGGGCCGGATGGAGGGAGGCCAAGGAGGGCCAGCCGTGCGCTGGACCGCCACCGTCTTTCGGGAGCGGGCCGGGCGCCTCGTTCCGACCCCTGAGCTGGAGTCGGCGGCGCTGGAACGGATCGCCGAGGCGACAGCCCGCTAGCCCGCTAGGTCCGTCGGAGCTCGATGCTCGTTCACACGACATGGTGGACAGGCCGTCTTCAACGACCTGCGGCGTCGTTGAGGCGCCAGTCGTAGTCAATAAACTCGATGTCCCACCCCGCTCGCAGCGCCTCGAGCGCCGTGCCCGTCAGGTAGCGCATCGCGTACGCGCGGACCGACCCCGCCGCCTGTTCGAAGTCTTCCCGATACCAGTCGAAGATCCGCGACAGGTAGACCGTCCGCGTCTCCGGATCGATCCGGTGGCCGGTCGGGCCATTCAGGTACGTAGCGGCCTGGAACTCGAGCTGCCTCTCCAGCGCGCCGCCGCGGTACGGCTCGGTCCGGAGGACCGGGCACCCCCGTGAGCCACAGGTCAGGCCCCAGTGGACGGCCGCGTCCCCGAGTGGCGGCTCGAGCAGGATCTCCTTCTCGATTTCGTCGAGCGTTCGCATGCGTCCGGCCACTGGATGCTCGCGGCGGTCGAAGAAGCCGCGTATTCGTCCCCCGAGAAGGCCCACGTCGCGCACCGAGTCCATGGGGTAGCGCCGGAGCACCCCATCGACGACGCTCGCGTTGTAGGCGTTGATCCAGAATGCCCGTCGGTCGGCCAGCGGCCAGTCCCGGGGATCGGTCATCTTCAGCCACGCGAGGAAGCGGTCCCAGGCGGGCGGGGCGTCGGATTTCCAGCGGGCGTAATCCACTTCTCCGTCCCGCACGTACCGGGTGAGGAGAGTCTCGTAGTCGGCGTAGAGATCGCCGCCCGGCCCCTCCGGCTGCCCGAGCGCGGTGGGGATGGGATGGAGGAGGCCGAGGCCGAGGAGAAGGGCCGGGAGTCGCCGGATCATCGACCCGAAGCTATCGCGGTCCCGGCCGCAACGTAAGCGCTCCATCTGGTCTGAAAGTTGCACCGGGGGGGCTTGCCCAGGGGGTCTCGTCACGATCGCCGAAGAGCAGTATACTGAGGGACGGACAGCGGTCTCCGTCCCAGGCACGGCGGCCGATACCCCCGGATGTCGCTGCTTGGCGGATGGGAGACGTGCCTGTGTCGAAAAGAGTTACTGTTTCCGTTGTGGTCCCCCTCTTCAACGAGGCTCCTAACGTTCCGCCTTTGGTCGACGCGGTTCGGGCGGCCTTGCCCGGCGACGACTGGGAGCTGCTGCTCGTCGACGACGGCAGCAAGGACGGCACGGCCGAGCTGATCGACGAGTTCGCGCGGACCGACCCCCGAGTCCGCGTCCTGCATTTCGCCCGCAACTTCGGTCAAACGGCGGCGATGGAGGCGGGATTCGACCACGCCCGCGGGGACATCGTGGTCAGCATGGACGGGGACCTGCAGAACGATCCCCGGGACATCCCCCGTCTGATCGACGAGCTGGGCCGAGGCTACGACCTGGTCACCGGGTACAGGGAGAATCGGCAGGACAAGATGGTGACCCGGAAGATCCCGTCGTGGATCGCCAATGGCTTGATCCGACGGATCACCGGCGTGCGGATCCGCGACACCGGCTGCTCGCTCCGCGCCTACCGCGCGCACGTCCTGCGTCCAATGGTCCTATACTCCGACATGCACCGCTTCATTCCCGCCATCGCGGCGGCCACCAGCGGGGCGAAGATCGCCGAGATTCCGGTCCGCCATCACCCGCGACGCTACGGAAGCAGCAAATACGGCCTCTCACGGACGTGGCGCGTGATCCTCGACCTGCTGACGATCGCGATGATCCGCTCGTTCCGGGACCGGCCCCTGCGCCTCTTCGGGCTCGCCGCCCTCGGGACGCTCGAGGTCGGTTTTCTGTTCGCGATCGCAACGGGCGTCGCCATCACGACGTTTGTCAGTGGAGACGAGCGGGCGTTCGTCTTCCCCTCGGTGATGATTCTCATGTTTGGCCTGACCGCTTACCTGTTCATGCTGGGTCTGGTCGGCGAGGTGCTGGTGCGGCAATACTGGAGGGTTCGAGAGTCCCTTCCTGTCGTGAGAGAGGTCCTCTGATGAAGCTCGAGCAGAGCAAGCAACTGGAGCCGCGGATGGTTGACGAGCCCGGCGCTCGCGCCCGGGCCCAAGCCCAAGCCCAGGCCGGAGCGACCCGAGACATCTCGATCGTCGTCCTCCTCGAACGGGGGCGGGCCGCAGCGGCGGACATCTATCGCCAGTATGCGCCGCACCTGCGGAGGGGCGGCTACTCGTTCGAGTTCCTGTTCATCTGCGGGCCCGGCCAGAAAACTCTGGGGAGGGGTCTGTCCGAGGAGGACGTGGAGCGGGGGGAAGTCCGGTTGCTCGAGGTCGGGCAGTCGGTGGATCAGTCGACCGTCCTGCGTCTGTCCGTGGAGCACAGCCACGGCGGGATCGTGATGACGCTTCCTCCGGCATTCCGGGTCGCCCCGGAGGCCCTTCTCGATCTCATCCACGAGATCGAGAAGGGCAGCGACGTGGCCGTGGCCCGGCGCTGGCCGCGGAGAGGGGGGTGGATCAATCGGGTCCAGTCCGGCTTCGCGAACTGGCTGCTCAACGGCCTGACGGGTTCCCGGCTCCACGACGTGACTTGCCGCGTCGCGGCGATCCGTCGTCACGTCCTGTCGGAGATCCCTCTCTACGGGAGTTACTTCCGGTTCATCCCCATCGTGGCGGAGCGGGAGGGCTTCCGGGTCAAGGAGGTGCCGGTGCGTCCGCACTCGGAGGGCGGCCGTACCCGCTTATACTCACCAGGGGTGTATTTCGGATGGCTGCTCGATATCTTCGGGATCTTCTTCCTGCTGCGCTTTACCTATCGTCCATTGCGATTCTTCGGCTCGCTGGGAGCCGCCTTCGGCCTCTCGGGGAGCGTCATCCTGGTCGTGCTCCTGCTGCAGCGGTTCGGCGGGCAGAGCATGGCCAACCGCCCGATGCTGCTGCTCGGCGTACTGCTGGTGACTCTCGGCGTCCAGGCCGTGGCCCTCGGCTTGATCGGGGAGATCGTCGTGCACTTCCAGGCCTCCCATGGCACGACGTACCGCTTGGCTCGAAGCCAAGATCCGTATACGAGCTGATTCCATGATTCCGCCTGGGAATTGACGGCGGGACTGTCCCGCGCCGCGCGCGCGGGGTCGATGCCCGATCGCCTTCCAGCACCGAGAACCCCGATTCGATCATGCGCGAGCTGGACGACAGACACTACATCAGGCACAAGCTCTTCGAGGACGAGGGGTCTTCGTCGTTGAAGTACAGGCGGCTGGTCATCGGCGGGGGTTCGTGGTGGGAGTTCGTGAAGTACGAGCTCCTCACGACCTTCCTCGGACCGATACCGGGCGCGCTGGGGCTGGCCCTCCGGAAGAGACTCTATCCGCTCCTGTTCGAGGAGATCGGCGCGGACGTCGTCTTCGGGCGCAACCTCGTTCTGCGCTGTCCGCGCAGGATCCGCCTTGGCGACGGGGTCATGATCGACGACGGGTGTGTCATCGACGCGCGCGGCGGGGAGGGCGTGTCGATCGGCGACCGGGTGATCCTCAATCGCGAGACCTTCGTCCAGGCGAAGGTCGGGCCCATCCACATCGGGGAGGAGGCGGACATCGGGGCCGGGTCCGGTCTCTACTCCCAGGGCGGGATCCAGATCGGAGACCAGGTCGCCATGGGGGGGCGGTGCATCGTCGGGGGGGGCCTGATCGATCCGAGCCTCGAGCACCCGGAGTCGGGCGATCCGCCCGGAACCCGCGATCAGCGAAAGGTGAGCAAGGGGCCCATCCGGATCGAGGACCGGGTCGCGATGGGTGTGGCGGTGGTCGTGCTGGACGGCGTCGAGATCGGCACGGGGTGCATCGTAGGCGCCGCCAGCGTGCTCCGGGAGAGCGTGCCGCCCTACTCGATCGTCGTGCCGCATCAGCGGCTGATCCTTCTGCCGCGCTCCGGGCAGGCGCCAGAGGGCGCGACGCCAGCGACTTCCCGTTCGGGACGGGCCGAGGAGGATCCGCCCACCACCGGGGAGGAGACGCCCCAAGCGCCGTCGATGCCGCCGGCTGCCTCCGGGGAGCCCGATCCCCGCACGGTGCGGGCGGTCTTTGGCGCGATCGACGAGATCAACCTCCAGCTCCCGCCCGGAGGGCGGCTCGCCAAAGCGATGGACGCCAGCCTGTTTGGCAACGGCGGGCCGCTGGACTCCCTCCGTCTCGTCAACCTCCTCGTCGCGACGGAGGAGCGGATGGCGGAGGAGTTCGAGCGTCGGGTCGATCTCACCGACGAAGCCATCGTAGCCGAGGGCGGCCGCAACCCGCTGCAGACCGTCCGCTCCTTCGTGGAATACGTCGAGGGGCGGAGGAGGAGCGGATGACGCGCCGGCTGCGCGCCCTGACCCTGTCCGACTTCAACGCCTCCAACTTCGAAGCCTATCTGACGAACGATCCGGACGAGCCTCCCATCGAGGCGATCGAGTCGGACTTCGGGCAGGTGTCACGCCTGGTCGCCGACCCTGGCGCGGCGGTCTGGTCGCCCAGGCCCGATCTCACCATGATCTGGACTCGTCCGGAGGGGGTGATCGCGTCCTTCGCGCGGCTGTGCGCCGGGGAGGAGGTCGACGACGGCGAGGTCCTCCGCGAAGTGGACGCCTGGCTGGATCTTGTGGCCGGAGTCCGGAAGCGGACCGGAGTCGTGTTCGTGCCGACCTGGACCCCGCCCGGCCGATCGATCTTCCCGTCGCAGGAGATGGACCTCGAGCGGGGCATCGATGGGATGCTGCTGCGGATGAATCTTCGACTTGCGAAGCGACTGGGAGGGCTTCCGGGCGTGCACGTGCTGAACGCGACCCGATGGGCGGCCGGGCCACAGAGCTTCAGCCCGAAGCTTTGGTACATGAGCAAGACCCCGTATGCGAACGAGGTGTTCCGGAGCGCCGTGTCGACGATCAAGGCCGCTCTGCGCGGGCTGGCCGGGGCGGCGCGGAAGCTGATCATTCTTGATCTCGACGACACCCTCTGGGGGGGGATCGTGGGCGAAGTAGGATGGGAACGCGTGATCCTCGGCGGGCACGACCCGATCGGGGAGGCGTATGTCGATTTCCAGCTCGCGCTGAAAGCGCTGACGCGCCGCGGGATCGTGCTCGGAATCGTGAGCCGCAACGAGGAAGCCGTGGCCCTGGAGGCGATCCGCCGAAACCCTGAGATGGTGCTGCGCCTCGACGATTTCGCGGGATGGCGGATCGACTGGGGGGACAAGGCTCGGAACGTCGCGGACCTGGTCGATGAGCTGAATCTGGGACTTCAATCGACAGTGTTCATCGATGACGACCCGGCGCAGCGCGCGCGCGTGGCGGAAGCGCTTCCGGAGGTCCTCGTGCCCGACTGGCCCCAGGACCGGATGCTCTATCGACGAGCACTCGAGGATCTCGGCTGCTTCGACGCGCCCGCGATCAGCGAAGAGGACAGAGGGCGGGCCGCCATGTATGTGGTCGAGCGAAACCGCCGCGAGGCCCGCAGCACGGTGGGAACCGTGGACGAGTGGCTCGAGACGCTCGGCACCGTCGTCACCGTCGAGCCGCTGGGTCCCGGCAACCTTCCGCGCGCCGCCCAGCTTCTCAACAAGACGAACCAGATGAATCTTTCCACGCGCCGCATGAGCGAGATCGAGCTTGGGGACTGGGCCGCCGCGGCCGAGCGCGCGGTATGGACCTTCCGTGTGTCCGACCGCTTCGGCGATCTCGGTCTGACGGGGATCCTCGGACTCGAGGAGGAGGATGGGCGCGGCCGCGTCGTGGACTTCGTGCTGAGCTGCCGAGCGTTCGGCCGCAAGGTCGAGGAGACCATGCTGGCGATCGCCGTGCGGGAAGCCCGCTCGCGCGGGCTGGTGGAGGTCGTGGCCGAATACCGGCCGACCGCCAGGAATCGCCCCTGTCTCGAGTTCCTGCGCCGCTGCGGATTCGCGGAGCGAAACGCCACGATCCCGACGTTCGTCTGGGATTGCGACCGGCCGTACGGCGTGCCGGACACGGTGCGGCTCGAGGATCCCGCTGGCGCTCTCCCCCGGCCTTCGGAGGGAGCCGCGAGCAGCTCGTCCGCGGGCGGCTCCCGTTGAGGCCAGGCAGGCTGAGGGTTCCGTCCTGGCTGTTCCCGGTGCTGATCCTGGCGCTGGCCGCGATCCTGCGGCTGGTGCATCTCGGGGCCGAGAACCTGTGGCTCGACGAGGTCTTCTCGCTGGGCCAGGCGAAGCCTCCCCTCGACCTGATCGCCGGGTACTGGGACCTGGACGACCAGCAGACGACGCGCCCTCTGGCGCTCGTCCTTCTTCACTGGGTCCTGGGATTCGGGTCCTCCGAGTTTCTGGTGCGCTTGCCGTTCGCGCTGGTCAGCATCCTCGATGTCGCGGCGCTGTACCTGGTCGCCCGCGAGCTCGTCGATCGACGGACGTCGTTGCTCGCCGCGTTGTTCCTGGCCCTCCTTCCCATCCACGTATGGTACGCCCAGGAGGCGCGCTGGTATGCCCAGTGGTCGCTCCTCACGACCGTCTCCTTCTGGGCGCTCCTGCGCGCGTGGAAGACAGACCGGACGGGCTGGTGGCTGGCCTTCATCGCGGCGGCGACCTTGAACCTGTACACCTTCGTCATCACCCTCCACGTCCTGGTGGCGCTGGCGGCGACGGTGTGGTTCCTGCCGGAACGGGGCCGCCGAGCGTCGTTCCGGGGAAAGGGGCTCGCCTCGCTGTCGGTGGTCGGCATGCTCGGCCTGCCGGCGGCCATGGCCGCGCTGGGGTTCGGCGGGGTGGGCGGGGCCGACGACGTGGTCGGGACCCCCCGTCCGCCCTCGCTCGTGTTCCTGCCGTACACATTCTTCGCCTTCGTGGCGGGATTCACGGTGGGGCCGACCGTCGCGGAGCTGCACGACCTTCCCCCCCCCACCGGCATTCTTGCGGAGCATCCCGAGGTGCTGGTCTTCGTGGCCGTCTTCGGCGCTCTCTCCCTGGCCGGGATGAGGGCCCTCCGGGGGCGTGCGGACCAGACCGCCGTTCTGCTGCCGTGGGCGATCGGGTTGCCGGTCCTCATCTTCGGGAGCGCCGTTCTGGGCGGTCAGACCTTCAACGTCCGTTACGCCTTCGCGGCGGTCCCTGGAGTGGCGTTCCTGCTGGCGCTCGGCGTCGATTCGCTCGGGCGGTGGAGGGTGCCGGCGACCCTGCTGGTGGCCGCGCTGTTCGGATTCTCGCTCGCCAACTACTACCTGACACCCAAGTACGACAAGGAACACATGCGCGAGGCGATGGCTTACGTGCGCGAGGGGGCCGATCGGGAGGATCCTGTGGCCGTGGTCGGACAGGGACTTCCTGCGGCGCAGCACTACGGGCAAGAGTTGTCCGTGGAGCGGCTCCGGGGCTGCCGCGGCCGGGAGAGAGACGAGCTACCGCCGGCGATGTACCACGTGAACGACCTGCGTGACGATCCGGACGTGTGGCTGGTCGTCAGCCGGGATTGGGGCGACCTGGGGTCTGACTGCCGGCGGGAGCTGACAGGGACGCACGAGATGATCGACCATCGCGGCTTCGTCGGCGTCGAAGTCTATCGGCTGAGACGGCGCTGAGCGGTCACGCAGGCTGACGGGGGACCAGGCCTCGAGCCGGTGGCCTGGCTCAGGAGGCGAGGCTGGAGGGGACCGGATCACCAGCGGGCCGGCCGGGCGTGGTCTCCGCGGAATCCCTTCCCAGCAGCGAGGTGATCTCTGCCTCGAGATCCGCCACCGGGATGCCCTCGATCCTGATCCGGTGCCAGAGCTCGGCATTGAGCAGCAGCCACAGGCGGTTGCCGTGGTCGCTCCGTCCCCCCAGGTGGCTCACGAGAAGGTCCCGGATCGCGTTCGGACGCAGATAGCCGGCCTCCACGAGGTGGGCCCCCGTCAGATAATGCTGGAAGAGGTCCCGGAACTGACGGGCCATCATATAGGGCAGCCCTGAGTTGAAACCCTGCTTGGGACGGCTGAGGACCTCCGCCGGAAGGTAGCGCTCGGCCAGCCGCATCTGGAGGTACCGGCGCTGACGCCCGCGCACCTTCAGCGAGGTCGACAGCGTGGCGGCGAACTCGGCCAGCCGGTAGTCGAGGAAGGGGGAGCGCGCCTCCAGCCCGTGCGCCATCGTCATCCGATCGAGGATCATGACCGGGTGGTTGGGCTCACGCACCATGCTGTCGGCGAGGAGCATCCGGTCCAGATCCTCCTTGACCCGGGCATCGTCCTCGTACCAGGCGACGATCGATCCCTCGGAGTCGAACCCGTCCACGAGCGCGCGGAAGCGGTCGGTGTAGAGACCCTCGCGAAGACGGGGTGTGAAGTAGAAGTAGCTGAGCGCGCGTGCGTAGCGGCGGCCGCCTTCCACCCGGGCGAGGTCGTCCACCCAGCGCAGCCGGTGGCTCAGGCTCTTGTACCAGTAGCCGTCCGGAGCCAGGTCCAGGATCCGCCTCAGGACCTTCTCCCGGAGCGCGGCGGGAAGCCGGGCGTAGCGCGCCACGTAGTACAGGGCATAGTACCGGTCGTAGCCGCCGAAGCGCTCGTCGCCGCCATCGCCGCCGAGAGCGACCTTGACCTCGCGACGGGTCTCACGGGCGAGATGGTACATGCAGGCGCTGAGCGGGTCGGAAGGCTCGTCGAGATGGTGGACGAGAGTCGGAAGGAGGCCGATGATGTCGCCGCCGATCCGGTACTCGAAGTGGCGCGTTCCGCAGTGGCGCGCTACCGCCGCGGCCGCAGGCGCCTCGTCGAAGCCCCGGTAGGGGACGCTGCCGGAGAAGGTCTTCAAGGGCTCCCCCGTCAGGCTCTGGGCGACGGCTGCGACGATACCGGAATCGATCCCGCCGCTCAGGAAGGAGCCCAGGGGGACGTCGCTGACGAGGTGTGCGCCGACCGATTCCCGGACCACCTCGTCGAGGCGTTCCAGCGCGTCCTCTTCGGAGAGCGCCGGCTTCGGCTCGAAGCGCAGGTCCCACCAGCGACGGATCGAGGGCTCGCCGTTCTCCCAGGACATCAGATGCGCGGGAGGGAGCTTGTGGATGCCAGCGAACATCGTGCGCGGGTCGGCGATGACGCGCAGGGTCAGGTATTCGTCCAGCGCCCGCGGGTCGACCTCGGCGAGGCCGGGGGCGACGGCCAGGATCGCCTTGATCTCGGAGGCGAACAGAAGGCGCTCGCCCTGCCGGGCCCAGAAGAGCGGCTTCTGGCCCAGGTGGTCGCGGGCCAGCAGGAGGCGCCGGCGCCGGCTGTCCCAGACTGCGATCGCGAACATGCCGCGAAGCGCGTGGACGAGGTCGGCCCCGCGCTCCTCGTAGAGGTGGACGATCACCTCGGTGTCCGATCGGGTCCGGAAGAGGTGCCCCCTCTCCTCGAGACCGGGGCGAAGCTCCCGATAGTTGTAGATCTCGCCGTTCAGCATGACCTGGACGGAGCCGTCCTCATTGGGGATCGGCTGCCGGCCGGTCACCAGGTCGATGATCGCCAGACGGCGGAAGCCGAAGCCGACGCCGTCCTCGACATGGACGGTGGCGTCGTCGGGTCCGCGGTGGGCGATGGCGTCGGCCATGCGGCGGACCTCGTCTGCCGAGACGCCGCGCGGATCTACGATTCCGGCGATCCCGCACATCAGAGGGTCAGAGGCGTGGAGATTGGCATCCTTGGGGTCCTCGGGTCACATTGAGGAGTTATCGGCGGGCGCGATCCGCTCGTCGCTTCCAAAGGGAAGACAAAGATCCGTCCAGGCGGGGGGCCGGCGCAAGGCCGGACGCGGGACCGCTCGAGGCCTTCTCCGTGCCACGCCATTTCGGGGAGGTATGCGGAACTTCGTGAGATTACCCGCTCTGGCTCTTGCTCTGGCCAGCATCGGCGGATGCTCTCGGCCGCCGGAGCCCCCGCCGCCTTATCCGCCAAGCCCGATGGTGACCTCGATCACGTTCGATTTCTCGACCCACGATCGGCGCGCGCCGGGGAGTGACAACTGGCCCGTCACCTGGGCCGACGACGATCATCAGTACACGACGTGGGGGGACGGCGGCGGCTTCGGAGGCACGAATGACGACAGCAGGGTCAGCCTCGGCGTCGCACGCGTGACAGGGGGGCCCGAGGACTATACGGGAAAGAACGTGTGGGGTGGGAAGAACGCCGACAACGAAGCGAGGTTCGGTGGAAAGTCGTACGGCATCGTGTCGATCGACGGGGTGCTCTACATGTGGGTCAGTCCGAGCTCAGGCCGGAACAACTTCAAGCGCGCGGCGCTGTATCGTTCGGCCGACCGTGGAAGGAGCTGGACACCCGCCGGCTGGCGCTTCGATGGCTCCGAGGGTCTCATCCTGCCGACCTTTCTCCAGTACGGAAGAGACTACGCGGGGGCCCGTGACGGGTTCGTCTATGTCTACGCGGTCCATCTGCAAGACCCCTCGG
>JBOHRW010000082.1:0-13648 GCA_050732935.1 Gemmatimonadota bacterium
TCGGAGAGCCCGGACTCGACGATACGGAGACCTTCTTCTGGAACTTCTCCAACAAGTGGCTGAGCGCCAGCGGCCAGGACGCCGTGCTCGTGTTCACCGGTGCCGACGCCAACGACTCCTGGAACACCGTGCATGGGCGGATCGAGCTCAGATAGACGGCTTCTCCCGCTCCCTCCCGCGTCTCCGGCCCGGCTCGAAGAGAAGGCTGCCTCCGACGAACCCCCATCCGTAGTGGATCATCTGGCGGGCGATCGAGAGCGCGAAAGCGGTGTGAGCGTCGACTCCAAAAAGACTCAGCAGGTAAACGTCGCCGGCCTGGAGGAGCCCGAGACCTCCGATGCTGATCGGCAGGAGCGTCAGGAGGTTCGTCAGGACCTGGATCGCGAAGGCGTGGCCATAGCCGAGCTCGACCCCGAAGGACCGCAACACAAGGAAGAACGTCAGGCTGGTCGTGAAGTAGAATAGGACCCCGAACCCGAACGTGGCGACCAGGGGTCCGCGGCGGAAGCGGCGCAGCGCCTTGTGGAGCCGGTACAGCGGGAGGAGGACGCGCCGGAGAACGGTGTGGCGGAGCCGGAGCATGGCACTCGTCGCCAAGCGCCGGTTCAGCGCCAGCGACAAGCCTGCGGTTACGGCCAGCGCCATCCCGGCGACGAGAAGGAGCACGGGGGGCGTGGCCAACCGGGAATCGATCGCCACGGCGGCGGCCGCGCAGAGGACCAGGGCCATGACGCCGATGGCGCGCTCGGCCACGATAGTGGCCGCGGAATCGATGGAGCGTCCGGAGCGACGGGCCATCCCTTGCCAGCGGACCACGTCCCCGCCGACCATCCCGGGGAGCAGAGAGCTCGCGAAGAGACCGACGAGATAGAGCCTGACCAGCGCGAGCCGCGATACGCCGAGTCGAAGATCGCGCACGAGCCGTTCCCATTTCAGGACCGACACGAGCACGCCGAGCGCGCTCGCACAGATGGCCAGGACGAACCATGGGACCCGTACCTGCCGGGCGGCCTGGATGGATGCGCTCAGGTCGATGACCCACAGGAGGGAGCCGAGGAGGGCCAGGGTCACGAATGTCCGCGCCGCCAGGATCCATCGATCCCGCGCCGACCTCTTGCCGGGCTCGCTCAAGTCGCGCAGGTCCGGCCGTTGCTCCCGTTTGTCCATTCGCACCGATATATTCTCATGCCTGGACCCACGCGTCGAAGGGTGGCCATCTTCGCCGTTCCACGCAGGGGGGTCCGAAAGAAGAATCCGCGTTGGCTTTCATTGCGGCAAAAGCGCCCCAAGATCCGCCTCCCCAGGGGGCGCTCGCAAGGGGGAAACCCGTCCTAGGGGGAGTGACCGCGTGCACGTCCTGATCACCGGAGGAACCGGCTTCATTGGCTCCAGGCTGGCGCTGCGATGCCTGGAGGAGGGCCACTCGGTCCGCGTCCTGGGCCAGGAGAACACCCCGGCCGAGGCGGACAACCGCGCGCGAGTGGAGGAGGCGGGCGCGGAGGTCGTGCTCGCCTCGGTCGACGATCCTGGCTCCCTGGCCCGTGTCGTCGAGAGGGCCGAGACCGTGTTTCATCTCGCGGCCGCCCAGCACGAGATGAACGTCCCCGACGAGCACTTCTGGAACGTCAACGTTCGGGGGACGGAGAACCTCCTGCTGGCGGCCGCGGAGGCGGGCGCCACTCGCTTCGTGCACGGCAGCACGATCGGGGTCTACGGCGTCCCGGATGGGCCGCTGGACGAAGAATCCCCCACTCGGCCCGACAACATCTATGGCACGACCAAGCTGGCCGGCGAGGAGCGCGTCCTCGCCCTCGGGGACAAGATCCCCGTGGCGGTCGTCCGGATTCCCGAGGTGTACGGGCCCGGGGACCGGCGGCTGCTCAAGCTTTTCCGCTCGATCGAGGGCGGGACCTTCTTCCTCATCGGGGGTGGCGCGAATTTGCACCATCCGATCTACGTCGACGATCTGGTCGACGGGCTGCTGGCCGCGGCCCGGTCGCCGGACGCGGTCGGGGAGGTCCTCCTGCTCGCCGGCAGGGAGCCGGTCACCACTCGCCAGATGACGGAGGCGATCGCCCGCGCCGTCGGGAGGGAGCCGCGCCGCTGGCACGCCCCGTTGCTTCCCTTCACGGCCGCCGCGGCGTTGCTCGAGCTTACGCTCCGACCTCTCGGGATCCAACCGCCGCTTCATCGCCGCCGGCTCGACTTCTTTCGCAAGAGCCATCGGCTGAGCGCCGAGAAGGCGCGCCGGCGACTCGGCTTCGAGCCCCGGGTCGACTTCGCCGAGGGCGCCCGACGGACTGCCGAGTGGTACCGTTCGGCGGGGTTGCTCTAACCCTTTTCGTCCCGATCCCTCGCCACTGCGATGGGCCGCTCCGACGGCACGTACGCCGCCCTGAGCTTCGGCGGAAACGCCTCCTGGACCCGCTCCATCTCCCGCTCTCGCCGGGCCGCGTCCCAGCCGGCCTCGTCGGCGACCAGCGCCAGGCATTCGAGGAGGGCGGCGTCTCCGGGGTAACGGGCGGTGCCCAGATCCGTCCGCCGGAGGACGACGTCACCCAGCGTAACCGCCATCTCCTCCCGCACGGCGTGCACGGCCTCGGCGCGCAGGACCGTCGAGCCGCCGATCGTCCGCGCGAGATCCGGGCGGTCGCGAGCCAGGCCCAGGACCCGGTCGACCTCGCTGCCGTGGTTCTGGGCGAGGGCCCGGAGGGCGGCGGGCGGGATGGTCCGGGGCGCACCCGCCAGGACACGGTCCACGAGCCCTGCGACGTCAGGAACGTCCCCGCCGTGGACCGGGGCCGGCTCGGGAGGTACCGCCTGGCGGCCGAGCTTCTCCAATGCGAGCTCGACCGCCCGAGCGGCGTCCGAGGGACCCGTCGTGTACCGGACGCCGATCAGGGTGACCAGGCCCTGGACGCCGTGCTCGGCGGCGTGGTCGACGAGCCGGGACCGGTGCCCGAAACGGAGGTCCTTGGCGGACGGATCGTTCTCGCCGAACGGGATGAGCCCGGCGTTCCATAGCGAGACATCATCCAACGTGAGGTCGAGCCCGGCGTAGGCCGCATTGATCTCGTCGAGGAACCCCCGGAGCTCGGATTCGTGGACGGTGTAGTCGTCGGGCTCGCCCTCGTACACCGCGTGCCAGACGCCGACCAGCGTGGCCCCCTTCCACGGGACCAGAAAGAGGTGACGCGGACCGCGGCTCAGGACCGCGTCGGGATCGTTCGTCTGGGCCGGGAGCGCGAGCGCCCCTGAGCCCGGAACGAGCGGCCGGTCGACCACCATGTACGCGTCCCGGGACCACGGTGTCCACCCCGCCAGCGGGCTGCCGGAACGAACCAGAAGGCCTTCGGCATACGGGCCGGCCGCGTTGAGGACGACCCGACCCCGGACAAGGATCTCGTCTCCCGTCAGGACATCCCGGGCCGCGACCCCCTCGACCCGACCGTCCCGAACGAGGATCCGGATGGCTTCGACGTAGTTGCTCACGACCGCCCCGGACTCAACGGCGGAGCGGATGAAGGCCAGGACGAGCCGGGGCGGGTTGATCATCTGGCCGTCGCTGAAGACGCCCGCTCCGGTGAGCCCCGGCTCGGGGAGGCCGGGGTACGCCTCGAGGACCTCCGTGCGCGAGAGACATCGTCCGCGTGGGATCCGGCGTCCAGGATCGGAGATGCCGGCATTGCGGTCGAAGGTGAGAGCGTCGTAGACGGCCATGGCCGCGCGCAGCGCCTCCTTGCCTCGCATCCCGTGGCCGTAGGTGGGGACGACGATCGGGAGCGGCCGGACGAGGTGCGGGGCGATGAAAAGCAGCGTGTGACGGTCAGCGCTCGACTGCCGGACGCGCTTCAGATCGGCGTGCTGCAGGTAGCGCATCCCGCCGTGCACCATCTTGAACGACTGGGCCGACGTGGCGCTGGAGAAGTCGCCGCGCTCGACGAGCGCGACGCTCAGGCCGCGACGGGCCGCCTCGCGCGCGGCGCAGGCGCCGAAGATCCCGCCGCCAATCACGACGAGGTCGAACTCGGGCCCCTGGAGGGCGGCCGGATCCCGGCGCATCGGCCCGCTCACGAGGCCACGCTCGGTCGCGCGTCCGCGGGGGCGAGCAGCTCGCGGAACAGGTCGAGATAGAGCTCGCAATTGCTCTCCATATGGAGCTCGCGGATGTCGGCCAGGTTGTTCCGGCGCATGGTCTCGGCGAGCGCCGGATCGTCCCGGACGACGCGGATGGCCTCGGCGAGTGCGACGGGATCTCCCGGCGGCACCAGCAGGCCGTTGCGCCGGCTGCGGATCAGATCGACCTGTCCGCCGTTATCGGTGGCGACGACCGGGAGTCCCGCGTCCATCGCCTCTTGGACGACGATGCCGAGCCCCTCGTGGAGCGAGGAAAGCACATAGCAGTCGGCATGGCGGAGGAGCGCGTGGATCGCCTCGCGCGTACGGTATCCGAGGAAGCGGACCCTCTCCTCGACGCCTTCCGCGCGGGCGAGCGCCCGAAGCTCGGGCTCCAGCGGGCCGTCACCGACGAGCAGCAGCTCCACGTCCTCGGGGAGACGGCTCATCGCACGGAGGAGGTGGTCGAAGCCCTTCCGGGCGACGAGACGGCCCACCGAGATCAGGCGGAACCGATCCCCCTCGGGGAGCTCTACCGGCTCTTCCCCATCGCTCGAGCCGGCCGCCGGGGTGAAGCCGTAGTTGATCACCCGGATAGGCGCCCGAATCCGGTAGAAGCGCTCGGCGCGGGTCTTCGTGTCGCTGGAGATCGCCACCACCCGGTCGGCCGCGTTGATGATCCACGCGTTCACCTGTCGCAGGAGGCGGCTCCTGTGCGGGGAGGACCGCTTGGTTGGATCGTAGATGTCGCCCCCGATGATGGTCAGGACATCGGGTCGGCCGAGTAGACGCGAGGCGGCCCAGCCCAGAGGCCCGGTTGGGATCGAGAAGTGCGTGTTCACGATGTCGAACTCGCGCAGCCGGCCGAGATGCGCGAAGACGTGCAGGAGACCGCTCAGGTTGTAGGTGAGCATGGCGGCGGTCGTCGCCGTGGCGCGATCCCTGCGCGCCAGGGTCGGTACGCGCACGATCTCCACGCCATGGAGGGCCTCCCTTGCCGGCAGCCCCTCGCCGCCGCCTGTCAGCACGGCGACGCGATGCCCTTTGGCGGCCCAGGCCTCGGCGTACTGGCGAACGCCGATCCCGCCTCCGCCTCCCAGCGGCGGGTACTCGAAGCAGAGCATCAGGATGTTCACAGGGAGCTCCGGTTCGCTGGCCTAGAACATCGTCTCGAACATCGGACGGCTCTCCCGGACCCAGTCCGCCAGGCGGCGCGCCCCCTCCTCCCAGGCCACCTTCGGCGTCCAGTCGAGCTCTTCGCGCGCCTTGCGGATGTCGGAGACGTAAACGGGCTGATCGCCCGGTCGCCAGTCGCCATGCGAGATCGAGAGATCGGGTGCGACCTCGGTCTTGAGGAAGTCGACCAGATTGCGAAGCGAGATCGCATTGGTGGGTCCGCCACCGATGTTGTAGACGCGTCCGCTGACCTCGTCCCGCCGCTGGAAGGCGCTCTCGTAGGCATCGATGAGGTCATCGATGAACAGGACGTCACGGACCTGCTTCCCGTCGCCGTAGATCGTGATCGGCCGGCCCAGCGTAGCGGCGATCGTGAACCACGCCACCCATCCCTGGTCCTCGATGCCGAACTGGCGATAGCCGTAGATGCAGCTCTGGCGGAAGACGACCGTGGACAGGCCGTAGATACGGGCGTAGTCGCGAACGTACTGGTCCGCGGCCCCCTTGGAGCATCCGTAGGGGGAGTGGAAGTCCATGAGACGGTCCTCGCCGATGCCATCGGGGAAGTCCCGGTACGCGTAGCGGTCGTCGTCCTCGCGGATCGCGACGTCCTCCATTCCACCGTAGACCTTGTTCGTCGAGGCGTACACGAAGAACGGCCGGTTCCCCTCGGACCGGCGCACGAGCTCGAGGAGCTTGAAGGTCCCCAGGGCGTTGACCTCGAAGTCGGTGACCGGGTCGGTGACCGAGGTCGTCACCGCCACCTGGCCGGCCATGTGGAACACGACCTGCGCCGCGTGGATTTCGCGCTCGAGCTCGCGGGTGGGAAGGCGGACGTCACCGACCAGGATTTCGAGGTTCCCGGATCGCGGATGCTCCCCCAGCCAGGCGAGGTTCTCGATGCCACCCTTGCGCCCGAGCGTGTCGTAGACGATTACCCGGTCGCCGGCCTCGAGGCAACGGCGAGCCAGATTGGCGCCGATGAATCCGGCACCGCCGGTGATGACGACTGTCCTCACGGTGGAAGTTCTCCTCTTGGGGATGGAAGGAAGTCCGGAATGGGACGAGGACGCCCGCTCAGGCCGGCTTGCGGGCGGTTGCCGCGATCTTCTTGGTCATGATGCGGGCGGATTTGCCATATAGCGCATAGGTCACGCGAAATGCCAACGAAAAAACTCCCGTGGTCGCCCAGCCCACGTAGTTGAGCGGGTTCTTCCAGAAGACGTAGAGCTTCAGGGGCAAGAGTCGTACCTCCTGGAACCCGGCCAGCTCCAGCACCTGCTTCAGGCTATACTCGGTGAACGTGTTGAAGTGATCGATGTTGTGGGCCAGGTTCTCGGCGCCGACCAGGGGGTTCGCTCCGTTGAGCCCGTACACGACGAGGGTTCCCCCGGACCGCAGCGCCTCCCGGCAGCGCTTCAGGAAGACGATCATCTCGTCGATCGTGAGATGGTTCAACTCCTGCTCGCAGACGATCGCATCGAACTCGTCGGAGCGCCCCTGAAGGAACGGGAACGCGCGCTCGACCTGGCAATCGAGTTGGCGTTGCCGGGCGTGCTCGATCTTCGCGGGGTCGGAGTCGATCCCGAGGACGTTACGGTAACCCTGCTCGGCCAGGAGATTGACCAGGTATCCGGGACCGCAGCTGACGATGAGGATCCCGGCCTCCCGGTCCTCGGGGAGGTGCGGGAGAAAGTTGTGCCGATAGTACTGGGCGAACGACCGGTAGCCTTTCTCCACGTCCGCGGGAGCCTGCCAGTAGGAATCGAAAGGCTCGATTCTGGCCGACAGCGGGGGATCGGAGAGGGCGTCCCGCGAGGGTGCGCGAGCGGGCTCCGGTTCTGTCTGACGCCCTCCGGCGGTCGGAGGCACGTACTCGGACTCGAGCGTGTCCACCTGGATCACCTCGTAAGGGAAGCGTCGACTCGGGGCCTGGAGGGCATTGAACCTCGCAGGACCACGGGGAGGGGTCAAGTACGGTCGAGGATTCAGGGCGCCGCCCGGTCGATCACCGGAATCGGCGGATCCCTTCCTGGTCGAGCGTGTTGACTTGCGCCACCGGCCGTCTATTCTTCGGGAAATGCCCGACACCGACTTCACCGAGGTCCTGCGCGAGCTCGATGCCCTCGAGGCCGAGATCGACGCGATGCGGGTGGCCGTGGACGAGGGGGAGGAGACCTTCGTCACCGCCCCCGCCGCACGCCAGGCGGCCCAGCGCCATCTCGACGCGGCGATGCGCCACGCGGTCGCCGCCGCGCGCCTGCTGATCGACGAAGCCGACTGGGAGGAACCGGAAGACAGCCTGGACGCCATCGAGATCCTGGTCGAGGAGGACGTCCTGCCCGGGCGGATCGGCCTCACCCTGGTGGGTCTCGCCGATTACGTGACCGAGCTCGGCGAGGGATCGGTCTACGAGGGAAGCGACGACCCGGTCGCCTTCGAGCGGCTCTCCGAGGGCGTCGACGCGCTCGCGGAGTTCCAGGAGTACGTCCATCAGTTCCTGAAAGAGTGGGCCGGCTAGTGCCTCACGGCGAGGCCGGGTGGCGAGCGGCTCGTCGCCGCGCTGGAGGAGATCCTGTCGTGACCCGCGTCGCGGTGATCCCCGGCGACGGGGTGGGACCCGAAGTCGTCGGAGTGGCGCGCCGGGCGCTCGAGATCGCCGGTCGGTCGGAAGGTGTCGAGTACGTCTTCGAGGAGTTCCCGTTCGGTGCCGAGCACTATCTGGCGACGGGGGAGACCCTGCCCGACGAGGCCTTCCATCGTCTAGGGAACGAGTTCGACGCCATCCTGCTGGGGGCCCTCGGCGACCCGCGCGTTCCGGGGGACGAGCACGCCCGCGACATCCTGCTCGGGTTGCGTTTCCGGCTCGACCTCTACGTCAACCTGCGCCCGGCGCGGCTCCTGCACCCCGACCTCTGCCCGTTGAAGCCGAGGCCCGACGGGCGCGAGCGGCGGATCGACCTGGTCGTCTTCCGCGAGAACACCGAGGGGGCATACGTGGGCCTCGGCGGCAATTTCAAGAAGGGGACCGCCGACGAGGTGGCGATCAACGAGGACCTCAACACCTACCGCGGTGTGAAGCGGATCGTGCGCGCGGCCTTCGACCATGCCGTCGAGGGGAATCGTCCGCGCGTGACCATGTGCGACAAGGCGAACGCCCTGACCTACGCCCACGGGCTCTGGCGGCGGGTGTTCGCGGAGGTGGCCGCGGAGTTTCCGTTCGTCAAGACCGAGGTCGAGTACGTGGACGCGCTCGCCATGAAGCTGGTCCGCAACCCGGAGCACTACTCGGTCGTCGTCACCAGCAACCTCTTCGGCGACATCCTCTCCGATCTGGCTGCGGCACTGGTGGGCGGGCTGGGCCTGGCCGCCTCGGCCAACCTGCATCCCGGGCGCGTCGGCATGTTCGAGCCCGTCCACGGCTCGGCCCCCGATCTCGCCGGAACGGGCTTTGCCAACCCGATGGCGGCCGTTCTCGCGGCGGCGCTCCTCGCCGAATACACCGGCGCGCCCGGTGTGGCGCGCCGGCTGGAGACGGCGGTTGGCGACGCGCTGGCCGAGGCCATCACCACGCCGGACATCGGGGGGGCGGGATCGACGGCCACGGTCGGGGATTGGATCTGCGCCCGGCTCGAAGAGACGCCGGTCCCCGCCAGGTGACGGAGGCGGCCACCCGCCCGGGGCCACTCGAGTGGGCGGGCTGGGCCCTGCTCTCCCTCCTCACCCTGTCGATCGCGCTTCTGGCCCTCCTTCGTCCCACCAACCCCGACGCCATCGTCAACGAGATCCGCCTGGCGGCCGGCTTCGACCGCTATCAGGCGGCCATGGACGAGGGGGACCGTTTGTTCGCGCGAGCGGCGGCGGAGTTCCGGCTCTCGAGGGCGGGGGAGGTAGACCTCTCCACGGAGTACGGGATGCTCGCCGAGGCCGCCCGGAGGTTTCAGCAGGCGCGGGAGGAGGCCGAGGGCTTCGGGGAGGACCAGCGGGCCCAGATCCGACTCCTCGAGGTCTATCATGCCTGGGCGAAGGCCCTCCACGCCGAGGGGACGGGCGCATGGTACGAGCGGAACGACGAGGAGACGCTGAGGCGGGCCCGGGCGCTCGTCGACCGGGGGCTCGCCCTGCCCAACATCACCGGCGAGCAGCGCGTCAGGATGGAGGAGCTGGGCACGAGGATCGATCGAGCGCTGACACCGTGGCCGATCCTGTAGGGGACGAATCCGCGGCGGACCGGGAGTCGGTGCAAAAACCCCTCGGCGCCGACGTGAGGCCGGGCATTCCCTCGGACGAGCGACGCCGGGCACTCGTCACCTGCCTGTGGCTCGCGACCGCCGTGCTCCTCGGGGGCTTCGACCTTCCCCTTCTCGGCTACGCGGCCTTCCAGTTCGCCCCGTTCGGGATCGTGGCCGGGCTGCTCGGGGTCCTCTACGTCTTCGTCCTCGTCCAGCGGCGCGTAATCTGGAGGAGTCGTGGCTGGATCGAGGCGCTCTTGCTGGTCTACTGGACGGCGGCCACGGCGATGATGTTCCGGGTGCTCCTGCCCACCGCGGGCCTGGTCCAGGTGGGGCTGGTGATCGGCGCGGCGATCGCCGCGGGCGTCATCGTGAGCCGCCGTGACCGCGACGAGGCCGTGCTGTGGCTGGGGATCGTGGCCATCGTCCTCGCGGTTCTGCGGTTCGCCCTGGTGCCGCTCTTCGAGGCGCGCTCGGGGCTCCCCGACTGGGGGCCACTCAAGTTCGGCGAAGCGGCCAACTCGTTCCGTGACCTGTTCGTGGCCTATGCCCCCCAGCGGCCGGCCGTCCAGGCGCTCCACTTCGCGGCGCTGGCGTGCTACGCGCTGGCGCTCCGGGCGCAGTGGGGCGCGGAGCGCGACCGTACTGGTCGAGGCCGGCACCGAGGAGGAAGCGCGGGAGCTGGCCCTGATTCACACTCCTGAGCATCAGTACGACTCTCTGGATTGTCAAAGTGAGGTGCAGATCGTGACCGTCTCCCGTGGTGTGGTCGAGACCTCGACGGAGTGGGGGAGCTACGAGGTTGACCGCCTTGTGACGATCGATGGGCGTGGGCGAGTCCATTATCCTCTCAATGGAGGGCCCGAGCGATCGTCACCTAGCCCTTGAAGACCGTATCGGCGTGCCACTCGAATGTCCGCGGGTCGGGACGACTGCCCGTGTCCGAGGGCAGCCACAGAGCGCTCCTGTCGAAGGTTGTATAGTATTCTCCATCATCGAACTCCTCTTTGAGCCGGTGGCTCACGCTCAATTTCATGTCCTGCCGGACCGTTACATAGCCCTGATCGAAGAGCGCGTGCAGATCACGCCGAAGAAGCAGGCCGTTCCTGACATCATGGTCGCCACCCAGGGTAACGGGTCGGATGTGTGCTGCTTCGAGAACGGGTAAGGCCTTCTCCCTGGTGATGGCGCATCGCCGCTGGTAGGCATCGATCACGCGCATCTGGAAGATGCCCTGGCCCAGACGATGTTTGGTGAACCCAGTGCCCCATAGAACCTCGTCGCCTATCCGCTGGCGAGGAGATCGAGGGAACGACCGGGTGACCGCTTCCCATAGCTGTCTGCCCGGCGATTGAAGTATGTCGTAGTTCTTGCCTTGCTGGATGTTCG
This sequence comes from Gemmatimonadota bacterium, assembly GCA_050732935.1. Lineage (GTDB taxonomy): Bacteria > Gemmatimonadota > Gemmatimonadetes > JACCXV01 > JAHWKZ01 > DASRVA01. The sequence continues at coordinate 10,914 of JBOHRW010000082.1, forward strand.
TCGAGAAATCCTCCGGTACCGGTAGCCAGTCCTCTTCGTTGAGGAAGAAGGACTCGGAGAGGATGATACAACCGATTTCGTATTCTGTGTGAGGGTTCGGTGGGGTTCTGCGGTACTTCTCTATGCGCTGTCGCATCTCGAGGAGCGAAGCCGCGCCGTTCCGGGTTGACGCCGCGCAGCGTCCGTGCGAACCTCTTTCTCCCCGATCAGGTTACCGAACACTCGTTTCCAGGAGCCCATCCCATGAAGATCGATCGCGACGACATCGTCTTAGCCGCCGGCGTGCGCACGGCGTTCGGCACCTACGGCGGCAGCCTGAAGGATCTCTCGGCCAACGATCTGGGTGTGGTGGCCGCCAAGGCCGCCGTTGACCGCTCCGGGTTCGCGCCCGACGAGATCGACCACGTGGTCTTCGGGAACGCCCTCCAGACCTCGGCCGACGCCATCTACTGCGCGCGCCACGTGGGTCTCAAGGCGGGGCTCCCCGAGAGCGTTCCGGCGGTGACCGTGAACCGTCTCTGCGGCTCCGGGTTCGAGTCGATCATCCAGGGGGCGCGGCAGATCCTGACCGGCGAGAGCGAGGTCGTCCTGGCGGGCGGCACCGAGAGCATGAGCCAGGCGCCTCACACGATCCGGGGCGCCCGCTGGGGGATCCCGCTGGGGCAGTCGAAGATGAGCGACTACCTGTGGGAGGCCCTCTACGACCCCTACGCCGGCTTCTCGATGGCCGAGACGGCCGAGAACCTGGCCGAGGAGTACGGGCTCTCGCGCGAAGAGGTGGACGACTACGCGTTCCAGAGCCAGCGGCGGACCAGGGAGGCAGAGGAGGGTGGCCGGTTCGCGGACGAGATCGTGCCCGTCGAGCTGGCCGATCGGAAGGGCCATCGCGTGTTCGACCAGGACGAGCATCCCCGTCCCCAGACGACGACCGAGATTCTGGCCGGGCTCAAGCCCTACTTCAAGAAGGACGGGCTGGTGACGGCCGGGAACGCCTCGGGGATCGTCGACGGCGCGGCGGCCGTGATCGTGACGACGGCCGCTCGTGCTGGGAAGGCCGGGGCTCCCGTTCTGGGCCGGCTCCTCGGCTGGGGGATCGCCGGCTGCAACCCGAAGATCATGGGGATCGGGCCCGCCCCGTCCACCCGCAAGGCCCTCGACGATGTCGGTCTGGACCTCGACGACCTGGACCTCTACGAGGTGAACGAGGCCTTCGCCCCGCAGACCGTCGCGGTCATGAAGGAGCTGGGGCTCGATCATGAGAAGCTGAACGTCAACGGCGGGGCGATCGCGATCGGGCATCCCCTGGCCGCCACCGGCACCCGAGTGACGATCACGCTCCTCCAGGAGCTGAAGCGCCGGGGTGGCGGGAAGGGCTTCGCCTCCGCCTGCATCGGCGGCGGGCAGGGCGCGACGGTAGTGGTCGAGACCGTCGACTGAAATCTGGTCGGCGGATCGTGCGCGCCACGGGCCGCGAGACTAGCTTCAGGAATACCCAGGCTCCACCACCGAATCTCCGGGCCGCCCCCGAGCCGCGGGGTCCACTTCCTGTCCAGGAGGCGGCCTTGAAAGCCCAGACCCAGAACACGGACATCGAAATTCTCCCCCTCGTCGATCGACATGGATTCCGCACCACGGCCCGGCCGGAGCAGGTCTGGGCGGCCCTGGCCCCGACTCTGATGGCCTCGTTCGGCAAGCGTCGCTCGCGGGTCTTCGCGCGGCTCGTCGGGTGTCGGGAGAGACGCGTCAGCCGGCCCTTCCTGATGGAGGGAGGCGACACCCTGGTCGGGTTCCGCGTCATGGCTTCGCGGGCTCCCGAGGAGCTCGTGCTGCGGGGGGAGCACCGCTTCTCCCGCTACGCGCTCGTCTTTCGGATCGGTGGCCGTGAGGGGATCACCGCCGTCAGCGCGGAGACACGCGCGGACTTCCCCGAAGCCCGAGGATTCGTCTATCGGACCCTGGTCGTCGGCAGCGGGATCCACGCCCGCGTGATCCGGCGCATCCTCAAAGGCCTTCGCGGACGCGCGGAATGGGACCGCCAGCCGTCCGGACCTCGGAGAGCGGCCGGGGCGGGGGCCAGGCGTCGCATCGATAGCAAATGATGCGCTTGACAGGCCTGCTCCTTTTCAGCGTCGCTCTGTGGGTCGCCTGCGATGGCGCCCCGAGCGAAATGACTGATCCCTGCCTGGGATGCCAGTCGCCGCCGGGACAGGCTCCCTACTCGTCAAGCCCGGTCGTAGCGTCGATCACGTTCGATTTCTCGACCCACGATCGGCGCGCGCCGGGAAGCGACAACTGGCCCGTCACCTGGGCCGACGACGATCATCAGTACACGACGTGGGGGGACGGCGGCGGGTTCGGAGGCACGGAGGGCGACGGCCGGGTCAGCCTCGGCGTCGCACGCGTGACAGGAGGGCGGGGGGACTATACAGGAAAGAACCTGTGGGGTGGAGCTGACCCCGTAATCGAAGCGGGGTTCGGTGGAAAGTCGTACGGCATCGTGTCGATCGACGGGGTGCTCTACATATGGGTCAGTCCAGGCTCCGGCGCCGCGAACTTCCAGAACGCCACGCTGTATCGCTCGACCGACCGTGGAAGGAGCTGGACACCGGCCGGCTGGCGCTTCGATGGCTCCGAGGGTCTCATCCTGCCGACCTTTCTCCAGTACGGAAGAGACTACGCGGGGGCCCGTGACGGGTTCGTCTATGTCTACGCGGTCCATCTGCAAGACCCCTCGG
>JBOHRW010000083.1:0-2924 GCA_050732935.1 Gemmatimonadota bacterium
GGAAATCCGTGAGTGGCGGGCGAGGCAGGCTTGACGGAGAGCCTCCGCGGTCGGTCGCACCCACTTCACCCATGTGACGTGAGACCCGAGCTTCGCAAAGTTCCGCGAACGACTGTCGGATGTCTGAAATAGCGCGATCGCCTTGTTCCCCCACTCCTTGCTAATTCCGTTCACGATGTCTGAGTTGCCTTTGCCGTGTTGGGTCACCGGGCCGTCCATGTAGCCACCTACGCACGGCATGTTCTTGTACCGCGTGGCCATGCCCTTGCGAAGCATCGAGAAGTCGCCGCTCTCGCCAACGTGCGGGAGAACGATGAAGCGGCGGTGCAGGAAGTCCTTCTTGTTCAGCTCCACGTACAGATCCTCGAACGTCTTGATGTGTTCGAGGCGTGTCGGGGTGGGATGCTTCGGGTCGCTATCGGGGGTGGGCCTGACGCTGACCGCCTGGACGACCTGCGGCAGAAGATCGACCGGGAAGTCGGCGTCGAGGAGTAGAAGCGCTTGACACGGTACCGCCAGCGTCAGCTCCATACCGGGGAAGACAACTAACCGATCTTGGATTGCCAGCGGCTTACCAGAATCGTCCGTCTCACTGAGTGCCGCCTCACGGATGTACTTGAAGAACGAGAGATCGTGATGGTCGGTGATGGCGACGGCTTGGACCCCCTTAGCGCGGCACGCGGCAACAAACTCCTGAGCGTAGTGCCGACGCTCCTCGTCCGTGGTAGGGCAGGCACCCTCCCAGTTCGTGTCGCGGGGCGAGTGCACTTGAAAGTCGGACTTGTAAAAGTGGGCTCCGTAGTCCATGTATCCTCAGATGAGAGCCAACCTGTCGCTTCCAGAGGTTTTCTATAAAGCCGCAGTAATCCGCGCCAGCGGAACGCCCGAACGCGGGCTAAGCCACCGAGATGCGGACCTCCATCCAAGCTATACGAAATCTCGCCTAGGTTCAGGACCAAGCATGACGGCGGTTAAGTAAACTTCAACTTGGAGCTTCTCGCCTGCCTGACCGACGGGCGTGCCAGTGTGGGCGTCACGAACTGCAAGCGACTCGAGGGTCACGCGCGAGAGCTCCACCGCCGTGGCAACCAGACCACGACCTTCGGGATCGGCGCCGACTTCGACGAGGCGCTCTTGGAGCGGATTGCGTTGGCCGGCGGCGGGAACTTCTACTTCATCGAGGACGCCAAGCAGATCCCCGACTTCCTGACCAGCGAGCTGGGCGAGATCCTGGAGGTCGTCGCGCGTGACGTCGTGATCGAGGTCCAGACCCCGATCGGACTGGTCGTCCGAGCCCTGACCGAGGCACGGGAGGAGCCGCGCGACGGGCTGTGGCGGTTCCACCTGGGTGACCTGGTTTCCGGCCAGGATATGGAGGTCGTCCTGCACGCGAACTTCCCGGTCGGCAAGGTGGGCGAGCCCATGCGGGCGATGATCTCGGTCCGGGATCGGGACGGGGTTCTAGAGGGTGGCGAGACCGTCTCCTGGGAGTACGCCGATCACCCGGAGAACGACCGTCAGCCGCGGAACCGGGTCGTCGATCGGGCGGTGGCGCGGCTCTACGCCGCCCGCGCGCGACGGGAGGCCCTGGAGCTCAATCGGATGGGCCGGTACGACGAGGCGACGAGCCGTCTCGAGAGCGTGCGGCGGCGGATCGAGTCGTACGCCGGGGACGATCCTGAGCTCCTGGCGATCGTCGAGGAGCTGCGGGTCGATCTCGAGGAGTACGCCATGCCGCTGATGCCGATGGACCGGAAGGGCCGGTACTACGAGGCCAGCAATCTCCTGCGGAATCGGACCGTCGACGGCATGGCGCGGCGGTAGTGAGCGATCGTTCCTGCAGGCCCGAGCGGGTTCGAAGTGCTTCGCGTCGCTCAGGGGCCGCCGACGGGCAGGGATCGCACACGGATGCGAGCGTCCTCAAGAACAACGACGCTGCCCGCCCTCGCCGCCTCTTCGATCTCGGCGATGTTCTCCTGAAGGATGGCCGCCTGCTCCTCCGGGCGACGGCCCGTCCGTCGCCGGAACAGGATCACTGAGGGTTTCACCGCTCTTCGCAGCGCCAGGAGCATCGCAAAGTCGGTGTCGCTGACACAAGAGCCCGGTCCTCTTGAGCGGCCCGCTCAAAAACCACTTCGTCGCCAGACGCTTCGAGATGATAGTCGCGCACGTGGGCGGCATCATGGCCGAGTCGCTGGAGTTCTCTGGCAAGAAAGGGAGAGAGTGCGTTGTCCACCAGCAGTCTCAAGGAATCGCCAGGGGAAGCTCGCGCTCACGCACAGCCTCGGCCGCGTATCTCAGGGCCTCGCGAATGTCTTCGTTTTCCAAGTCGGGATAGGCATCCAGAATCTCCGTGGGCGTCATTCCATCGGCTACCATAGCGACGACCGTCGCCACCGGGATCCTCAACCCTCGGATGCACGGAACCCCGCCCATCTGATCTGGCCTCACGGTGATTCGCTCGAAGCCTGCCATGCATCCCCCTTGAATCGGATCGGAACCAAAGGATCTTGCGCTCAGCTCAAGATAACTTGTGCAGCCCACGCCTGACAGACGCTGACCGTTGCTGTCACACCCCCCTCCTACCATCACTCATCCCATCCGAGAGGAGGATTCCCGATGATCACGCTCTCCCCCGCCGCCCCCCAGCGGCACGAATCCCTGACGGTCTATCCGCTCCTGAGCCCGGACGGGGGCGGCCTTGGCTGCGTCCTGCTGCCGGACGCGATCCGCGCGGGGACCGTCCGGATCACCGAGGTCGGGCAGGGCACGGTGCCCGAGCTGATCGCGATCAACACGGGCGACACGGACGTCCTCGTCCTGGACGGCGAGCAGCTGATCGGGGCCCGGCAGAACCGGATGGCGAGCCGGTCGATCCTCCTGCCGGCTCACTCGGAGACCAAGATCCCCGTGAGCTGCATGGA
>JBOHRW010000084.1:0-3803 GCA_050732935.1 Gemmatimonadota bacterium
GGGGTGATCGTCAACATCGACCGGATCAAGGAGCTCCAGCCGTACTTCAACGGCGCTTACGTGGTGATCCTGGAAGACGGCACCGAGCTCAAGCTGTCGCGGCGGAGGAGGGACACGCTGGAGGACCTGCTGGGAAGGACGATCTGACCGCCCGGTTCGCGAGTCCGCAACCCCGCGGTAGAAGTCCTAGCCGCCTTATAGTAACTAGTTGATATAACTTAGTTTATCGTGCACTCTGCGAAAGTGTGTAAGAAAGTGTGGAAGTTTGGCGCAACGCACGCGCCGGCAGAGCCTCGCTTTTTGTTGCAGATTTTGATGGCATAGAATAACGGAAATCGTTATTCTGCGTGCATGGAATCTGGAAGCAAGCCACTCAAACCCCGTCAATACCTATCAAATCTGTCTGCCGCCGGCCGGTACCATTTTGATTCGGCTGAGGCAAGAGCCGCCCTTGGCGGCTCACAAGCGGCCGTAAACGCCTCCCTCCACCGCCTGGCGAAACAGAATCTTATCGTCTCCCCCGGGCGGGGATTCTATCTCATCGTGCCGCCGGAATATCGGTCGCTTGGTTGCCTGCCTGCCGATCAGTTCATTCCGGCGCTCATGAAGAAGCTGGATCTGTCCTATTATGCCGCCCTTCTCACGGCCGCGCAGTATTACGGCGCCGCGCATCAGCGTCCGCAAGAGTTTCAGGTTCTTGTCGATCGCAGGCGCCGCTCGCTTAGCTGTGGCAAGGTAAGGGTCGTGTTCATGGTCCGAAAGAACGCGGCCGATGTGCCGGTCCAGCCTTTCAATACCCCGCGGGGGACGCTCTTGGTATCAACGCCGGAAGCAACAGCGGTTGACCTTGTTGGCTATCACAAGCAGGCAGGCGGACTCAACCAGGTCGCAACTGTGCTTGCCGAGCTTGCCGAGCGCATTGACCCCCACAAGCTCCCTGCTGCGGCTGAGAGCGCACCGATCCCTTGGGCGCAACGGCTCGGGTACTTACTGGAGCATATCGGTGCGGCCGAGAAAACCGGGGATCTAAGAGCCTATGTGGAGGAGCAAGCCCGTGAGTCAACGGCACTTCTGCCGGGCGAGTCGTATGAAAACGCCCCGGGGGATGCAAGCTGGAAGCTCTATATCAACGCGGCTGTGGAGACACAGCTGTGATCCCGCACGACTACATCACCGAATGGCGGGCGCAGGCCCCGTGGGTCCAGGATTTTCAGGTTGAACAGGATCTTGTTATCAGCCGGGCGCTGGTCGAGATCTTCTCGCATCCGGTCCTTAAGGATGCGCTCGCCTTTCGCGGCGGAACGGCGCTCTACAAGCTTCATCTGAAACCCGCCGCACGCTATTCGGAAGACATCGACCTCGTTCAAACAGATGCCGAACCAGCCGGCGCAATGATGGACGGCATTCGGAAGGTCCTTAACCCCTGGCTAGGCGAGCCACGATGGAAGCAAACCGAAGGCAGGGTCACCTTTGTCTATCGCTTCGAATCCGAGGATCGACCGCCGATACCGCTCAAGCTCAAGGTCGAGATCAACTCGCGAGAGCACTTTGCTGTCTACGGTTTCAAGCACCTTCCCTTTGCCGTTCGGTCGCGCTGGTTTGACGGAGAATGCAAGATCAAGAGCTATGAGCTCGACGAACTGTTGGGCACCAAGCTGCGGGCGCTTTATCAGAGAAAGCAAGGGCGCGATCTCTTCGATCTAGCAACAGCGCTCAAGGTAGCGGACGTCAACCAGGAGCGCGTTGTTGAGACTTTCTCAGAATATCTGAACCGGAACGGCCGGCGCGTGACGCGAGCTCAGTTCGAGCAGAATCTCGCGGGCAAGCTCGAGGATCCAGAATTTGTTGCTGATATCAGCCCGCTGCTGGCCGATGGTTTCGCATGGAATCTGGATGAAGTTGTACAGCCTGTCCTGGACCTAGTCGCGCATCTGCCGGGAGAGCCGTGGAAGGGTGAAGGCTGAACTGTGCGCGACCGAGCGAATCGACCAGATCGTCGAGAGCCTACGGGCCAACCTGGATCAGGTCCTCGAAGCTTCGGGTCTCTCTGCCGAGAGTCACGAATCCTACCGATCCATCGTTCAAACTCGCGTAGAGAGCCTCTGAAGGGCGGTTCTCCACGCAGGTCGAACCGCCGAGCAGTCACTGATCTACACGGTCATTCCCGCCAGGACGCTCTCGCCGCTCCGGGCCATCTCGAGGTTCCGCGCCACCTGCTCCCAGCTCACCAGGTTCCACCACGCTTCGATGTAGTCGGCGCGGCGGTTCTGGTACTTCAGGTAGTAGGCGTGCTCCCAAACATCGAGGCCCAGGATCGGCGTGTGGCGCTCCATCAGGGGGCTGTCCTGATTGGGCGTCGAATAGATCTCGAGCTCGTTCTCGTCGTTCATGACGAGCCACGCCCATCCGCTGCCGAAGCGCGCGGTCGCCGTCTTGGTGAACGTGTCGCGAAAGTCTGCCAGGGAACCGAAGCTCTCGGTGAGCACGTTTCCGAGATCTTCAGCCGGCTCCCCGCCGTCCTCGGGGGACATGATCCCCCAGAACAGGCTGTGGTTGGCGAAGCCGCCGCCGTTGTTTCGGACCGCGGTACGTATCTCTCCGGGCAGCGTGTCGACGTCGGCGAGGATCTCCTCGATCGGCCTGTCGGCCAGATCGGAGCGCCCTTCGAGCGCCTCGTTGAGCTTCCTGGTATAGCCTCCGTGATGCTTGTCGTGGTGGACGCGCATCGTCTGCTCGTCGATGTGCGGTTCCAGCGCGTCGTAGCCGTACGGCAGATCGGGAAGTTGAAATGCCATCGTGCGCTTCCTTCCGTTGAATGTCCGGATGAACGAGTACGATTCTGAATTCAGCCTAGCGGATCGTCCTTCGGTCCGCCGTTGGATATCTGACTCCGATCGCCGATCGCGCGACCGGTCTCGGCGTCGAAGAAATGGAGACGCTTCGGATCGAAGGCGAGCTCGATCGGCGAGCCGGGCTCGGGCAGAGGCTGCGGGGCGATCCGGGCGACGACCGGGTGGTCGCCGGCCCGCGCGTGGACAAAGACCTCGTTTCCCATCGGCTCCACGACGTCGAGGACGAACCGTGCACCGCCAGAGGCGATCTCGTCGCCACCGGCCGGCGCTCCGTCCGCCACTTCGACGTGCTCGGGGCGCACTCCCAGGGTCACCTCGCGCCCGTGATAGGGTTCCAGTTCCCGCGCCCGCTCCCCGTCCAGCTCCAGGTCGAACGCGCCGCCCGCCGCCCGGAAGCGGGAGCCTTCCCGGTCGTCGATCGAACCGTCGAAGAAGTTCATTCCCGGGCTCCCGATGAAGCCTGCCACGAAGCGATTCACGGGGCGCTCGTAGAGGGCGAGCGGGGCGTCCACCTGTTGGATCCGGCCGGCGTCCAGGACCACGATCCGCTCGCCCAGCGTCATCGCCTCGACCTGGTCGTGGGTCACGTAGATCATGGTGGCCCCGAGCCGGCGATGGAGTCGGGCGAGCTCGGTCCGCATCTGGACCCGGAGCCTGGCGTCCAGGTTCGAGAGCGGCTCGTCGAAGAGAAACACCTTCGGATGCCGAACGATGGCCCGGCCCAGCGCCACCCGCTGCCGTTGTCCGCCCGAGAGCTGACGGGGCTTGCGCTCGAGGATCGCGTCCAGACCGAGGAGCTCCGCCGCCTCCTGGACGCGACTCGCGATCTCCGCTTTCTCCGTCTTGCGGAGCTTCAGGCCGAAGGCAAGATTGTCATGGACCGACATGTGCGGATACAACGCGTAGTTCTGGAACACCATCGCGATGTCCCGCTCCTTCGGTGGAACGTCG
>JBOHRW010000085.1:0-1746 GCA_050732935.1 Gemmatimonadota bacterium
GGCTCAAGATACACTAGGGCCCGTCCATGGCGACCGCTGAATACGGTTTGCGCCGGTGGATCGGCTTGATCGCCGGCCTCTTCGGTGGGCCAGGATCCGCTGCTCCTCGTCATCCCGGCGGGTCTGGCGGCCCGCGGGGGCTTCATGCTGCCCGTGGCCACGCCGCCCAACGCGATCGTCTACGGCTCCGGCCGGATCACCGTCCCCCAGCTCGCCCGCGCCTGCGCGCTTCTCGATCTGCTGTTCGTGTTCCTCGTACCGATCGTGGGCGTGTTTCTGGTGACGCGGATCTTCGGCTGATGGCGGCGGGACGCTGGCGTCTGGCCGTTGGCACGCTGACCCTCGAATTGGAGGTGGCCCGATGTTCAAAAAGATCCTGGTCCCGCTCGGATTGACGGACAGGGACGCTCAAGCGGTCGATGTGGCCCGTGACCTGGCGGCGGAGTCCGGAGGCGCGGTCACGCTCCTGCACGTCATCGAGCCCCTCGACCTCCCGTTCGAGGAGATGAAGGACTTCTACGACCGGCTCGAGGAGCAGTCACTCCGCACCCTGGAGGAGCGGGTCGGACCACTTCGCGAGGCGGGAATCGAGCATTCGGCGAACGTCGAGTACGGCGACCGCGCGGCCACCATCGTGGGGCATGCCCAGGAGCACGGGAGCGACCTGATCGTGGTGAGCTCGCACCGCGTTGATCCCACCACTCCCGGCCTCGCCTGGACGACCCTGAGCTACAAGATCGCCATCCTGGCCCAGTGCCCGGTCCTGCTGGTGAAGTAGACGCGCCGGCTCGCGTGGCGTGTGCCATGGCCTTCGCCGTCTGTATACTCCGCGGGCAATGAGCTCCCTCGAGCCCTGGGTCGACGACGCCAGCGCCGCCCTCCTCACCGACCTCTATCAGCTCACCATGCTTCAGGCCTACTGGCAGGAGGGGATGGAGGAAGAGGGCGTATTCAGCCTGTTCGCCCGCCGTTTGCCCCGCTCCCGCAACTACCTGCTCGCGTGCGGGCTCGAGGACGTCCTCCATTATCTGGAATCGATGCGCTTCACGCCCGAGGCGCTCGACTACCTGTCGACGTTCGACCAGTTCTCGCCGGAATTCCTGAAGCGTCTCGAGCGCTTCCGGTTCACCGGCGAGGTCCATGCCGTGCCCGAGGGGACGCCTTTCTTCGCCAACGAGCCGATCCTGGAGGTGATCGCACCGATCACTGAGGGCCAGCTGGTCGAGACGTTCATCATGAACCAGGTCCATCTGCAGACCGTCCTCGCCTCGAAGGCGGCGCGGGTGGTGGCGGCGGCGCGAGGCCGAGCGGTCGTCGATTTCGGTCTCCGGCGCATGCACGGCACGGATGCCGGAATGAAGGCCGCGCGCGCGTTCCACATCGCAGGCACCGACGCCACCAGCAATGTCCTCGCCGGCCGGGTCTACGGTCTCCGTGTCACCGGGACCATGGCCCACAGCTACATCCAGGCCCACGACGAAGAGATGGACGCATTCCGCGCGTTCGCCAGGCTGTATTCGGAGACGACCCTCCTGGTCGACACCTACGACACGCTCGACGGCGCGCGGAAGGTCGTTCGGCTCGCGCGAGAGATGGGCGATGCCTTCACCGTGCGCGCGATCCGGCTCGACTCGGGCGACCTCGTCGAGCTCGCCACCGAAGCGCGTCGACTCCTCGACGCGGCCGGGCTCGAGCGGGTCGAGATCTTCGCCAGCGGCGGGCTCGACGAACACCAGGTGGAACGCA
>JBOHRW010000086.1:0-16465 GCA_050732935.1 Gemmatimonadota bacterium
CCGCCCCTCGCGCTGCATGAACCGCAGGCCTGTCTTACGGGACCAGGACGGCTATCCCAGGCTGCAGTCGAAGTCCTGCGGCTCGGAGCTGCTCTCCTCGTGCGTCGTGGTCCCCAGGAAGAGGGCCTGGATGGTATAGGAGCCCAGGGGGACTGCGATCTGGTCATCCGAGGTAGTCTCGCCGTCGCAGACGATATCGAGGTCGGCCGTCCCGCCATCGTCCAGCGACCTGACCGTGGACTGGTCGTTCTCCCCTTCGACGTCGTCGATGACGAACTCGACGTCTCCCGACTCGACCGGATCCCCGCCTTCCGTGTCCTCGCTCACGGTCGCCGTGGCCGTCGTGATGAAGCCGCAGCAACTGTTCTCGTTTTCGAGCTCGAGCGACGTCGTGGTCGGGATCAGCTCGGGCTCCCCGTTCCCGACCGTCCTCGTGTCGACGGCGCCGACCGGGCTGAAGGCCGTGATCAGGCCCCGACGCTCTCCCGGGTTGGCCAGAAGCGGCGCGACCAGGAAGTCCGACACCGGCTCGAACGCGGAAGCCGCCCGCTCACCCCACCACCGGAGCGAGGCGATGTCCACCTCGGGCCCCTCGCCCGAGCTCGCGTCCGTGCAGTCCAAGGCGAAATCGCCGGGCGGCGCGTCGGGCAGGATCTCGACGCCGTCGCCTTCGGAGCCCTGGATGATGTGCCCCAGCGCCAGGTTCGCCAGCTCATCCTCATCGGGCGCGGCGGGGTCGGGGGGATCGACCACGCACACGGCCACGGTGGCCGGCTCGGCCAGCGGCGAAGAGGCCAGGGTCAGACCGAAGGACGGGCCGTCCACGGCACCCGAGCTGCTGGTCGCGCTGAAATCGAAGATCAGGGGGAACCCGGTGACCCCTGTGGGAGTGAACGTGTCGTTCGGCAGGAGGGTGACCGTGACCAGGGTCGGCTCCGTGAACGTGGCGCTGATCCCGGCGAACTCGGTCTCCGTCTCGAACACGCACTTGGTGTTCGCCTCGCAGATCTCGAAATCGAAGCTGCCGGCGAAGATGGGGTCCAGCCCGACAAAGACGAGGAGCGCGTTCAGGAGCTCGGTCAGCGCCTCCTCGGTGGTGGGAGGATCACCGCCTGCCGGATCCTCGAGCTTGCCGTTCTCGTAATGTTTGACAGCGAAGTCAATCAGGTTGAACGTCTTCAGAATCGCGTCGTCGAGGTCCCCCTTGGAAAGCTTACGCTCGACGTTGTTGCACTGTTGGGTGGCCGCGTTCTCCAGGCCGCCTGGGAACAGGCTGGCGATCCGGTCGCTGATCTCTGCCGGGCAGGACCCCTGGCCGGCCGCGGTCACTTCGCCGGGAGAGGACGGAACGTCTCCGCTATCGTCGCTGCACGCGACGAGCATTCCGCACACCGCCAGGGACAGTAGAAAGGCTCGAACCATGCTACCTCCTGAAATGAGGGCCGGGATTCCCCGTGCCCCGCCTTGGGTGACTGGAATCTGCCTGGCCTGGCGGGTTACTGTGGTTGGACCAGAGAATCAAGAGAATAGGTGACCGCCCGGCCGATGGTCAAGTTTTTTCCTCTCACTGGGCACTATTGAGGCCATGAGTTTCTGCATCCAGTGCGGATCGCGACTTCCCGAGGCGGCAAAGTTCTGCCCCGAATGTGGAAGTTCCGTTCAAACTCCGGCCGCGGAGGCCCCGCCGGAAGCCCCGCCCACGGGCGAGCCCGAACTTCCGCCGGGGCTTCGCGCCAAGTTCGAGGCCGCGCGATCCCAGCTGCGCGGCGACCGGCGCGAGGTGGTCGTCCTGTTCGCCGATCTCAAGGGGTACACCTCCCTCAGCGAGCGCCTCGATCCCGAGGAGGTGACGCTCCTCGTCAACCCTCTCCTCCAGCGACTGGCCGGAACCGTCTACGACTACGAGGGCTACGTCGACAAGTTCATCGGGGACGCGGTGATGGCGCTCTTCGGCGCTCCGCTCGCCCACGAGAACGACGCCGAGAGGGCCGTCCTCGCCGGCCTGGCCATGCTCGACGTGATCACCGACCACAACGCGGAGTCGGAAATCCCGCTCGCCCTGCGGGTGGGGATCCATCTGGGCGAGGTCGTGGCCGCACACCTGGGAACGGAGATGCGTCTCCAATACACGGTCCTGGGCGACACGGTGAACGTGGCGTCGCGCCTCGAGTCGGCCGCCGAGCCGAACACCGTGTTCGTCAGCGAGGCGGTCCAGGAGCGGGTCCGTGACCGGTTCGAGGAGATCGAGCTCCCGCCCCTGAACCTCAAGGGAAAGAGCGAGCCGGTCCGGGCGTACCGGATCGTTCGCTACTCCGGTGGCGCCAGCTCCCCGGCGCGCGAGTGGAGCCCCTTCGCGGGCCGCGAGACGGAGCTCGCGCGTCTGACAGGATTCCTGAGGGCAGGCGACGGCCGGGCGGCTGCCCTGGTCGTGGAGGGAGAGGCCGGGACCGGGAAGAGCCGGCTGGTCGCGGAGGGCCTCAAGCGGGCGGCGCTGCCCAGCTTCATGGTTGCCTTCTCGCAGATCCGGCTTCCCGGCCAGCGGGCCCCGGAAGTCGAGCTCTTCGACCGGCTGGGAGCCTACGGGGAGGGGGCGCTGGAGGATCGGGCGAAGGCCCTTCTGGGCGATGCATTCGACGCTCATCGGCGCGGCATCGAGGGGCTCACCCGAGAGGTGGGGGCGGGGGCCGTCCCGGAGGGCGACGGGCATCAGGCCGAGGATCCACAGACAGCGCGCCAGAACCGCTGGCTCGCGCTGGCCGCGCTCTTCAACGCCGTAGCGCGGACGACGCCGATGGCGATTCTCTTCGAGGATGTCCACTGGGCTGACGAGACCGCCCGCGAGTTCCTCGCTTTCCTGTTTCCGGCATTGGCGGGCGGGAGGATCCCGGTGCTCCTGACCGCGCGCCCCGGTGTGCTGGAGGCCTGGCTGGCCGAGGAAGTCGAGCGGCTCACGATCGGACCCCTCGACGAGGCGGCCGCCGAGAAGCTCCTGGGCGGCAGACTGGACGAGCTCGCACCTGAGGACCGGCGCGAGCTGATCCGGCGCAGCCAAGGGAACCCGCTGTTCCTGGAAGAGCTGATCCGGGCGATGGAGGACGTCGGCGAAGAAGGACGCCGCTCGGTTCCGGGCACCGTTCAGGGTCTGATCATGTCGCGCATCGATCGGCTCGAGCCGCCGCTCCAGCTCCTGCTCCAGATGTCGTCGGTCCTGGGCATGCACTTCCCGACCCGGCTGCTGGCCCGGATGTACGGCCTGGAGGCGCAGCCGATCGGGTTCGACCAGGCGCTGGCATCCCTCCAGGAGCGGGGGTTCATCGAGGAGCGGACCCCGGAGGAGCAAGGGTTCCGGCACGCGCTCATGCAGGAAGTGGCCTATGGCGGCCTTCTCCAGCGCGTACGCAACGTCCTCCACGAGTCCGCGGCTCGACTCGGGGAGGAGCTCTTCTCCGATCGTGGAGAGGCCGAAGCGCCCTTCTTCGCCCACCATTACTGGCACGCCGGGCTCCCCAAAGCGGCCGCGCCTCACCTCTGGATCGCCGGCCGGTCGGCGGCGGCGGGCTACGACCTGCCGACGGCCGAGCGTCACCTCCGTCGGGCGGCCGAAGTCTTCACCTCCGACGCCGAGGTCTTTGCCGACTCGGACCAGCGCGCGCAGTTCGGCGAGACGCTGGGCGACGTGCTGGTGACGCGGGGGGATCTGGGCGAGGCCGAGGGATGGTTCCGCCGGCTCGAGGAGTGGGGCCGGTCCGGGTCCCGTCCCGAGTGGGTCGCCCGCGGGATCGAGCGGCGCGGCCGGGTGGCATGGTATCGCGGCGATTTCGAAGCGGCGGCGCGCCTGTACGAAGCGGGCCTGGAGGTCCTTCCCGAGAAGGAGGAGCTCCTGGCCGCCGATCTGCACAATGGCCTCGGGGCTGTTTTTCTCTATCAGAGCGCCGCTGAGCGCGCATTCGAGCAACACTCGCTGGCTCTCAAGTTGCGCGAGAAGAACGGCGACCTCCTCGGGACGGCGAAGAGCCTTCTCAACATCGGCAACCTCTTCATGGATCTGCAAGCTGACGTCGACAGCGCCGAACGCTACTACCGACAGGCTTATCGGACGGCGGAGTCGATCGAGGATCGCCAGATGCAGTACTCGGCCCTCAATAACCTCGGTCGCGTCTGGACCATTCGCGGCGAGTGGAGCGAAGCGCTGGAGACATTGGCCCGCGCCGAGCGCCTGCTCGAGGAGATGGGCTGGTCCTTGGCCCGCTACATCACGCTCCAGAACCGGGTCGACTGCGAGATCGCGCTGGGGAGGCTGGACGACGCGATCCGGCATCTTCGAATCTGCCGTGAGAAGGGCGATGATCTGCTCGGACCCGTCGACCGCGTCACCACCCGGACCTATCTCTTCGATGCCTATCTCCGGATGTTTGCCGATGGTCTGGCCGAGCAGGCCCTCGATGACGCGCGAACGGTGGCCGAGGAGGCGGGGGCTCTCGAGGAACTGGCCGAGATCGAGCTTCGGCAAGGACGGCTCCGCGCGGCATCCGATCGCTGGGTCGAGGCGGCGGAGGCGTTCGCGCGGGCCGAGGAGAGAGGCCGGCGCAACGTCAGCCCGCCGGTGGCCGCGCTCATCGATGCGCAGCGGCGCAGAGCGGAGATCCGCGCGGGCGGGGACGATCCCGGGAAGCGGGGGCGCGAGGAGTTCCAGAGCCTCCCGTATTCGACCCTCATCCGATACCTGGATGCCGACGCGGAGGCATTCCTCGAGCCCACGGTCGCACTCGCCGAGGAGCTCGCCCGGGTGGCCGACCAGGCGGCGCGGATGGGGATCATCTCTCTCGAGCGCGCGGCCGCCGAGCGGCTCGGCGACGTTCACCGTGCGCTGGGAGACCGACGAGGAGAGCTGCTCGCCCTGACCCGCGCGGCGCGGGCCATGCATGCCCTGGCGCGGAACATTCCGGCCGATCTTCGTGAGGGGTTCCTGAACCACTCGCGCAACGCCGCGCTACGGTCCCACCTGGCACCGGCCGGCCGCACCGAAACGGTCCCCTGAGAGGTCGCCGGCCGCGGCCGGCCACGGAACGCTTGCCTCCGTCTAAGAACCCGGTATAGATAGGGCTGGCTCCATCTTCTGGGTCGTTCCGTACCAACCTCCCCGTAGACGGAGAGCGAGAAGATGACGGGCAAGCTCCTGACCGAACTTATCGGAACCTTCTTTCTGGTGCTGACGATCGGTCTCACGGTGATCGTCGAGTCACCGTTGGCGCCTCTGGCGATCGGATCGGCGCTCATGGTGATGGTCTACATGGGCGGGCACATCTCGGGAGCCCACTACAACCCGGCGGTCACCCTGGCGATCTGGGCGCGGGGCGCGATGCCCGCCCGGGAGGTCGGCCCCTACTGGATCGCCCAGCTCCTCGGCTCCTTCCTGGCGGCGGTGGCGACGTGGGCCATCACCTGGGAGACGTTCGCTCCCGCCCCCGGGGACACGGCGACCGTCCTCGGCGCTTTTCTGGTGGAGATCCTCTTCACCCTCGCGCTCGGCCTCGTGGTCCTCGAGACCGCCACCGCTCCCGAAACCAAGGGCAACTCCTTCTATGGCCTGGCGATCGGGTTCACCGTCGCGGTCGGCGCTTTTGCGGGCGGCGGGATCTCGGGCGGAGCCTTCAACCCCGCCGTGGGGCTGGGTCCCATCCTGTTCGACGGTCTGGCCGCGGGCGGGACGCTGTCGAACGCCTGGCTCTACGTGGTGGCGCCGGTTCTCGGAGGTCTGATCGCGGCCGGCGTCTACCGGATCCAGCGCCCGGGCAGCCCGACGCTGGAGCAGCGCGAGGAGAGCCGCACCTGAACCTCGACGACTTCATGCAGGACGTCATCCGGCGCAGCTGGGGCGAGCCGGAGTTCCACCAGGCGGTCCACGATGTCGCCGAGAGCGTCATTCCGGTGATCAACGCCAATCCCAGGTACACGGAGGAGCGCATCCTGGAGCGGATGACCGAGCCCGACCGGATCATCATGTTCCGGGTCGCGTGGGAGGACGACTCAGGGAACGTCCACGTGAATCGCGGCTATCGGGTGCAGTTCAACAACGCGATCGGCCCGTACAAGGGAGGGCTTCGTTTCGATCCGTCGGTCAACCTGAGCATCCTGAAGTTCCTGGGGTTCGAGCAGACCTTCAAGAACTGCCTGACGACGCTTCCCATGGGCGGGGCCAAGGGAGGCGCCGACTTCAATCCCAAGCACCGCTCGGACGACGAGGTGATGCGCTTCTGCCAGTCGTTCATGACCGCCCTGTTCCGCTACATCGGCAAGGACGTGGACGTTCCCGCCGGGGACATCGGTGTGGGGACGCGGGAGATCGGCTACCTGTTCGGGCAGTACAAACGGTTGCAGAACGAATGGACCGGTGCGCTGACCGGCAAAGGGGCCGCCTATGGCGGAAGCCTTCTCCGCACCGAGGCGACCGGCTACGGGGCGGTGTATTTCGCTCACGACATGCTGGCCTCGAACGAGGAGGGACTCGCCGGCCGGAAGTGCCTCGTCTCGGGTGCCGGCAACGTCGCCCAGTACGCGACCCAGAAGCTGCTCGAGCTGGGGGCCCGGGTGGTGTCTTTCTCCGACCGTGACGGGACGATCCACGAACCGGACGGGGTCACCCCCGAGCGACTGGAGTACCTCATCGACCTCAAGGACCGGCACGGGAGCCTGCGGGAGTACGCCGCCGAGTTCGATGCGGAGTTCCTGGCCGGAGAGAAGCCATGGCGGATCCCGGGGGACGTGGCCTTTCCCTGCGCAACCCAGAACGAGATCCAGGCGGAGGACGCGGTCGCCCTGGTGGAGGGCGGGTGCCGCGCGGTTTGCGAGGGGGCCAACATGCCGGTCTCGCCCGACGCCGCTCGGGTGCTGAAGGACGCCGGGGTTCTCCACGGTCCGGGCAAGGCCGTCAACGCCGGCGGCGTCGCGATCTCGGGCCTCGAGATGACGCAGAACGCTCTGCGGATGAGCTGGTCGCGGGAGGAGATCGACGAGCGCCTCCAGAAGATCATGCATCGCATCCATGAGCAGTGCGTGGAGCACGGGACCGTGAACGGCCGGGTGGACTACGTGAAGGGGGCGAACGTGGCGGGGTTCCTGAAGGTGGCCGACGCCATGCTGGCCTACGGCGTGCAGTAGGAGGTCACCCGCTCTCGTTTTGAACAGCTGTGGGAAAACGAGCGTGCAACGACGGTTGGGGGCTCGCCCGGGAGAGGCAGGGTGTTAGATTCCCTGGGGACGTGGCCTTGCGCTTCGGCCGCGATCGTTTTACGAAGAGGGGGCCGGAGCGGAGCCCCCGGGTCGCTCGCGCACCACCTCTGACGTCACCGTTTCCAAGTCCCACCGACCCCGACCTCTTCGAGGAGAGCGAAGGATGGCCGAGCAGAAGAAGAAACGGAAGCCCAACCCCGCGTTCATGAAGCCGATGCGGCCGGACAGCGCGCTGGCCAAGGTCGTGGGCGCCGAGCCGAAGCCTCGCACGGAAGTCACCAAGAAGCTCTGGGACTACATCAAGAAGAACAATCTGCAGGATCCGAGCAACAAGCGGATGATCGTCGCGGACGACAACCTGAAGCCGGTCTTCGACGGCAAGGCGAAGGTCAGCATGTTCGAGATGACCAAGCTCGTGAATGGCCATCTGAACGAGGCCTGACCGGTCGCGATGCGGAGGCTGCTGGTCGCCGCGCTGCTGGCGGCGATCGTCGTGACGCTCTGGGGGGCCGTCTCGTGGGCGGTTCTCCCGTGGCACCGCATGGTGATGGAGACCGTTCCGGACGGCGAGGCCGTGACCGAAGCGCTTCGGGAACGGGTGCCGGGCAGCGGGCTATATCACTATCCCGGTGCCGAAGGGGGCGCGGATCCGGACGCGTGGATGGAGCGTTACCGCCGGGGGCCGAACATCAACTTGCTCGTCTTCTCGGCGACCGGCTCCGATCCCTTCAGCCCGTGGCTTCTCGGGCGCGGGTTCGTCCTCAACCTCGTGGCGGCGTTCCTGGCGGCGGCGCTCCTCGCCGCCGCCGCGCCCGCCCTTCCCGGCTTCGGGAGTCGCGTGCTCTTCATCGCGCTGCTGGCCGGGTTCGCCGCCCTCCAGTCGCGGCTGGTCGACTGGAACTGGTGGCGCTTTCCGCTCGATTACTCCCTGGTCGCGGCCTTCCATCTGGTCATCGGGTGGACGCTGGCGGGCCTGGTCCTGGCCTGGCGGCTCAATCCAGCGGGGCCTGGATCTCGCTGACCATGCGAGCCGCCAGCCCGCGAGGAACGAACCGCGCGGCAAGGTCGTGGGCCTTGTGGATGACGCCCGGCACGACCACCCGATCCCCCCGCAGCATCCCCGCGTAGCCCGCGCGGGCCACCGCGCCGGGATCCAACAGAAATCGCTCATTGTTGAAGAGGCGTGACCGCTCGAGCCCGGCACGCTCGACGAAACGCGTCCGGGTCGCCCCGGGGCAGAGGACGGTCACCGACACGCCGGTCCCCTCCAGCTCCACGGACAGCGCGACCGAGAGGGAGAGCAGGTAGGCCTTGGTGGCGTAGTACACGGCCATCCCCGGTCCGGGCTGAAAGGCCGCGGTCGAGGCCACGTTGAGAATCCTCCCTGTTCCGCGAGCCGCCATTCCCGGCGCGAACAGCCTGGCGAGCGCGGTCGGCGCTACGGAGTTCACCTGGAGCATGTTCCGCTCGGCCTCGCGATCGGTCTCGAGGAACGGGCCGTAGACGGAGAATCCGGCGTTGTTGACGAGATGGTCGATAACGAGCTCCAGGTTCCTCACACTCTCGACGATCCGGTCGGGCGCTCCAGGATCGGCGAGGTCCTCGGAAAGGACGTGGGCCATGATCCCGTGGCGTGCCTCCAGCTCGGCCGCGGTGGACTCGAGCCGGTCCATCCCGCGGGCCAGCAGGACCAGCTCATGGCCATCCGCGGCGAAGAGCCCGGCCAGCTCACGACCGATGCCGCTCGAGGCGCCGGTCACGAGCGCCGCCGGCCGGGCTCCGTCGCCCGCCGTCAGGGAGAGGACGGGCTCGCCGTCCAGACGTTGTCGGAGCGGTCGACGTCGGGGTAGAGCTCTTCGGGATCGATCTCCACGCGGGTCACGGCGGGCTCGGCCGGCACGGTCACGACCGCCCGCAGCCGGCCGCTCAGCCAGGTATCGACCGGGATCTCGTGGCGCTCGACCGATCCGTCGACACGCGTGACGATCAGTGGTGTCGGCATCGGCACACGGCCCTGGTCCTCGACCACGATCTCGATCGTGTCGCCCGTCGTGGAGACTTCCGTCAGCGCCTGGTCGAGCAGCCAGATCTCGTAGTACCAGCTCCGCCAGAACCAGTCGAGGTCGCGCCCCGAGATGTCCTCGAAGGTGTTGAAAAGGTCCCACGGGTAGGGGTGCTTCCAGGCCCAGCGTTCGATGAACGCGCGCCACGCGGTCAGGAACGTCTCCTCGCCCAGCAAGCCCCGCAGGGAACGCAGGACCTGCGCCGGCTTGTCATAGGAGGCGACCCCGTAGGCGGGGCCCGGATAGTGATAGTCGGAGAGGCGCATGATCTCCCCTTCGAGCCCCGCCTGGGCGGTCTCGACATAGTCCTCTCGATCCGCCTCGCCGCTGTCCTGGTCGGGGAAGAATTCCTCTCGAGCGCGGTTCTCGTGGAAGGTCGTAGACCCTTCGTCCATCCAGGCATATCGTCGCTCGTCGTTGGCGACGATCATCGGAATCCACATATGGGCGAGCTCGTGGGCGACCACGTAATAGAGTGCATCAGCGCCGCGCTCGTTGTAGTCGCCTATCAGCGTCATCATCGGGAACTCCATCCCTCCGCCGATGATCCCGCCGCCCTCGACCGCAGTCATGTGCGGCCAGGGATAGGCGAGCGCCGTATATCGGCTCAGGAAGTCGATGGCGTGGGCGGCGTACCGGGCCGTCTCCCGCCACAGGGGAGCCGCCGGCCGGTAGAGGGCCTCGATCCGCGTGTAGTCGGTCGTCCCGTCCCCGTTACGATCGCCGACCGGCGCGCGGGTGGCGTCGAGGAGCGAGGCGCGCGTGGCGCTGAAGGCGAAATCGTGGACCGAGTCGGCCCGGAAGCGCCAGCTGAGCGTGCCGCCGTCGACGGTCTGCTGGTCGAAGTCCATCTCCGTTACGACGTGGACGATCGTGTCGCTCGTGACCGCGGCTTGGAGCCGCTCCCGGATGGGGGCTGCCAGCGTCTCGTCGGGGTTCATCAGCTCGCCGGTGGCCCGCACGAGCCATCCGGACGGGGCCTCGATCGTCACGTCGTAAATCCCGAAGTCCGCGTAGAACTCGGCGTTGCCGAGGAACTGATCGACCTGCCATCCCACGACATCGTCGTAGACGGCCATCTGCGGATACCAGTACGCGATGTAGAAGAGGTCCTCGCCGCTGTAACCCATGCGCCCGCCGATTCCGACCTGGGGGATCCGGAACCGGTAGTCGATGACGATCTCCGCGGCCCCGCCGGGGGGAACGGGCGCAGGCGGGACAATCCGCATCCGGGTGCCGAAGACCTCGTAACCCGGCCGGTCATCCTCCTCCTCGCCCGTGATCGGCTCGAGATTCCGGCCATCGACGGCCACTCCCCCGAGCTCGATGCCTCCGGTCACCTCGGCGGGTGACGAGCGCATCGCCCCCGCTGCGTGATGGTTCTGGAGAAGCGCCAGGTTCAGCTCCCGCAGCGTGTCGGGGGACTCGTTGTGGTAGACGATGCGCGCGGTCCCCAGGAGCTGCCGGTCGTCCGGCACGAGGCGGGCCCGGAGGCTGTAGTCGGCGCGCTGGCGCCAGTAGGCGGGACCGGGCCGGCCGGTTCGCATCCGCGTGCCGTTCTGGATGGCGTCCTGGAAGGCCGGCGACGGGTCCACGGGAGTCAGCCGGGGGCGCTCGGGGGCGCTCGGCGCGGTGAGGTCGGGCGCAGGGTTCCGCTCGGCCGACGCGCAAGCGACGGCGAAGGGGACGGCCAGCGCGAAGGCGAAGCGGAGCGGAGCGAATCGCATGGGGCCCTATGTTCGATCCCGTCCGCGACTCACGCAAGCGCCGCTCCGCCCGGACGCCCCAGCGTATCCGCGAGGTCGGTCGTCGGCCCCACGGTCACGCGGGCGAGACGGAAACGATCGGCCTCGGCGAGCCGGTTCACGGAGCCCCGGCAGACGAAGGCCGCGCGGTACCCGCAGCGGCGGGCCGTCTCCGCGCTCGCCACGGGGTCGGGGCCGGGATCGCCACGGGGAAAGGCGAACAGCTCTACCGGCCGCTGGAGCGCCGCCTCCAGCGCCTGACGCGAGCGCATCATCTCCCACTCCCGCTCCGGCTTGGAGAGGATGTCGAAGGACCGGCTCGAGACCCCCTGCGATTGCACCGACAGTCCCTGGTTCTCCAGGTACCGCAGGTCGTTGAGCGTGCAGACCGGGGACGGATGGGACTCGGCCTCGAAGACCGCCTCGCGGCCGATGAAGTGAACGGGCACGAAGACCACGGCCGGGAGCCCGTGCGCGCGTAGGATGGGCAGCGCGTCACGGATGAGCGAGCGGTACGGTCCGTCGATGGTGACCAGGACCGAGCGCTCGGGGAGGCGGTCGAGCTCGTCGAGGCCCTTCAGGAAGCGGTCGGCGTCGAGCACGGTCCAGTCGTTCCGCTGAATCCAGGCGAGGGCGCGCGCGAAGGCGCGTGGCGGCACCGCATGATGAGCGAAGGGCCGACCGCGATCGTGCTCCTCGACCCGTCGGAAGCGGAGGACGGCCAGCAGCGGGCTCACTCGGAAGCCGCGAACCCGCCGATCGATGTGGCCGGTCCGGAAGGGCCACCGTCCAGGAGATCCAGGAGCTCGAGGGGGCGGGCGATGACGGCGCGGGCGCCGTGCTCGACCAGCTCGTGGCGGTCCCGAAAGCCCCAGGCCGCGCCCACGGGAAGAACGCCCGCCGCGACGGCGGTCTCCATGTCGGTGCGGGTATCGCCGACGTAAGCCAACCGGCGGGGCTCGACTTCGATGTCGCGGACGATCTCGAGCAGCGCGGTGGGATCCGGCTTGAGGGGCATATTTTCGCGCCCGCCCCGCACCGCCGCGAAGCGGTTCTCACCGAACATTCGCTCCACCATCCAGCTCGTAGCGGCCTGTGGCTTGTTGCTGAGCACGGCCATCGGGAGGCCGCGTTCGCCCAGCCTGTCCAGCAGCTCGGGGACACCCGGGTAGGCCCGCGTCCGGTCCAGCATGTGCCGACCATAGTGGGCGCGCAGGTCCGCGAGCACCGGCTCGACGAGGTCTCCGCGATCCACCGGCACCGCGCGCTCGACCAGCCGGATCACACCTTCTCCGACCAGGCTCCGGTACTCGTCCGGGTCCCGCTCCTGGAGCCCGTTTCGCGCGAGGGCGTAGTTCATCGCCGCCGCGATGTCGCTCAGGGTATCGGCCAGCGTGCCGTCCAGATCGAAGACGACGGCGTCGATCGTCATTGCAGGAAGAGCGCCGCGGCGCCGATGACGAGAACCACGACCCCGGCCGCGGTCTTGGCGGCGGCAGCGAAAGCCCGGCCGATCAGCGTACCCCAGGCGACACGGCCGGCGGACCGGACGTGGCGCGTCTCCCGGTACGTCACCAGAGCGGCGCCGAGGAGCGTCCCGAGGAGCCCGCCGACGAGCGACCCGACCACGGGGACCGGGAAGGGGAGGCCGACGAAGACGCCGATCGCCCCGCCGAGGATCGCCCCCCAGAAGGCACGGCGCGACCCCCCGAAGGCGCGGCTCGTATGGCGCAGGATGAAGAACTCGGCCACCTCGGCCGCGCCGGCCACCGCGATCAGGGCCAGCCAGAGCCACCACGCCACGGCCCCGGCCCAGACGGCGAGCCCCAGCAGGCCCAGCATGATCCAGGTTCCCGGAAGGCCCAGCGGGATCAGGAACAGACAGGGAATCATGAGCAGGATGAGGAGTGCGGCGAGCGCTTGCGTCTCCACGCGAGCACAAGCTAACCGTTACATTGCGCGCCGTCCCGACTGGCCGAGGTGGAATGAGCGACAAGATCCGGTTCCTGTTCGTGTCCTTCGACGCCCTGATCACCGACATCGCATGGCAGGTCGTGAAGGAGGGCCACGAGGTCCGGTACTACATCAAGAAGAAGCCCGCGCGCTCGATCGGCGACGGTTTCGTTCCCAAGTCCACCGACTGGAAGGCGGACGCGGAGTGGGCCGACGTGATCGTGTTCGACGACGTGCTGGGGATGGGAGAGGACGCAGACCGGCTGCGGAAGGCGGGCAAGGCGGTTGTCGGCGGCACGCCCTACACCGATCGGCTGGAGGACGACCGCGCCTTCGGGCAGAACGAGCTCCGCGGCTTCGGGATCCCGATCATTCCGTTCGAAGAGTTCTCGTCCTTCGACGACGCGATCGCGTACGTGCGCTCGAATCCGGTGCGCTACGTCATCAAACCCAGCGGAGAGGCGCAGAACATCAAGCGGCTCCTGTTCGTGGGCGAGGACGAGGACGGCACCGACGTGATCCACGTGCTCGAGTCGTACAAGAAGGTCTACGCGGACCGGGTCCGGACCTTCCAGCTCCAGCAGCGCCGGACCGGTGTCGAGATCGCGATCGGCGCGTTCTTCAACGGCAGCGAGTTCCTGACACCGATCAACGTCAACTTCGAGCACAAGAAGCTTTTCCCCGGCAACATCGGGCCATCCACCGGCGAGATGGGGACGGCCATGTACTGGAGCCAGCCGAACCGGATCTTCAACCAGACGCTGAGGAAGGTGGAGGAGAAGCTACGCGAAGAGGGCTACGTCGGATACATCGACCTGAACTGCATCGTGAACTCGCAGGGCATCTATCCGCTCGAGTTCACGGCGCGCTTCGGTTATCCGACGATCTCGATCCAGCAGGAGGGGCTGACGACCCCGATGGGCGAGCTGCTGGCCGCCCTCGCGCGCGGTGAGAAGGTCGATCTGAAGGCCAGATCCGGCTTCCAGGTCGGTGTACGGATCGTGGTTCCGCCCTTCCCCTTCGACGATCCCCAGACCTTCGAGGCCAACTCGGAGGAGCGCGTCATCATCTTCCGGAAGCCGGAGACGACGGGCGTCCACATCGAGGACGTGAAGCTGGTCAACGGCGAGTGGGTCATCACCGGCACGTCGGGGGTCGTGCTGATCGTGGTCGGGATGGGCCAGACGATGCGCCGGGCGCAGGCGCAGACTTACAACCGGATCGGCAACATCATGATCCCCAACATGTACTACCGGACCGACATCGGCGACCGCTGGTTCGAGGACCACGACCGCCTGCACAACTGGGGCTATCTGCGGGAGGCGTGAGGCGAAATGGCTCCCCAAGACTCTCTTGAGACGAACCCCTGGCGGCGGACATCGTGTTCCGTGCTGGCACCCTGAGTCTGCTGCCAACGCCGCGATTCGACAAGCAAAGCCCGGAGGTCGTGCGCATCCGGGTCCGGCCCGAGCGCGAGATCACGGAGACCGACCCGGGCGTGGACCTCCCGATCGAAACGACCACCAGCTTGGGAATCGCTCGCAAGGCGAGCGAAGTGTTTGGAGACGATAAGGAAACGACGTCGTAACGCGACGCTACACGCACGCGAAGTCGCGCGGAATCTACGCACGCGTTCTAGGCTCTCGAACCTTTGCTCTTTGGTACCGAGTGCTTGGTGTTGTAAGCCACCGCCTCGCGCAGCAACGCCTTGAGCGCGGGCTTGTCTGTCTTGTCTCCCTCGCGAAAGTCTATCGCCCGCCACTTGTTCCCGGTCAGGCCCGCGTTGAAGAGCTTCTTGGGGTCGGGGAGCTTGGCTCCGTGGAAGAACGTGAGCTTCACCTTGTCCTTGTGGGCGTTGGCGAGGGCGTACATCCCCTCGTGCGACCAGACGGGGGTCCCCATCCACTTCCATTCTTCGACCCACCTCGGGGTCGACCTCGTGGATGAGCTTGCGGATTTCGGCCAACCTCTCGCCTCTCCAATCGCCCAAGTCCGCGATTTTTTTGTCGATCCGCTTGGATGCGCTCATATGGTCGGATGACTTGGCGTCCGCCTTGCGCGGTTTGGCCGCCTTCGCAGCGACCCGCTTGGCAGCGGCCTTCTTTGCGACCTTCGCCGACTTCTTAAATGTCTTGCCGCCCATTTTGTTCACTCCTTAGCTTCGGTGACTTCGACCTCGAAGGGCACGTTGAGATTCGTGTATGGGCGACGCGGCCTTTCGTCGTGCGGCCGGCCGCCCGTTCAGTCGGTGCGTCGCCCGCTGCGCCACTTGGTGGCATGCGGCAGCACGAACAAGTACAGACCGGTGAACAGGAGCAAGGCGAGCGGGAGCAGCGCCAGGAAGTACACCCAGACGGCAGGCTCCCCCTGTCCCACGGCGACGATGGCGACGGTGTTGACGATGACGCCCACCGTAAAGGCAATGGACAGCCAGCGGTGGATCTGCCGAACCCACGTGTTCCAGTTCAATCGGATCTCCTCTGAAGACGAGCCCGAAGCGGATCGGGCACACCTACCAGTACTACGTAACCGCCTTCGGCGAGAGCGTCCTGCTCGCCGAGCGTGACGAAGTGCAGCGGGTAGCCGAGGCGCACGAAGCCGTCGCCGCTCGCTTGCACGCGGAGCACGTAGGCCACGAGCCTCGACCGGCTCATGGGATCCTCGCGAGCAGGTCGACGAGCTTCCCGCCCATCAGCTTCCAGCCGTAGCGCGCGCCGGCGAAGTTCTGCTTCTGGTCCGGCTTGAAGCCCGACTGCACGAGGGACAGGCGCGTGCCCGACGCCGTGGGCGTGAGTGTGAACGTCACGACGGTGTCCAGGAAGGGGACGCTCCACGTGTAGCTGAGCTTCCGATGTGCTTCGATCACGACGAACCGGCAATTCACAGTGCCATCCCAACCGGGATACGGCTGCGTCTTGAACCTGAACGCCGCCCCCGGCTCGAGCTTGAGATCGACGACGGGCAGGAGCCACTCCGCGAGCAGTACGGGGTCGGTGAGCGCGCGCCACACCTTCTCCGGCGAATGATGCAGGTCGAATTCGAATGCAATGAATTCGCGTTGCGATGGTGCGGTTTTGTCGACGGGAGTCATTGGTCCATCTTCTTCAGTAGTCGTTCAAGGCGATCGACGTGCTCCGTCCAGAAGGCGCGGTAGTGCGCGATCCAGTCGATGAGCGGCTTCATCCCGCGCGGCTCCACCCCGTAGTAGACACAGCGCCCCTCGCGCCGGCCGTTCACCAGGCCGGCGTCTTTCAAAGTGGCGAGGTGCTGCGAGACCGCTGGCTGCGAGATGTCGAAGCGCGCCGTGAGGTCCTTCACCGCTGCTTCGCCACGCGTGAGCGACACAAAGATCGCCCGGCGGCTGGGGTCCGCCAGAGCCTGGAAGATCTTGTCTTCGACCACGGCCGCGCTCTGCACGGATAACGTATAAGCTGATGCTTATGGATTGTCAAGCACGCGGATCGGGCCGCTCGG
>JBOHRW010000087.1:0-3910 GCA_050732935.1 Gemmatimonadota bacterium
CCACAGAATGGCGTCGTAGCTGTTCTCGAGTCGGATCCGGCGAAAGGCCTCGAGGGCTTCCCTCGACCGGCCCTGCTGGCGCAGCGCGTGGCCGCGGACTCCCTGCGCGAGATCGTGCGCGAGACTCCCTACGTACTCGGTGACCTGCATGGCCGCTACCCTCCTGGCGTGCGCCTCGGCGGCTTGGCCATTTCCGCTGCGCGCAGCAACCAGCCCCAGAAGATATTCGCGAAACAGGCCATGAAGGCCGTCGTGAGCCGTGAATACGGCGCTCGGATCATGGCTTTCCTTCAGGTCGCTCCTCGACCCGGCTGACATAGATCGGCCCGCAGTCCATGGCCTCGAGGGAGGTACCGTCCGCCGAAACCGCGTAGCCGAGCAGATCGAAGATCGCACGCTGGTCGTCCTCGGAGATGGTCGTGGAATCGGGGAAGAGGATCCGGTGCCCGAGGGTCTGTGCGTCCGCCGTGTAGGCTCCGGCAAGGGTGCTCAGAAGCGTCAGGGCGAATCCGGCCAATCCGTGCCCGGATTCGACTTTGCGGCGACCCCAGGCCGCCATGAGGATGCACGCCGGCCCCGATCTCATCACGATTCTCGACACCGTTGTCTCCGGGTGAAAGGGGTGGAAGGAACCAAAGGGCTGGCGCCAAGGCTATAGAAGCGGCATCCACGATATCAAGAGGCGATGGCCGTCCCCCCACTCATGTCCGATACGGGGCACCATCGACCGGGCAGTGCCTGAACGGGTCGACTTCCCGCTCGGGCGCGGTTTCGAGGACGTCGTCGCGGATCCCGACCCACGCCACCGCGGCGCCGGCCGCGGCGACCAGGGCCGTCAGGAGCATCGCCTCGCGAAAGCCGGCGGCGAACGCCCGCGGCTCCAGATAGTCCACCCCCGCCAGGCCCACGAGTGCGGGAAGCGCGGCCACGGCGATGAGCTGGGCCGCCCGCGACACAGCGTTGTTGACCCCCGACGCGATCCCCGCGTGGCGGTCGTCCGCCGCGGCCAGGACGGTGGCGGTGACGGGCGCCACCGTCAACGTCAACCCCACACCGAAGACGACCAGCGCGGGCAGGATCGTCGTGGCATAGTCGGCGCCGGCGCCGATCCGTCGCATGAGCAGCATGCCGCCGGCGATCAGAAGCGGCCCCGCGGTCAGGGGCAGGCGCGGGCCGATCCGCTGGGCGAGTCTGCCCGCGGGGGCGGACCCGATCAGCATCAGGAACGTGATCGGCAGGGGAGCGGCCCCGGCCAGAAGCGCCGAATAGCCCACCACCGTCTGGAGATGGACGATCAGCAGGAAGAACACCCCGCCCAGCGCCGCATAGACCACGAACGTGACCAGGTTGGCGCTCGTGAACTGCCGCGAGGAGAAGATCCCGAGCGGCAGCATGGGGTGCTCGCTTCGGCGCTCGGTCCATACGAAGCCGGCCAGGGCGGCCAGCCCCACCACGCCGACGCCCACCAGGAGCGGCGTCCAGCCCTGCTCGGAGACCTGGATGATCGGGTACGTGATGCCCGCCAGCCCGACGAAGCCCAGGCTCGCGCCGGCGATGTCGAGCGGGCCGTCCGCCTCAGGATTGCTCGATTCGGGCACGTGGCGGAGCGCGGCCCAGACCACGAACGCCGCGACCGGCACGCTGACCAGGAAGATCCAGGGCCAGCCGGCGGCGTCGACCAGGTAGCCCCCGACGAGCGGCCCGATGGCGCCGGCGATCCCGGTCAGCCCCGACCACGCGCCGATCGCGGCCGGACGGTCATCGGGATGAAAGCCGGCCTGGATGATGGCCAAGCTGCCCGGGGTCAGGAGGGCGCCCCCGATCCCCTGGAGCGCGCGGGCCGCGATCAGCGTGATCACGTTGGGGGCGAGGGCGCAGAGGACCGAGGCCACCCCGAACCAGACAACGCCGACCACGTACACGCGGCGCCGCCCGTAGCGGTCACCCAGCGAGCCGCCCAGTAGGATCAGGGCCGCCAGCGTGAGGAGGTAGCCGTTCAGGATCCACTGCAGGTCGGAGATGTCGGCGCCGAGATCGCGCCCGATGGCGGGCAGGGCGACGTTGACGACCGTGGCCGTGAGCATCGCCACGCCCGATCCCAGGACCGTCGTGGCGAGCACCCACTTGCCGCGCGGGTCGCTCAGGCGGAGAAGACTTTTCGGGGTGGATTCCATCGGCCGCAGATCGTAGCCCTTTCCCGCGGGCGGGACGACCTCGGCACATCATGGACCCCCTCGCGAGCCGGTTTTCACGAACGCGCTGTGACTTTTCCGGCCTCCCGCACGAATCATAGGGAGTGTCACGAGATGGGACAGCAACCATGCACGTAGCGGAGGCGGCCACGAAGTCGCCCCAGGCGCGATTCCAGGTCCTGTTGGAGCAGAACCGGGGGATCGTGCTCAAGGTCGCCAACACCTACTGCCGGCACCCCGAGGATCGCCGCGACCTGGCCCAGGAGATTTGCGCGCAGCTGTGGCGCGCGTATCCGGGCTACGACGAGACGCGGAGTTTCTCGACCTGGATGTACCGGATCGCGCTGAACGTGGCGATCTCGCATCTGCGCAGCGCCGGTCATCGCAACCGGCACGTGGCATCCCTCGACGAGGACGCGCTGGCCGCGATCCCTGATCCCGCCCCGCACGAGCCGGACGATCGCACGCGCACCCTTTACCGCGTCATCGACCGGCTCGACGATCTCAACCGTGCGCTGATGCTGCTGTATCTCGAGGACCGCAGCTATCGCGAGATCGCCGAAGTGCTCGGCATCAGCGAGACCAACGTGGCCACCAAGCTCAACCGGCTCAAACAGCGAATCCGCGATGACTTTTCTGACGACTGATCCCACGAAGGCAGGAGAATGACGATGGAGCTCGACGAGCTGAGAACCGCCTGGACCCAGATCGAGGGCCACCTGGACAGCGCCGAAGCGCTGGTCCTGCGGGACATCAGGGAAAGAAAGCTGGACAAGTCACGTTCCGCGATCCGCCGAGTGGGCTGGGGGCAGATCACCCAGATCCTGATCTGGATCGCGGTCATTGTGGTCGTCGCGCCGTTCTGGATCGAGCACCGCGAGACCACGCACCTTCTCGTTGCCGGCCTGGTGCTGCACGCCTATGGAGTGATCACGATCTGCCTCAGCGTGCTCCAGGTGCTGATGATCGGCCGGATCGACTACTCCGCGCCGGTGCTGACGATTCAGCGTCAGCTTGCCCAGCTCCATCGCTTCCGCGTCCGGACGACGATGTTTCTGGGCCTGCCCTGGTGGGTCCTGTGGATCCCCAGCACGATGGTCGGTGCGATGTGGCTGTTCGGCATCGATCTCTATGCCGAGTCGCCGGGGTGGATCCGGGTCTCGCTCGCCGTCGGTGCGGCGGGGATGCTCCTGACCGTCTGGCTGGCCCGCCGGTTCGCGGATCATCCGCCCGCATCGGGGACGCTCAGGCGCATGATGGACGACATGGCCGGCTGCAGCCTGCCCCGCGCAGCTCGACAGCTGGACGAGCTGGCACGCTTCGAGCGGGAGTGACGAATGCCCGTCTCTTTCGCTCTAACGGGAAGCGCCTGGCTGTCGAGCGGCGATGGCGAACCTGAGGAAGTACTCGAGCAGGCCGCGGGAGGAGCAGTCGGAGGTAGTTTCGTCGAAGAAGAGCCGGCAGACTTCCTCCCTTGCGCGGAGGATCTCGCGACGGCGCGGCGATGTTGCCGTCGTTGTGGATGGCGTAGAAGGCGCCGCTGTTCGGCGACGCCCACGTGCACGGGATGGAAGGGGTGAAGTTCTACACGCGCGGCAAGGTGGTCACGGCGCGGTGGCCCGCCCCACAGCAGCGGGGAACGGATCTCGGCTTCCCGACCGTGTGATAGGCGGATCGGGTGGGGACGGGGAGGTCTCGGCTCACGCCGTGGCCGGTTT
>JBOHRW010000088.1:0-1573 GCA_050732935.1 Gemmatimonadota bacterium
AGCACCGGCGAGAAGCTCGCCGGGGCGGTGCCAGAAGGAGTCGGAGGCGTAGGCGGTCGGGAGAGCCACGAAGCCGGGGAGCAGAAAGCTGACCATGGCCAGGAGAGCGGTCAGGCCATAGATCGTCCGACCCCGGATCGGCCCGCGGGCCCCGGAACGATCCGGCTTCCGCGAGAACCACCAGCCGAGCAGCATCATCGATGCGAGATACGTCCGCGAGACGCTCCAGCTCCAAGCGCTCAGGGCCGAGGGGGTGGTCGCGAAGCCGATGCCGAATTGGGATCTGGTGATGAGGAGGTGCCAGCCGTCCAGGATAGCCGTGCCGAGAAACCCGGTCGCCAGGAAGAGCGAGGTGCTGTCGCGGACGGTCCGGAAGCGAACCAGGGCGACCAGCCCGACCACCACTGCCAGGACGACGGCGACCATCTCCATGAGGGTGTGGCCCTGGACGGTGCCTTCCCATCCGGACGCGAGCCCGACCATGAAGGCCGCCAGGATCGCCGCGGCAACCGAGGCGTACGTACGTGCGTTGGGGATTCTCATATTAGGGCGTGGCTCTCTGCTCCCTGCATTGTGGACAGGTGGGTTGAAGCAAGAAAGCGGCCAAGGAGTAACCAGGAGGCGGAGAGGGGGACAGGGCCCGCGGGCGGGGGGATCGTGACAAGAAAAGAGCCCGGAAGGGTGGGCCCTTCCGGTGCTCTATGGTTCGGTCGGCGACCGGCCGGCCTAGGAGTGGATCTCCTTGCGCTGTTCGATACGACGGCTCCCGAGGAGCCTGTCAGTCGAGCGGGAGCTCTAGGACCTCCGGCGCCGGGCCCCCCTCGTGATCAGGCGATTCCGGGGCGGGCCGGTGGGTGAGCCAGCGCGGCTCGACCCCCTCGATCAGGAAGGAGAGGATCTGGCGCAGCAGCCGGGGGACGTCGGGCGGGCGGTCTCCGAACGGGCGGGCCGCGTGATGCTCGGCGCGATGGAGCGTCCCCAGCGTGGTGTGGCCGAAGACGAAGTGCACGAGAGCCTGATCCTCGAGCGCGGTCATCCGGACCTCGCGGTCCGTGGGGTCGAAGCGAATCCTCAGCCCCGTCGGACCGTGAGGCTCGTGCTCGACCTGCGGGATCTCTTCGAGGAAGCCACGTAGGTCCTCGAGGAGGCGATCGTAGTGTCCGCGAAAGTCCGCCTCGGCCCCGCCCTCGGGATGGGCTCGTTCGTCGCGCGCCAGGCGGTCGGCGATCTTCTCCCGAGCCTGCTCGAGGATCTCCTTCCACTCTTCCGAGAAGTCAAGCTCGGACGGGGGATTCATGACGGGAGTCTAGGAGCGGCCCCACAGGGCGTCAACGAAGCCGTGGCACGGTCGGCGCCCCGGCTCGTTGCGACTTCGGACCGTCCGTGACTATGTTGCCGCTTGCCGCGGATCCCCTCTCCCGCGATGATCTCGCGATGATCGTCAGAATCCCGCTACCCGAACGGGCATCCGAATGAAGGCCCGTCTCGCCGCCTGGGCCGCGGACCTCGTTCGAAGCCTGCCGCGACCACTCGGCGAGCCGGCGGCTGCGGGAATCGCGGTCCTCCTCATGGC
>JBOHRW010000089.1:0-5630 GCA_050732935.1 Gemmatimonadota bacterium
CCTCGGCACCTGGTGGAGCCGGGTCGACCTCTCGGAGATCGTGGCGCCGACGTACTACCTCCCCGTCTGGCGCAACTACGTCCTGTCGGCCGATCCCTGGCGGAGCGCGTTCCGCAGCCTGTTCGTCGACGACCCCGCCTCGCGCGAGCGGCTGCTGGAGCACCTGCGCTCCCCGGACGGGCCAGGGAACCTGCGCTTCTATTTCACCCGCACGAACGTCGAGCGGGCGCACCTCGAGTTCTCCACCAACCGGACCGACCTCGAGGGCCTCGATAACTTCACCGGACGACGCCGGCCGCTCGTGCTCCCCGACCGCTGGCGACCCGCCCGGACCCTCGATGATCTCGAGGAGTCGGTCTTCGCCTCGATGGACATCCCGCCCCTCTTCGAGTACGCCCGGATCGGCGACGAGGTCTTCGAGGACGGCGGCACGATCGACAACCTGCCGATCTACTTCGGCACCGGCATCGAGAAGTGCGACCTTCTGTTCGTGCTGCCGCTGAACGCCTCCTACGCCGCGGCCGCCGGAGAGCACAGCATCGTGGAGCGCCTGGAGCGGGTCATGACGATCCGCCACGGGGCCCTGGAGCGTAAAGCCTTGAAGGATGTCTATCTTTACAACGAGCTGGCCGCACTCCGCGAAGCCTGCGAGGGGACGGCCGCAGGCGCTGCGGTCGAGCCGGAGTCCCCCGCGGATCTCCCGGTCCAGGCCGAGGCGGTGCGGCGCGAGTCGGCCCGCCATACCCTGGCCGAGCGCGCGAGGCGGCGCGTCCACCGGCCGGTTCAGATCTTCGCGGTCGCTCCCGACGAGCCGCTCGCCATCGATACCATCCAGTTCTGGCGGACCGAAGCCGCCGGGCGAGCCTTCCGGCTGATGGAGGAGTACACCGCCTACGAGCTCGAGAAGTTCGATTTCGAGGCGCCGCCCAACTGGATCCGGGTGGCCCTGATCGGTCCGCAAGGGGAGGTGCGGTATCTTGAGGATTTCTAGCGCAACTGCCTCCGCTCTCGCGCTCGTCGCCGTCACGTCGGGCACCGTCGCACTGCCGTCCGTCCAGGCCCAGGAGAATGCGATGCCGCCCCCAGAGTCCCCCATCCCCGAGTCCCCGGTCCCCGACAGCACCGGCTGGGGCACGCACGTGCTCGCGGTCGCCGAAGCCCCCGACGCGTCGATCTGGGTCGGGACCTACGGCCAGGGGATCTACGTGAGCCGAGACGGCACGGGGCGCGATTGGGAGAACCTGAGGAGCCGCGACTCGACCGACATCTCGTGGGACTTCGTGAACGCCTTCGCGTTCGCTCCCGGCGAGGTATGGTACGGGACGATCGGGAACGGCTGGGGGGTCTCGCAGGACGGCGGCGCGACGTGGCGGAACTGGACCTTCGACGAGCTGGGGCCGCGCTGGCTGTACGTCGCGCCCGGCGGGATCGCGGTCGGCGGCGACACCGTCTACGTCGCCACGGCGGACGGGCTGCGGATCACGAGCGACGGCGGCAAGACCTGGCGCGATGTCACCGAGGCCGACGGGCTCCGAAGCCGCTACCTGTTGGACCTCGATGTCGTCGGCGACGGGGAGGGCCCGCCAACCGTGCGCGTCCAGAATCTGGCCGGGTACGACGAGAGCACGGACGGCGGACGGACCTGGAAGAGGGGAAGCGGTCCCATGAGCGAGGCCCCCGCCGAACGCGAGCCCGGCTTCCCCTCGTTCAACTCCCGAACTCCCCTCGGCCACGACCTCGTGCGATGGATGGCCCGGTTCCGGGAGTATCCAGATCCCGGGGAGCCGGTGGCGCGGCCGGGAACACGGGACCATTTCTGGTTCGGGCGCCCGATCGCCCCCCCGGGAAACCGCCTCGTGGACCAGACCTACACCTACGGCTCGACCATGGGCGGGAACTTCCAGCAGCACCAGGGCATCGAGTTCAACAACCCCGAGGGGACGCCGGTCCACGCGATCGGGGATGGCGTCGTGGCGTTCACCGGGCTCGCCGAGGCGGGCTCGAACACGGTCGCGATCCTCCACGATCGGCGGCTCGACGATCGCTACGTGTGGTCGACGTACTACCACAACGTGGATCTCGCGGTCGGCGTCGGTGACAGCGTGGGGGCGGGCGATCTGATCGCCCATGTCGGCTCGACAGGACGCGCGACCAACGACCACCTCCACCTGGAGATCCAAGTCACCTCCGGCGATGACGTCGCCATGGTCGTGAACCCCGAGCAGCGGTTTCCTCCCTACACGGTGAACCCGCTCCTCTGGATCGAGCCATTGCCGCAGACGGGGGTGATCGCCGGCCGGGTCCTCGACGCTGCCGGGAATCCGGTCCCTGGCGCCCGGGTCTACGGCGTGACCAAGCGCGAGCCCAGGGAGACCCCCTTCAGCTTCGCCGAGACGTACGAGGACAAGGCGCATCCCGACCCCGTCTTTGGCGAGCACTTCGTGATCGGCGACGTCCCGGACGGACGCTACGTGCTGGGGGTCGAGATCGAAGGCCGCCGGGTCTACCAGGCGGTCGAGGTCGAGCCGGGCCGGGTCACCGAGGTCGAGCTCCCGCCGT
Source organism: Gemmatimonadota bacterium (assembly GCA_050732935.1). Taxonomy (GTDB): domain Bacteria; phylum Gemmatimonadota; class Gemmatimonadetes; order JACCXV01; family JAHWKZ01; genus DASRVA01. The sequence goes on from JBOHRW010000089.1 coordinate 2,560, forward strand.
AGGGGGGGGCCGTCCGGAATGTCCGCGCGGGGCCGGCGCGCTAGATTGCCCCCATCTTCGCATCGTCCCGTGAACCCAGATCCGGAGCTGCCCATGACGCGACCCTCGCTGACGTCCATCGACGCCGTGATCGCCGAGCGGCACCTGCTCAAGCACCCCTTCTACCGGGCGTGGCAGGACGGCACGCTGACCGCCGATGCGCTTCGCGACTATGCCGCCCAATACTACCGTCATGTGCTCGCCTTCCCGACCTACATCTCGGCGCTCCACAGCCGCTGCGAGGACCTCGAGACGCGGCAGGCACTGCTCGAGAACCTGCGCGACGAGGAGGAGGGATCGGAGAACCATCCGGCGCTCTGGCGCCGCTTCGCCGAGACCGTCGGTTGCAGCGAGGATGAGCTCGCGGGCGACGACGTCTGGCCCGAGACCACCGACGCCATCGCCGACTTCCGCTCGGCCGTCGGCGAGGACCCGGTGGTCCGCGGCCTGGCTGCCCTCTACGCGTATGAATCGATGATCCCCGCCGTGGCCGCCGAGAAGATCCGCGGCCTGGCCGAGCACTACGGGGTCGAGGGGTCGCCCGGGACCGACTACTTCGAGGTCCACCGTACCCTCGACGTCGAGCACGCCGCCGCGACGCGCAAGCTGCTCGAGCGCCACGTCGTCACGGACGCTGACCTTGCCGAGGCTGAGCGCGGCGCGGCGATCGCCCTGGAGGCAGTGAACGGCCTCCTCGACGGGATCTGCCGCGTCCACGGAATCCGGAAGGCGGCCTGATCCCGACACGACCGGCCGCGAGGTCGACGACCGAACGGTCGATCCGAACACCCGAAGGGTTCGATTTCCACGCGACCGTGCACTCCCACGGCTGGCGCCTGCTGGCGCCGTTCGTATGGGACGAACCGGCGGGTCGTCTCTCGCGCCCCCTTCGCGTTCCCGCCGGTGTCACCACGATCGCCTTCCAGCAGATCGAGGGCCCCGGCGGACCGGTCCAGGCCGTGGTCATGGCGGGCCGCGGAAGCCGTAGCGGACTCGACCGCGCGGGGTGGAAGGCGGTCGAGCGCGCCGCCACCCGGATGCTCCAGCTCGATCGCGATCTGACCGAGTTCGAGACGCTCGCGCGAGGGGCGGGCGACGGATTCGCCGCCGCCGTCGATCGCGGCTTCGGCCGTCTGCTCCGGTCCCCGACGCTCTTCGAGGACATCGTCAAGATCCTGGCCACCACCAACACCACCTGGGGTGGTACGGTGGCGATGGTGCGGAACCTGGTCGGGATGACGGGCTTCCCGACCCCCGCCGAGGTGGCCGGCGTCGGCGCCCGGCGGCTCGCCTCCGAAGGGCGCTGGGGCTACCGGGCCCCCTACCTGGCCGGCTTTGCCGAGGCCGTTGCCGCGGGCGAGCTCGACCTCGACCGCTGGGAGCGGTGGGAGGGAACGACCGACGACCTCGAAGCCGAAGTCCGGCGCGTGCCCGGACTCGGCCCCTACGCCGCCGCTCACGTCCTCATGCTGCTCGGCCGATTCGACCGGATCGGGATCGACACCGCGTTTCGCAGCTTCGTTCGGGAGAAGTACTTCCCGCGCGCCAGAAAGCCCGTGACCGACGCGAGAATGCTCGACGTATACCGGGACTGGGGCGCATGGCGGGCGCTCGCCTACTGGGCCGACCTCTGGCTCTGGCACACGGACCGGGCATGAAGAGCCGGCTCAGCCCGGGACGGGCGCTTCTCTACGGCACCCTCACCGTCGGGATCCTCGACCTGCTCGACGCCTTCGTGTTCTTCGGGCTGCGAGGCGTCGCGCCGATCCTCATCCCGCAGAGCATCGCGTCGGGCCTGCTTGGACGCGCGGCCTACGAAGGTGGAGCGGCGACCGCTGCTCTCGGCGTCCTGCTCCACTTCTTCATCGCGCTCGTGATCGTCTTTACCTATCACGCCGCGAGCCGGCGGTTGCCCCTCCTGGCCCGTCGACCGCTCCTACACGGTCCGCTCTATGGCCTGCTCGTCTACGCCGTCATGAACTTGATCGTCCTGCCGCTGTCGGCGGCGGTCGTCGGACCGAAGTCGTGGCCTGAAGTCGTCAACGGCGTCCTCATCCACATCCTGGGGGTAGGGCTGCCGAGCGCGCTCTCGGCGCGGGCGGCGGCGTCGTCGCGCTGACCGTTTCACTTCCTCGCAAGCGGCAATCGGACGCGAGCGATGCAGCCCCGCACCTCCTCCCGGTCCTGGACCGCCAGCGTCCCCCCGTGCGCCTCGACGATCTGCCGGCCCAGGGCGAGCCCGATGCCCGAGCCGCCCGGCAGCCGCGGCGCCCGCGAGCCCCTTTACTGGACCGCGAGAGGGCTGTATGGTCTTCCATATGAAAACGACGCTGGTGATTCCTGACCCGCTGTTCCGGCGTCTGAAGCAGCGGGCGGTGGAGCGCGGAGAGACGATGTCGAAGCTCGTGGCCGAGTTCATCCATCGCGGCCTCGACGAGAAACCGTCGAGCGAAGCGCTTCCACCTCTGCCCGCGTACGACATGGGAGAGCCGCTGATCGACATCACGAACCGGAAAGAATTGGATCGAGTCCTCAACACGGAGCGTGACAGGCGACTGTACGGTCGTCGGAAAGAGAACTGAACCTGTTCGTCGTGGACACGAACGTGTTCGTTTACGCTTTCAAATCTGAAGGCCCTGCAGCGTTAACGGGCCATTCGGTCGAACAAGAATTGGCGCCGTGGGTCCGAAGCATGGTTCTGGACCTGGCCAATCGTCTACGAGTTCCTTCGCTTCACGACGCACCCAAAGGTGCTGGACGAAAAAGCCCCCGCACCTTCCGGCGCGGGGGCCTTCCAAAAGACCGGCGGCGACCTACTCTCCCACACGCTCTCGCATGCAGTACCATCAGCGCTGAGGGGCTTAACTGCCGTGTTCGGAATGGGAACGGGTGTTTCCCCCTCGCTACGGTCACCGGAAAAGCGGAATCGACGAAGTCAATTCCGGAAAGCTGAATCGGACCAGAGCGATAGAATCCGCCGCCAACGAAATCAGATTGGTCAAGCCGAACGGCCGATTAGTACGGGTAAGCTC
>JBOHRW010000090.1:0-16931 GCA_050732935.1 Gemmatimonadota bacterium
CCTCTATTGCGTGTGTGTTCCAGGAGGAATTGTCCTCTTTGGAAGACGGGCCGGACGATGATGACGAGGACGGCTGGACTGACGACGACCGGGGCTGCATGGGGGACGACGAGTGAGCGTCCGCGATCCCACCCGCCTACTCGAGCGCTGGGAGAGCGAAGCCGATTCGTTTTCGCGCTTCGGCCAGACAGCCCAGGCGGCCATGATGCGTAGGTGTGCCGAGGACCTCAGGGAGTGGTGGGAAGCTCGTGGTCACGAGCTCGTGACGACGGAGGAGGCGATCGAGCTCAGCGGTTACAGCCGCTCAGCGTTGGAGGAGATGCGCCGCCAAGGGAAAGTCACGGCTGCGGGAGAGCCCGGAAGGCCGCTCTATCGACGGGGTGAACTGCCACGGAAACCACGTCGCTTGCCGCGCCTAAGGCTGGAATCTGGCGAACCGGATGTAGTGGGCGAGGTCCTTCTCGCTCGCGAGCACCGATGACGAGCTTGACCCAACCCCTCGAAGACGTTACGTTTCATGTAACCATGGGACGCCAGCAACGACTCCTGAGACACGTCTTCCGGCGCATGCCCGCGTCGATGACGGCGCTCGCGAAGGCGGCCGGTCTATCCCACGTCGCGCTCCTGCGGGCGCGCCGCGGAGATTTCGATCTGGAGTCTGATCGGCTCCGGACGATGGCCGACGTGCTCAGGGGGTGGGGCGAGACTTCGATCGAGCTGGCGGACCGCCTCGAGGAATTTGCAGAACAGCAGGAGGTGGACGATGCCGAGGCGTAAGCGCTGGAAGTACTCAGCTGGCCGGAAGCCGCACACGATCACCGTGTACGAGCGCCGGGCGGGCGCGAACTTGTTCATCAAGATCTGGGAGCCAACCGCCGTTAATGGCAAGGGCGGCATGAAGCGCCGCAGTCTAGGCCACCGAGATCGCGAGAGGGCGATCGAGTACGCCGACGAGCAGGCACGCCGGCTCAGGGACGGCTCGGCCGAGATCCTGAGCGGGAAGGTGACGCTGGAGCGGCTCTTTCGACTCTATCTCACGCACCAGACCCCGACCAAGAAGGCGAAGCAGCAACTGGCGGACCAGCGCCGGGCGGAGCTCTGGCTCGCCTGGCTCGGTCGCAACAAGGATCCACACAAGATCAGCCCTCGCGAGTGGCGCGAGTTCATGGCTGCCAGGCTGGAGGGCCGGCTCGGGCCGCGCGGTCACGTCCGCGAGCAGGACGAAGGCCGGCCGGTCAACGCGCGAACGGTCGAGCAGGACGCGAAGTTCCTGCGGGCCGTCGTCCGGTGGGGTACGCAGGAGATGGACAGCGAGGGCCGGTACTTGCTGCGCGACAACGTACTCAGGGGGTTCGAAGTGCCCAAGAACCCGAACCCGAATCGCCCGATCGCCACCGCCGACCAGCTGGAGGCCCTGCTCAGGGTCGCTGATGACGTCATGATGGAGGTCGCACCCGCCCACCCGCTCCATCCTGAGTACGGGACGCGGACGGCTCAGCCGAAACGGCCGGCCACAGTCAGGGGCCATTTCGGCGAGATCCTGGAACTCGTCAACGCCACGGGCCGGCGGATCGGCGCCGTCCGCTCACTCGCGTTCTCAGACCTGCGGCTGGACGTGGAACCGTGGGGCGCGATCCGGTGGCCGAGCGCAACCGACAAGATGGGGATCGAAACGGTCGTCCCGATCAATGCGGACGCCCGCGCTGTCCTCGATCGCGTCATGGCCAGCCGGCCCGGGGCCGGATCGGCGCCTCTCTTCCCCGCCCCAGGCGACCCGACCAAGCCCATCGACGCCTTCTTTGCCAGCAAGCTCATGAGACGCGGGATCGCGCTGGCCAGGAAGAAGGCCACCGAAGAGGGCCGAACCTTCGACCCGCCACGCGGCTTCGGGTATCATTCCTTCAGACGGAAGTGGGCCACCGAGGTCAAAGATCTCTCGCCCACCGACGCCGCCGCCCTGGGTGGCTGGAAGAACGCTGTCACCATGCAGGCCGTCTACCAGCAACCAGATTGGGAAGGGATGCTCCAAGTGATCGAGAAGCGCCGCACCTTGAGGGAGAACCACGCATGAAACGGCCCCCAACTGTCCCACCAACTGTCCCACTCGCCACCAGCAAGCCCGCGAAGCGAATCCCGCAAACTCTTACGGTTCAGCCGGTTGAAGTTGGTGCCCCGGGAGGGATTCGAACCCCCGACCAACGGCTTAGAAGGCCGCTGCTCTGTCCAGCTGAGCTACCGGGGCGACGGTCGGCGCCCGGGAGGGCGCCTGCCCCGTGAAGATAACCTCCCGACAACCAGGGATCAGCTACAGAGCCTGCTCCTCGCGAGGTGCCTCAATGGCATCGCCGGATTCGACCTCCGGTGTCTGTCGCTCAGCGATCCGTTCCGCAGCTGACGCTACGCGATCCCGGATGGCTTCCCACTCGCCCCGCGGGATGGCCAGGAAGGCCCGGACGAGGTCGGGGTCGAACCTGGCCGCGCTCCGGCGGCTGATCTCCTCGACCACGCCGTCGTAGCCGAGGGCTTCGCGATAGGGTCTGGGAAACGTCATCGCCTCCAGCGTGTCGGCGATGGCGAGGATCCGCGCCCCGACGGGGATGTCCTCCCCGGTCAGGCCATCGGGATAGCCGGATCCGTTGAACCGCTCGTGATGGGCGTGAACGATCCGAACGACGCTCTCCTGCAACCCGAGCCCCTCCAGGATGGCGTTCCCCACTTCGACGTGACGCTCGACCTCGTGGCGCTCGCTCTCGGTGAGGGGCCCGGCCTTGAGCAACACGGCGGCCCGCACCCCGACCTTTCCGACATCGTGCAGCAACGCGGCGGTTCGCAACGACCCTCGCTCCCACGCGGGGAGTCCGATCTCGACGGCCAGCCTGAGCGCGAACTCGGCGATCCGCTGCGAATGACCGGCGGGCTCGTGCTCGAGTCGATCGAGCTGGGACACGAGCCTGTGGAGCATGTCCGTGGGCGGTTCCTCGTGGCGGCGCTCCCCGCTGGGGATCGCCCCGCTCCGACGCATGAGCCGGGCGGCCTCCTGCGACAACCCCTCGAGAACGCGCAGGTGCTCCCCGTTCAGCATCCAGGGGCTGCTCTCGCGCATCGCCACGAGGGCACCGGCCACGTCCCCGGTCTCGTCCCGGACGGCCACCGCAGCGACGCTATGGACGCCGTTCGGTAGCCCCACGCCGTTGCCATGGGCATCGGGGAACTTGAGCGACGCCCCCGTATCGATCACACGGCGCGCGACCGTCCGGGCGAGGTCTGACCTTTGGTCGTCCGGCGACAGGCCGGTCCCGAGTTCGAGCACGTGCGGCCCGCCGGGTTGGCCGGCATAGAGACCGGCGCGGTCGGCCGACACCGCCATCCGCGCCGACTTCAGAAACACATCGTAACCCTTCTGGTCGTCCAGATAGGCGTCGACCGCGTAGCAGATCCGGTGCATGGCGAGGACGTTCCGGAGCTCCTCCTTCTCGCGCAGAAGACGCCGGCGCTCCAGGGCGTGGCTCACGATCGTGGGCAGCCGCCCCATCTCGAACGGCTTCTTGAGACAATCGTAGATCCCGTCGCTCGCCGTTCGCGATTCGCGACCGATCGGCCGATGGCTGGTGGTCAGAATGATCGCGGTCGCGGGATCGATCCGGCGGGCCTCGGCAACGGGATCGTCGGCGGGCGCCCCTCGCAGATGGGCGTCGCAGATCAGGATGTCGACGGGCTCCCGTCCGAGCAGGCTGACCGCATCGACAGGATCGTCCAGCGCGATGCACTCGATATCGTGCGGCTCGAGGAGGGTTCGGACGAGCGTCAGGATCGAGCGCTCGTCGTCGACGACGAGAATCCTCGCTACGCGGCCTTGGGGATCGGGTGGGCCGCCGTGGGGTCGCGGACCGTTTTGCATAGCCTGGCGCCGAGAGCTTGCAGCAACAATCGGGCCGGAGCGGCTGAACGGTGGAGGTGACCTCTACCGGGGGCAGGGTCGCGAACTCGAAGCAAGGTCCGCGGGTCGGAAGGACCGTCTTAGAAGCTCGCTCGTACCGCCCATAGGTCCGGAAACGCCGGAACGAACAGGGTCCGCTTGAGAAAGGCGACCCCGCTGGAGCCGCCGGTCCCCCGGCGGGTGCCGATCGTCCGCTCGACCATCTTCACGTGCCGGTAGCGCCACTCCTGGACTCCCTCGTCCAGATCCAGGAATCGCTCGCAGAGCTGGGCCGACTCGGGGTCTTCGCGATAGACGGTCACGAGCGCCCGCTCGACCTCCTCCGAGGCTTCGACGGGCGCGGTCACATCCCGCTCCAGGGCGGTGGCGGGAATCGGATGGCCACGCCGGGCCAGATGGGCCAGGAGCGCGTCCCAGATCGTGGATGAGCCCAGCCGCATCTCGAGGCGGCGTCTCTCTTCGGCGGGGAAATCCTCGAAGACGGTCGGGCTCTTGAGGCCGAGGGCGAACTCGAGCTCCCGGAACTGCGCGGACTGGGAGCCGCTTGCCGTCTCCAGACGGTCCCGAAAGCTCAGGAAGTCGAGCGGCGTCATCGTCTCGAGGACGTCGGTTTGAGCGACGGCGATTTTCAAGACCGTAAGGGTCCGTTTCAGTGTCTGGAGGGCTTCGAGGCCCCGGTCCTCGTCGAGGAGACCCCGGAGATGATCCAGCTCGTGGAGCATCTCCTTGAACCAGAGCTCGTAGACCTGGTGGATGATGATGAAGAGGATCTCGTCGTGCTCGTCGCTCGCAGGCCGCTGGAGCGACAGCAGCTCGTCCAGCCGCAGGTAGCTGCGGTAGGTGACGGTCACCCGGTCAGCAGCCGCGGACGAGCTCGTTGTAGCTCTTCAGATGTCGGATCGCGGCCGCCCGATCGCCGGCCTGGTCGTAGAGGCGCGCGAGGTTGTAGTAGGCGTCGGCCATCCCGGGGTCGACGGCGATCGTCCTCCGGTAGACCTGGATGGCGTCATCGAGCCGGCCGAGGTCCTCCAGCACGACCCCGAGGTTGTAGGTGGCGGTGGGGTGCTCCGGGCTGGTCTCGAGCGCCAGCTCGTACTCCCGTCTCGCCTCCGCCAGCTGTCCCTCCTCGTGATGGAGGCGCCCGAGATTGATCCGGGCGTCCACGTGGTCGGGGGCAAGCTCGAGAGCGCGCCGGTAGAGCTCGCGGGCCATCCGGGGCGAGGTGGCCTCGAGGCTACAGCCGAGCTCGAACCAGTCGTCCGCGTCGCGCCCCTCCGGCGGGAAGCCGGCTCCGCCAAACGGGATGGGGTCCGCCACGTCGGAAGAACGGTCGAAGTCGAACAGCGTCTGCCCAGAGGAAGGCCGCCAGCGGGTGCGCTCATCGTCGACGACGACATCCCCGTTCTGGGCCAGGATCCGGAAGGAGGTGAGGGGGTGGTCGTCGGAAGTGCGGTCCAGGAGAGCTCTCAGCGCCGCGTTGACGCGACGGCGTGAGATGTCCGATCGCTCGAGCTGGAGCGCCGTCCTCATGACCAGCAGGTCGCCGAACGTGAACCGGTGCTCGTTGCCATCGCCCCGTCGCGGTTCGACGATCCCGGCCCGCACGAAGGCCTGGACCCGGCCGGGCACGACATGGAGAATGCGCGCCGTTTCACGCGTCGTGTAGGTGATCATCGAAGAAACGGTGCCCCCCGGCCCCGGGGGCGGGGCTTACGCCTGACCCGCCTTTCGGGACCCCTTGGTCTTCTTGCGCGTCGTCTTCTTGGCCGGCTTTCGGGCTTCCTCGCCCTTCTCGGCTTCCTGGCCCTTCCCGGTTCCGGCCAGGCTCTTCTTGAGCGCCTCCATGAGGTCGATGACCTTGCCGTCCGTCTCCGGCGGCGGCGCGGCGGTGATCTCCTCCCCCTGGATCTTGCGCTCGATCTGCTCCAGAACCCGCTTGTAGACCTCGTCCTCGAACTTCTCGGGACGGTACTCGTCGCTGGCCCCCTGCTCGATGAGCTGGACCGCCAGCTTCATCTCGTCCTTCTTGACCTTTCCGTCACCGATGGGAACTTCCTCGAACGGCTTGACCTCGTCCGCGTAGCGGAGCTGCTCCATGAGGAGCCCCTCCTCGAGTGGCCGGATCAGCACCACGTACTGCTTTCCCCGGGCCGCGTAGCTCCCCAGCGCCGCCCGGCCGGTCTCGCGGAGCGCCGCGCTCAGCAGGCGGTACGCCCGCTCGCCACCCTTGTCCGGACCCAGGTAGTAGGCCCGGTCCAGGTAGAGCCGCTCCACCTGCTCGAGGGGAACGAACTCGACGATCTCGACGGCTTCGGTGGCCTGTGCATCGAGCTTCTTCAGCTCGTCGGGCGTGAAGAGGACGTACTGGTCGCGGGCGAACTCGTAGCCTTTGACGAGCTCGTCGCGCTCCACGATGCGCTCGTCCTTGGGGCACCAGAAGCGCTGCTGCACCCGGGTGCCGCATTCCTCGTGGATCCAGTTGAACGATATGTTGCGGGAGCTCTCGCTTGTGGAGTAGAGCTTGACGGGCACGTTCACGAGACCGAACGAGATTGTCGCCGATCCCATCGCACGTGCGGCCATACGATCCTCCTTCTGCCTGATCCGTCGCTGGCGTGTCGCCTGTGCGTTCACCCGCCATGACGGGAAGGGGCACCTCAATATATGCTCTTTCGGTGGCCGAAGGCGATCCCCTCCACCGGTACCGGGAAAAGCGTTCCCCGGCCGGGACCCCCGAGCCCGGCGTGGGCAGCCGGACGACGGCCCCCGGGTCCGACCCCGTGGGGGGGGTGTTCGTGGTCCATCAGCACGCGGCGACGCGTCTGCATTACGATCTGCGTCTCGAGCTGAATGGGGTCCTTCTTTCCTGGGCGGTTCCCAAGGGACCGGCGCTCGATCCGACCGAAAAGCGGCTCGCCGTGCACGTCGAGGACCACCCTCTCGAGTACGCCGAGTTCGAAGGCGTCATCCCGGAAGGCAATTACGGGGCCGGCGCCATGATCCTGTGGGATCGCGGGAGCTGGCGGCCGCTGGAGGATCCGGTCCTAGGGCTCGAGAAGGGCAAGCTCCTGTTCGAGCTCCGGGGCCACAAGCTGCGCGGGGTCTGGACGCTCGTCCGCATCGCGAAGAGCGACAAGGACGAGTGGCTCATGATCCGAGAACGTCGATATGTCGACGGCCATCCGGGCGCCCTCGAGGACCTCCCTCCGCAGTCGGTCCTCTCGGGGCTCACCGTTGAGCAGCTCGCCCTAGGCCACGACCCCGGCACCGATCTGCTGCCCGAGCTCGAAGGGGCCGGAGCTCCCCGGCGCGCCGTCCGGGTGGATCAGGTCAGGATGATGCTCGCCCGCTCCAGCCGCTCTCCCTTCTCACGTGCCGGGTGGGTGTTCGAGCCCAAGCTGGACGGCTACCGCATGCTGCTGGCGAAGACCCGCGGTGCGGTCACGATCCGGACCCGGAACGGCAACGACGCCACACCCGGCTTCCCGGAGCTGGCCCAGGCGGTGGAGGGCCTGCCCAGCGCGGAGATCATCCTGGACGGCGAGGTCGTAGTCCACGACCCGGGCGGGCTCCCGAGCTTCCAGCACCTCCAGCAGCGGGCCCTCCTCCGCCGCAGGCTGGACATCGAGCGGGCGGCCCGGCAGCTCCCCGCCACCTTCTACGCGTTCGACCTGATCGCCGCACTCGGCCACGATGTGCGGCCGCTTCCGCTGCTGGAGAGAAAGCGCCTCCTCCGCCTCCTGCTCCCGCCCGTCGGACCGCTCCGTTACGTGGACCATTTCCCCGAGCGCGGCGAGGAGCTCTTCGAGAGCGTCGTCGGGATGGGTCTCGAGGGCGTCGTCGGCAAGAAGGCCGACAGCCGTTACCGCGGCGGCCGGAGCGGCGACTGGATCAAGGTGCGGGCTGACCGCGTCGACGATTTCGTGATCGTGGGTTACACGGAGCCCGGCGGAAGCCGCGCCGGCTTCGGCGCCCTCCACCTGGCCGGCTGGCGGGACGACCGGCTTCTGTACGCGGGTCGGGTCGGATCCGGTTTCACGGGGGGTCAGCTCTCGGAGCTCAGCGAGCGCCTCCTGGCGACCGAACGCGAGACTCCCCCTTGCGAGGGTCCGGTGCCGACTGGACGGGAACATCACTGGGTCGAGCCCCGGGAGGTGTGCGAGGTCCGCTACCTGGAATGGACGGCCGATCGGCTTCTCCGCCAACCCGTCTTCCTGCGCATGCGATCCGACAAGGATCCGCGCGAGTGCGAGCTGCCGGAGAACGCGCCGGGGACGGAGGCGGAGGTGTCCGGACCCTATGCCACGAACGGCGTGGACGAGGCTCCCGCCGGACCGGCCCCCACCGTCACACTGACCAACGCCGAGAAGATCTTCTGGCCGGAAGACGGCTATACCAAGGAGGATCTCTTCGAGTACTACCGGACCATCGCCCCGTGGCTGCTCCCCTACCTCCGGGACCGGCCGCTGGTCCTGACCCGCTACCCGGACGGGATCGACGGGACCTCCTTCTACCAGAAGAATACGCCCGGCCACGTGCCGGAGTGGATCCGGACGGTCGGCGTCTGGAGTGAAAGCTCGGACCGCGAGATCGAGTACGTGATCTGCGACGACCTGCCGACGCTCCTCTATCTCGTCAACATGGCCACCATCCCGCTGCATGTCTGGGCCAGCCGCGTGGCCGCGCTCGACCGTCCCGACTGGTGCATTCTGGACCTGGACCCGAAGGGCGCTCCATTCGATAATGTGGTTGAAGTGGCTGGTTCTATCCACCGTCTCTGCAAGGAGATCCAGCTTCCGAACCACATCAAGACCAGCGGTTCGAGCGGGCTTCACGTTCTGGTGCCGCTGGGAGGTCAGGTGGACTACGCCATGTCGCGGACGCTGGGTGAGCTCCTGGCACGGGTCGTGGTGGGCGAGCTGTCGGAGATCGCCACCATTGAGCGCGTGATCTCCGAGCGTGGCGGGAAAGTGTACGTCGACTTCCTGCAGAACCGTCGTGGCCAGCTCCTGGTAGCGCCCTTTAGCGTGCGCCCGATCGCCGGTGCACCGGTGTCGACCCCCCTGCGCTGGAGCGAGGTCCGGAAAGGGCTGGACATCCGGCGGTTCACGATCCGCTCGGTCCCGCGCCGGATGGCCCGCATGAAGGAGGAGCCGATGGCGCCTCTCCTCGGAGCCCGGGCCGACCTGCGGGGAGCGCTGGCCCGCCTGCAGGCGCGGCTCGCCGGAGGCTGAGCCGGAATCGACGGGCGGTTCTTTGGGAAATGCGAAGGGGCCTCCCTTTCGGAAGACCCCGTTCGCGAGCCGACCCACGGGGGCAGGTCGGCGAGATCGCCGCTGGCGCCGCTAGCCTGACTCCCCCGCCACAGGATCGGGGGCCATGATCGAGATTCGCGCGATGGCGACCGAGACCCGCTGCTCCACCTCCATGCGCAGGACCCCCGAGACGCCGCCGAAGTCGATCGTCGCGACACCGTTGGGCCCGGTCACGGGGGGGCTCAGAAGCCCGAGAAGGCGGTCATCCTCGCCATGGAGCCGGAACTCCGAGCGCGCCTGCTTGCGGTCGTCCACGTCGATCACCGTGACCCCCAGGATCGTAACCCCCCTGGCGCTCAGCTCCCGGAAGTCGAACACCACGGTCCCGCCGTCGTCACAGTCGTCCATGGGATCGGGGTTGCCGTCCTTGAAGTTTGGGGTCTCCTGGATGTCGGGGTCCTCCTGGATCACCAGCAGGTTCCCCAACGGGCGGTTGTTCTGGTACGGGCCCGCCGCGCCTCCGTCGCCTACTCCCGGTCCGCCGAACGCCTGGTTGGGCGTGCCGAGATCCAGATCGTCTCGGGAATCACCAGGCGGGTCGCTGCTGTTGAACGCGATCACCGCGTCCCCGCACCGCTCCCCCCTGGCAACGAGGCTGACGACCACGCCGTGCGTGCTCGAGATCGTGTCGCCGCCCCCGAACTCGGAGAAGTCGATCATTATCCCCGTGCCGGAGGGGCTGGGTTCGCTCGGATCCGGGGAAAAGTCGAGCGGGTTCGAGGGCCCGTCCGAGCATGACGCGGCGAGCATGAGCAGAGGGACGAGAAGCAGGAAGGACAGCAAGCGCCGCATGTCATGACCCCCGTGGTCTTCGGCCTGAAGTGTCGGTTGACGGCCCCGTGTACCACCCCGTCAGCACAGGCCGTCCCTGGGAGAAGGCGCATGCTCGCCGCGAAAGGGATCACCGGCTTCCTCTCCTGGGGCCGGTCCGCCCCTCACGCGTGACTTCAAGGAAACACGATTCTGCAAGGAATGTCAAGAAATGGGAAGGAAGGTTCTCAAATAGGGCAGTCGTCTTCCGCGGGCGCGGCAGCGGGCTGCCGCTGATATGGTCGGGGCGGCCGGATTCGAACCGGCGACCTCCAGCTCCCAAAGCTGATGCGCTACCAGGCTGCGCTACGCCCCGACCCCTCAGTAGCTGCCCTGAATGTACTCTCTCAGGTGCCGGTTCTCGTACTCCTTTTCATGGAGCTGGATCTTCACCACGTCGCCGATCGAGACCATCCCCCTGAGCCCCCGCCGCCCGACGATCGGCAGATGTCGGACCCGGTTCTGGGTCATGACCCCCATCACGTAGTCGATCGAGTCGTCGGCGTCCCCGACGATCAGGTTGCGGGTCATGACCTCCGCTACCCGCGTCGTCGCCAGCCGGCCGCCGCCCCCGGCACAGACCCGCAGGATGTCCCGCTCGGTGATGATCCCGGCCAGGTCCCCGCGCTCCACGACCACGAGCGAGCCGATGTTGTGCTGGACCAGACACTCGATCGCCTCCTGGATCGTGCGATCCGGATCGATCGTGACGACCTCGGACGAACCCTTGTCCTCGAGGATGCTCCGGACGTTCATGCCTCTCCCTTCGGTTGGCGCCTCGGGCAGATTATGAGCCCCCCGCCGCCTAGGGTCAATCGCGGGAATCGAACGAGGGCGGGACCTGGCCGCCGGCCCCGCGGGCATCCCCGAGCCATTCGGGATGGGCGACCAGAAACCCCGCCGCCGCCCGGAAGGCCCGGGCGCGGTGGCTGATCGCGTTCTTTCGGTCGAGCGGGAGCTCGGCCAGCGTCCTCCCCTCCTCGGGCACGAAGAAGACGGGATCGTAGCCGAAGCCCCGGTCGCCCCGCGGAGCGGCCAGGATCCGGCCTCGAAGCTCGCCCCCGAACTCGCGTTCCTCGCCATCGGCGCGGACGAGGGCCACGAGCGTTCGGAAGCGCGCCGATCGGTCGGCCTCGGGAACGCCCCGAAGCGCCTCCAGGAGCGCGCGCACGTTGTCCGCATAGGTGGCGTCGAACCCGGCGTAGCGCGAGGAGCGCACCCCTGGGGCGCCGTCCAGAGCGTCCACGAAAAGACCCGTATCGTCGGAGATCGTCGTCTCGCCGGTGACGACCCGCGCCGCGCGGGCTTTCAGCAGGGCGTTGCCGGCCAGCGTGTCGGCCGTCTCCGCGACCGCCCACCCCTGGATGAGACAGGTCACGGCCACGACCGGCAGATCGAGCGGTCGGAAGACGTCCTCGATCTCGCGCACCTTGTCGGGATTGCCCGTCGCCAGGACGAGCCGTCTCACAGCCCGAGCGCCGCCTTCTGCAAGGCCACGAGCTGCCGGATGCCGTTCTCCCCCAGGTCGAGCAGCGTGTCGAGGAGGTCGCGCTGGAAGGGCTCGCCCTCCGCCGTCCCCTGGATCTCCACGAAGCGTCCGCTGGTGGTCATGACCAGATTCAAGTCGACCTGGGCGGCCGAGTCCTCCCCGTAGGCGAGATCCAGAATGGGAAACGTGCCGACGACGCCGACGGACGTGGCGGCCACGAACTCGCGCACCGGATCCCGGGCGGCGATCTCCGGGTGACGATAGAGGGCGTCGTGCAGCGCCACCATGGCCCCGGTGACCGAGGCGGTGCGGGTGCCGCCGTCGGCCTGGAGGACGTCGCAGTCGAGCCACAACGTCCGCTCGCCGAGGGCCTCGAGGTCCACGACGCTGCGGAGGCTGCGGCCGATCATCCGCTGGATCTCCTGGGTCCGTCCACCCAGCCGGCCGCGGCTGGATTCCCGGACCGAGCGGGTGTGGGTAGCCCTGGGCAGCATGCGATACTCGGCGGTGACCCACCCCCGCCCTCGCCCTCGCAGCCAGATCGGAACGCCGTCCTCGAGCGATGCCGTGCAGATCACCCGCGTCCGGCCGACCGAGATCAGGCACGATCCCTCGGGATAGTCGAGGACGTCCCGCTCCATCGTCGTCGGCCGCAGCTCGGCCGGCCCGCGGCCATCCACTCGCCCGTCTTCGGTTCTCAGCGTCTTCGGCATGCGACCAAGTTACTTGCCCTCGGAGATCGGCCCACCTCAGCCGCCCGCTTGTGGGCGCCGTTCGGCTCTCCTAGGTTGGCCGCGGATGACGACGGCGACCCTCACACGGCCGGTCAAGACCGGGCTCCTGGAGGTCCAGAACTTCACCATCCTGGTGGGGCGCACCCTCTCCGCCTTCGTCCGCCCTCCCCTGTATTGGCGGGATACGTGGGTCCAGATGGATATCATCGGTGTCCAGTCGCTCCTGATCGTCGGCCTGACGGGGATCTTCACCGGCATGGTGCTCGCCCTGCAGTCCGCGGTCCAGCTGGCGGATTTCGGCGCAACCCTCTTCGTGGGGCAGCTCGTCGCGGCATCCGTGGTCCGGGAGCTGGGACCGGTCCTGACCGCCCTCATGGTCGCGGGCCGCGTCGGATCGGGCATCGCCGCGGAGCTCGGCTCGATGCGGGTGGGCGAGCAGATCGACGCCCTCGAGGCGATGGGCACAGATCCCATCAAGAAGCTCGTCAAGCCGCGCGTCCAGGCCGGGCTGATCATGCTTCCGATCCTCACGGTCATCACCGACTTCATTGCCATCATGGGCGGGCAGATCATCGCCTGGCTCACGCTCAACCAGGGGGTCTCCACCTACTGGAGCGCGGTCTGGAGCGGGATCTTCTTCAGCGATCTGTTCACGGGGATCGCGAAGCCGTTCGTGTTCGGCTTCATCATCACCACAGTGGCCTGCTACCTGGGGCTCCGGACGCGGGGCGGCACCGAGGGCGTGGGTCGATCCACGACCCAGGCCGTCGTCGTCTCGTCGGTCCTGATTCTCGCCTCGGACTTCTTCCTCACCAAGCTGTTCATCGAGGTCTTGTGACATGAATCGACAGCCTCTCCCGCCGGCGGGGCGAACGCGTAAATTCATGGCGGATGTTCCGTAGCCGACGCAACAAGATTCCGAGGGGACATCCGGACCTGGTTCCGGATCCGAACTGGCATCCGCGCGGTGCGATGGGCCGCGACCGTCCACCGGACCCCGAGAACCGGATGATCGACCTCGAGGACGTGCACCTGGCCTTCGGCGACAACAAGGTTCTCGACGGCGTGTGGCTCGAGGTCGATTGTGGCGAGACCCTCGTCGTGATGGGCGGGTCCGGGCAGGGCAAGAGCACGATCCTGAAGATCATCCTCGGGCTTCTCGAGCCCGACGACGGTCATGTATTCGTGCACGGCGTCGATGTGACCCGTGCCAACCAGGAGGTCCTCGACGAAGTGCGGCGAAACATCGGCATGGTGTTTCAGGGGGGAGCGCTCTTCGACTCCCTCACCGTCGGCGAGAATCTGGCGTTCCGCCTTCGCGAAGAGGGCGAGCACGACGACGACGAGATCGACCGGCTCCTCCATGAGAAGCTCTCCTTTGTGGATCTCGAGCCCGAAGTGGCCAACAAGATGCCCGCCGAGCTCTCGGGCGGGATGAAGAAGCGGGTCGCGCTCGGCCGCGCCATCATGGGAAGCCCGAAGATCGTGCTCTACGACGAGCCTACCACCGGCCTCGATCCGATCACGGCGGAGACCATCAACGGGCTCATCAACAAGCTGCGCGACCAGGAGAACGTGGCCAGCATCGTGGTGACGCACGACATCGGATCCGCGCTCACCGTGGGAACCCGCTTCGCCATGCTCAAGGACGGCGACATCATCTTCGAGGGTGACGGCAAGTCGATCCTCGAGACCGACGACGCGTACGTGAGAGAGTTCATCGACGCTCGCATGGCCGCGACATGAGGCGCTCCGAATTCATCACCTGGTCGGAGCTGAAGGTCGGCATCCTGGTAGCCGTCGGGCTGGCGCTTTTCGTGATCGCGCTGTTCACGCTCGGTGGACGGCTGGGCATCTTCGCCCCCAGGTACACGCTCTACACCCTCATGCCCAGCGTCTCGGGCCTGTCACCGGGCGCCCCGGTGCGTCTGGCCGGCGTCGGTGTCGGCTCGGTCGAGCGGGTCCGGTTCATCGACGCCGCCTCCCGGGACAGCCTGGATCGACGCATGCTGAACGCCTACGGGGACTCCCTCGGAGACCGCGCGATCATCGTGGAGTTCAACGTCGACCAGGACGTGCGGGACAAGGTCACCCGCTCGTCCCGGGTCAAGATCGGCACCGTTGGCCTCCTTGGGGACAAGTATCTCGATCTGGAGGTCGGCGACCCGCGGGAGCCCGTCCTCGAGGAGGGCGACATCGTCCTCGACGAGCAGCCCATCGACTACGAGGGGCTGATCGCTCGCGCGGCAGAGGGGGTCGAGGAGCTGGTCGGCTCGCTCGAGGGGAGCCGCCAGATCATCACGTCCATCAACGAGGGGCAGGGGACGCTGGGCAAGCTCATCAACGATCCCGAGCTGTACAACGAGTGGTTCAGGCTCTCGCAGCGCGGAACCACGCTGCTCGAGGAGATCCGCACGGGAGACGGAACGCTGGCGGCGCTCATCAACGACGAGCAGCTCTACGAGCAGCTCGTCACGACGACCGCCGACTTGGCCGGGCTGACGACGTCCATCCGCCAGGGGGATGGCACGCTGGGCCGGCTGATCCAGGACGATGTGCTGTACACCGAGCTCGTGGCCACCGTTCGCGAGGGGCAGGCTTTGATTCAGGAGCTCAATAGCGGCGACGGGACGATGGCCAAGCTCGTCAACGATCCCACCCTCTACGAGCGGCTGGACCGCTTCATCGTGGAGGCGCAGACGCTGATGACGGACCTGCAGCAGCATCCGCGGAAGTATATCAACCTGGAGATCTTCTAGGGGTTTGCGCGCGCCGCGGGCGAGGACTCCGTCGTCGGCGGGCGCTCCGCTTCGGCGAGCCTCCTCGGCCTTCGGCCTGCGGGGTCTCGCCTTGCTCCCCGCGCACACCGCCTCCTCTGGAGTCCTCGCCCCGCGCTCCACCGTCCGAGGGACTCTCCAGTCGATGTGACTTTCCTGGCTACCGGGTCAGGCGGGGGCGGGGGTCTCTCTCGGTGTGGTGTGGACGGGGTGGCGGCGGACCCAGGCGATGCCGGCGACGCCGATGACGACGAAGCCGATCGCGAACCACTGGGCCGCGGTCAGGCCGAAGGCGATCTCCACGTTCACGCGCCAGAACTCGACCACGAACCGCTCGATCCCCGCCAGGACCATGAACTCGAAGAAGAGAAAGCCGTCCGGGTAGCCCTTCTTCCGCTGGCTCCAGAGGAGCAGGAAGATGGGCAACGTCATGGCGATCTCGTAGAGCTGAGTGGGATGGACGGGCACGGTCGTGGGCGGGCTTCCCTCGGGGAAGGCGACCCCCCACGCCAGGTCGGTCGGCTTCCCGTAGTCGTCCCCCACCAGGAAGCAGCCGGTCCGGCCGAGCATGTAGCCGACCGGGATGGCGACGGCGCACGAGTCGACCGCCGCGCGGAGCGGGTACTTGCGCCACCTGAGCCACAGGATCACGCACAGGATCCCGCCGATCAGCCCGCCCCAGTAGGTGAAGCCGCCGCGGGTGAAGATGGTGCCAAGAGGGTCGGCCAGGAACTCGTCGCCCTGGGCCAGCGCCCAGTAGAGCTTGGAGCCCCCGATCCCCCCCACCATCGCCGCCAGGACGATGTCCTGGGCCGCCCCGCCGTCCCAGCCGCGACGCTTCCACTCGCTGGCCACGACGAACCCGGCGCCGATGAAGGCGAGAACCAGCATGACGCCGTAGGACGTCACGGTGAAGTCGCCGATGCGGAAGAGGATCGGATACATCGCGCGGCCAATATAACGAAAGCGGGCCCGGCTTCATGCCGGGCCCGTCATCCTCGCTCTGGTGGAGGCGGCGGGAGTCGAACCCGCGTCCGAAGAAAGCGCAACAGAAGCCGCTACAGGCTTAGCCGGCTGAGCATTGTCCCCGGACGGCCTGCCGCCGACACGCCAGCCACCGGGTGAGCCTTCGTCCCGACCGAAGCCGGGCTCTCGTCACGCGCCAGAAGGCGCGGTGCGCGACCAGCCCGTTTTGTCGTCGATCCGTCTCCCGCCGGCGGGCGGCGGCCTGGAGGGGATCGGGCTACGTGTTTTTACGCAGCCAGCGCGAAGTTGTCGTTCGCAGCTACTAGGTTCCCAGGACCGTTTAACGTGTGGACCTGAGATGCACGACCTGCTGCTTCTGCTCCATCCATCCCCGTCGAAGCCGTATCGCCCCCACGAGAGCGTTCAGAGCTCGATATAATATACTCTCTAGGATGACCCTCGTTCCAGGCCACCAGCCACTCACCTGGGCCCCTGCTACGGCCCGATTGGTCCAGGATGTGTAAACGGCTGCGAACGGGTTTATTTCTTCTGGCTCTGACGGTCTTCCACCTGGGATGCAAAGACTCTTCCGGGCCTGCGGCTTGCACCCAGATTGGCTGCGGCACAAACAATGGTCTGGAGATCGTGCTCGATGACGAGCTTCCTGAGAGCCTCACCCTGACGATTCATCTGCAGGGCCCCTCGACGATTGTCATCGAATGCTCTGAAGACCAGCCATGCGGCGACCGGATATTCCTTGCAGATTTCACCCCGTCACACGTCATGATGACTATCACTACCGAATCATTGGATTTCACTGCTGATTTTGCTCTAGCGTATCAGATCACGTATCCCAACACTCCGGACTGCCCTCCCGAGTGTGAAAGAGCGACGATCGTGGTC
>JBOHRW010000091.1:0-6944 GCA_050732935.1 Gemmatimonadota bacterium
TCTATACCTCGGAACACCTCTCGTTGGCCGTTCTGGAGACGCTCGTCCAGGTGACGCGCGACGAGCTTCCCGATCTCGTCGCTCATGAGATCGAAATCGACGATCGCGACGTCGAGAACCTCTCCGAGGCGGCCATCAGGCGCGTCCGCCGGGCGCGATGGAGTCGCGCGGTCAGCCGCGCCATTGGAGATGCCTGGCTCGCCGGCGGTCGAAGCCTCGCTTTCCGCGTGCCGTCAGCGATTGTCGCGCGAGAGTCGAATGTCGTGATCAATCCCGAACATGCCGGGGCTTCAGGACTCGAGATCATCTCGAGCGAGCCGTTCCGGTTCGATCCGCGGCTCGCCGCGTAGCGGAACGCAGACGCGCGCCTCGATCGGCTACTCCGAGCGAGTCCCCGCCGGCCGCTTCTTCGCCTTCGCCTTCCTCACCGGTCGCCCGTCCTTGCTGACCACGTGGAACCGCTTCTCGAGCTCGCCGAGAACGGTGCGGAAGGCGCTGTACTCGAGCTCCTGCATGGGGAGCATGGCCGGACCCACGAAGCCCTGGCGGCGGATCTCGTCGGCCTTGTGTTGGGCGCGGAGCCGGGTGCTCTCCCAGACCGGGTTCCCGAAGATGTCGACCCGCTCGCTCAGCTTCCCCGCCTTGGTCACCGAGTACGCCACGCAAGCCACGAGCGGCAGGCAGTAGGGCCCGGCGATCGCGGTGTTGATCGCCGCCGGCATCAGGGGCATGTGGTGGCTCCCCCGGGCGTCACCGGCCACGTAGTGGGCGGTGAAGTAGGGGCTCACGACCTCCTCGGGCGCCGGGAAGATGCTCTGCGTCCGGACGAGGGCGACCGGATCGTCCTTCCCCTTGTACTCGCCGGCGATCGTGTGGAGGCGATCGGTCGAGACGGCCACGATCTGCTGATCCGGGAAGCGCCGCGAGTGGATGGCCTGAATCCCGAACCGGTTCTCGTCCCGGACCAGGATCGCCAGGTCGAGGTGCTCCTCGGGCGACTTGAGCTCGATCACCCGGTCCTCGTCGGCGTGCTCCATGTCGACCACGCGAAAGGTAAACCCCTCCTTCATCTTGGGGAGCATGAGGCCGGCGCAGAAGAGGGGGCTCGTGAAGACCGCCCAGAGCGGGAAGTTGAACGCGCCGGGGCCGCACTTGTCGGCGGTGAAGACGAGGAAAGGCTCGGCCGAGCGGCCCGCATCGGTCTCGTCGAACGTGATCTCGGCCGCTCCGGGGCCCGCCCCCCGCACGTTGCCGCTGGGGGCATCCTTCAGGAGGTCCTGGCCCGCGCCGTAGAGGCCTTCCTCCTGGGCAATCCCGGTCGCCGCCTCGAAGACGCTCCACGCAAACTCGTGGATCTCGGCGGCGTCGTTTCCCGCCCGGTGGACCATGAGCAGGCAGATGTCGTCGCCGCAGTGGGTGACGTCGAAGTCGACGATCAGCTCGCGCTCGGCCGCCCCGCCCAGCTCCGAGTGCGCCGTCTCGAGCATGCGCGACGAGGGCTGGGTATGGCCGCCGATCGAGCCGACGTCGGCCTTGATGGCGCTGATGGTCAGCATGGCTGTTCCCCTCGGTTCAGGTAGTGGCCTGATCCGCAGCCCACATCAACGTATCACGGGGCGGCAGGGGAGGCGAACGGCGTGCACGGTCGGACTCGGGGGCGAAGCTTGGACGACTGGGGCTCGGCGGCCATTGGGTCCAGGATCTATACACGAACACCATGAGGAGTGATATTCAGGAAGGCTACTTCTTATTGAATGCGAACTTGAGGGTGCGTGCTTCGGAAGCGCTCTGGTGCTCCACCGGCAATTTCCGCGAGCTTCCACATATGATGAACAGGCTCAAGCTGTTCCTCCTCCTTCCGCCGCTCCTCGTGGCGCTCTCCGCCTGCAGCGGGGAGGATCTCACCCAGCCCGCCCCGCCGGAGACGCCGCCAACCGTCGAGCCACCAGAGCCACCGCCGACCGTCGACGAGATCCTGGTCAGCGAGCGAGTTACACCCGACACATCGGGCTACGCCCCCCTCACGGCGAGCATCGACGTGCAGACGGAGGTCCCGGTATCCCTCACGATCCGCGTCGCCGGCATTCGCGGCCCGGAGTCGGACGTCTCGCACCACTTCCCCGAACTCGACACCACACATCAGATCCCCGTCCTCGGCCTCTATCCGGACCACGAGAACACGGTTGAGCTCACCTTCACCGATGACCGTGGCAGGGAGCTCGGCACTCGATCCTACACCATCCAGACACGGCCACTCTCTTCGCACATGCCCTCCATCACGATCGATCGGGCGCTGTCTTCGGAGATGGCACCCGGGATGACCCTGGTGAGCTACTACGGACACGACGGCGACCCCAGGCCGAACCGCCCATTCATCTTCGACCGCTACGGCGACATCCGCTGGGTCCTGAACTACGAAAATCACAACGAGCTCAGCGACCTGGCCTACGACAACGGCGTGGAGCGCCTGCAGAATGGCAACCTGTACTTCGGAGATCAGAACGAGGACAAGATCTACGAGGTCGACATGACCGGACAGATCGTGAACGCGTGGACCATGCCCGGCTTCGGCTTTCATCACCAGGTTTACGAGAAGCCGGATGGGAATTTCCTCGTCTCGGTGCATAACGAAGCGATCAGCACAATCGAGGATCATGTCATCGAGATCGCACGAAACACGGGGGCGATCGTCAACGTTTGGGATTTGCGGCAGTCCCTCGACCAGGACCGTCACACGTGGTCAGACCGTGAGGACGACTGGCTTCACGTCAACGCCGTCACCTACGACGAGCGCGACGGCACCATCATCGTCTCGGGGCGGCACCAGGGGGTGGTCAAGCTGACCGCGGACAACGAGGTCGTGTGGATCCTGGCCCCTCACAGAGGCTGGGGTATAGCCGGGGACGGGACCGAGCTCAGGCGGTTCCTGCTGCAGCCGCTAGATGCGGAGGGCCAGCCGATCACCGACCCGGCGATCTTCTCCGGTGACGCGAACCATCCGTCCTTCGAGTGGAACTGGTATCAGCATGCGCCGCTGCTCACTCCCGGCGGCAACCTCATGCTGTTCGACAACGGCGACAACCGGAACTACACCCTGGCCGAGCGTTACAGTCGCGCCGTCGAGTACGACATCGATCCCGAGGCGATGACGGTGAGGCAGGTATGGTCGTACGGAAAGGACCGGGGCGCCGCGACCTATTCACGGATCGTCTCCGACGTCGATTACAGCCCGGAGGAGGACCACGTGTTCTTCTCACCCGGCGCGGTGGACCTCGGAGGCAACTACGGCAAAGTCGTGGAGATCGACCACGACACCGGCCAGGTTCTGTTCGAGGCGACGATCACGCCCCCCCAGCCGTTCTTCATCATCACCTTCCACCGGACGGAGCGACTGTCCCTCTATCCGGAGAACTGAAAAGATCGATACGAGCCCCACCTACCCTGTGGTCACCGTCACCGGTCCTCGCCAGTCGGGCCGTACACGATCGCCAGGCCGATCCCCGGCAGGATTCCGAATAGCGGTCCATCCCAGATGGGGTCGCATCGCATCTCGCCGACGGTTCCATCGAGGGGGACCGCTCCGTCGCTTCGAGCTTCTTCATTGTTTGCAATCCCCACCACGGCCAGGGACTCGGCCCCCTTCCCGGCCGCGATCCCGGGGCTCAGGAACGCGAGCACCAGCCCGACCGTGATCGCGATGCCGCCCTTGGGTTCCAACCTCAGCAATACTCCGTGGCGGGGAATCTACCCACGGAGGCCGCTCCGGGGTCTTCGTAATCCAGATTACGGACCGGAGGGCCGGGGCGACTATGCTGACAGCAATGTCGCGTTCCTTCGCCAAGGTCTTGCTGTGGCTGCTCGTCCGACATGGTGAGCCAGTCGGGAATGATAATCGTGGACTCGTTCCCCAGGAGCAACCGCTCGCTGTCGTGAGGTGACCAGGGCCGCCCCGGCCGTGGGTCGATAGCCCTCGCCCCGGCGGGGCGAACACAGCATTTTCATGCCATGCCAAAGACCATCGAAGAACAACTCCGGGCCTACTTCCGGGACCAGCGGCCGCCGGGCGTGGTTTCCGCCTATCTTTTCGGCAGCCATGCCGAGAACCGCGCACATCGCGAGAGCGATGTGGACGTGGGCGTCCTGCTGGACCGCGAGCTGCATCCCAGGCGGGAGGACCGCTTCCGCGTTCGCGTGCGGCTCGGCTCGGAGTTGATCCACGCCGTTCACAGGAACGAGGTCGACGTAGTCGTCCTGAACGACGCGCCTCCGCTCCTCGGCCGCAGAATCGTCACCGAGGGCCGGAGAATCTATTCTGAAGATCTCGAGCTCGATCTCGAGTTCGTTCGCAATGTCCAGATCCGCGCGGCGGATCTGAAGCCCTTCCTCGAGCGTATGCGCAGCATCAAGATCGAGACGCTTCGCCGATGACGCTGGTCGAGCGGCTTCTCGAGCTGCGCATCCATCTGGGGCACCTCCGTGAGATCCGTCCCACGATCAGCGGCACAGAGAACCTAGAAAGCAACATCTCGCTCCGAAACGATGTCCTGCACTCGCTGCAGACCGTATGTCAGGCCGTGATCGACATCGCCGCCGAGCTGTCCGCGCGCGAGGGATTGCCGTTCCAGGATTACACGGAGGCCGTTCGCAACCTCGCGCGGACGGGACCGTTCTCGGCGAAGCTGGTCAAGGAGCTGGAGGCGCTTCCCGGCTTTCGGAACATCGTGATCCACGAGTACGTGGAACTCGATCTGGAGTGGGTAACCCAGGCGCTTGACAGGCTCGCGCCAATTGAAACGTTTGCTGCCGCGCTGTCCGAGCACCTGGCCGAAGCGGAGTAACAGGATGAGGCTGTAGCGCTCTCCCCTACCCTTCTTCGGCCGGCGCATCGAACAGCTCCACCAACTCCCTCGACCGCCCGCCGATGTGGAGCTACCGAGAGGCCCTGAGCCTGTTCGTGCGCCGAGCGGCTTCCGCCTAGCCTCCGAAGAGGGCCGCCGCCCGCTCCTCGATCTCCTCGGGCGAGACATCCTCCTTGTGGGTCGCGATCATCCACATGTGACCGAAGGGATCCTTGAGGCGGCCCGAGCGGTCGCCATAGAACTGATCCTCGACCGGGAACAGCATCTCGGAGCCGGCGTCAACGGCCTTCTTCGCGACCGCATCCACGTCCTCGACGTAGACGTGGATCACCACTGGCGTCCCGCCAAGCGAAGCCGGGCTCTGATTGTGCCAGTCGGGGTTCTCCTCGCCGAGCATGATCGTGGAACCTGAGATCTCGATCTCGGCGTGCGCCAGGTTGCCGTCGGGGTCGGTCATGAACATCCGCTCGGTCGCGCCGAACACCTTCTTGTAGAAGTCGACCGCCTTCCTGCCGTCCTGGACGATGAGGACGGGATTCACGCTATGATAGCCTTCGGGGATCGCCTGGACGGTCATGCTGAGCCTCCTGTTGGGGATTGCCGCACGGACGGGTTACAGTCAAGAACGCCGGTTGATGAGTCGAGGTTGCTTTCCCATCTCACAAGAGCTTCGGAGGTACTCATGAGCGAGGTCTGGCAAGCATCGAAAGCGCGTTGGGAATCGGCGACGAGAACCTGAACGTCCTTCAGATGTCGTTGCGAGCGCTTCTGGTCTACCCTCTCGCCCTGGCGCTGGTGCGGCTTGGCGACAAACGGTTCCTGGGCGAGCTCGCCGCGCTCGACTTTCTGCTGGCGATCATCATCGGATCGATCGTGAGCCGAGCGATTTCCGGAAGCGCCCCCTTCCTCCCCTCCGTGGTCGCGGCCTTCCTGCTGGTCCTGGTGCACCGCGGATTGGCGAGGGCCGGCTACAGCTCCGATCGCATCGGCCGCCTCGTAAAGGGCAGTCCTCGCCACCTGGTTCGCGAGGGCGAGATCCAGTGGAACCAGATGCGGAAGGCTTCGGTCGGTGAGGTAGACCTCCTCGGGGCCATCCGTCGTAGCGCGGGGCTGTCGTCTATCGAACAGGTGGATGACGCCTTCATGGAACGCAACGGCCAAATCAGCGTGATTCCCCGCGGAGCCCGCTAAGGCCCTCTCGTACCGACTCGGTCCGTCCGCCGGCCTCTCCGGACGCGGTTAAACGCCCCTCCGCAGCGCTGTCGCGGCTCGCCCACCAAGTCCTGGCTCGCTCTTCCTCGGTCATTGGGGCTGCTTCTTCGGCCCCGGGAGTCGCATCCGCGGAAGAAGGGATCATCGTTAGCACCTCCCACTCCAGAAGTTCT
Source organism: Gemmatimonadota bacterium (assembly GCA_050732935.1). GTDB lineage: Bacteria > Gemmatimonadota > Gemmatimonadetes > JACCXV01 > JAHWKZ01 > DASRVA01. The sequence continues at coordinate 6,245 of JBOHRW010000091.1, forward strand.
CCTGGGACAGGGTTCTCCCGGATGCTGAGGCAGTTGGGCTCTCTCCGGGGGGGCCGGTAAAGAGAGCCCCGTGGGTCTGCCTCGTGCGAGATCGCCCCGTCAGACCGGGCGGGGCTTCGAAGTGATATCGTGCTTCATTATAGACACGGTGGATGGGGGAGGTTGTGAGTTATCTGACAAACCCGGGCGTCCCACCAGCTCGATCTAGTCGTCCGCCGTCACGACCTTCTATCTTCCTCTGCAGTGAGCCCGTCGAGCCAGCGAGCAGGATCCCCCGCTCTCGAGCGGATAAGCCCGGAGGAGCGGCTGGAATGGTACCGGTTGACCCCGCAGCAGCGCTGGATGGAGAGCCAGCGCCTGTGGTCGACGTTCCTCGCGCTGAGGGGTCGTCTTGAGCCTGAGCCCGATCGCCAGAGTCCTTTCCACGATCCGCGAGCGGCAGGTCCAGAGCCTCCTGATGGGGGGTCAGGCCTGCATCCTGTACGGCGCAGCGGAGTTTAGCCGTGACGCGGATCTCGCCGTATTCGCCTCGCGGGACAACCTCGAGAACCTGAGCGACGCGCTTTCCGACCTGGCTGCGGAGGTCGTCGCGGTGCCTCCGTTCGAGATGCAGTACCTCGAACGCGGGCACGCCGTCCACTTTCGATGCCGGCGACCGGATCTCCGAGGCGTTCGAATCGACGTCATGACCCGCATGCGC
>JBOHRW010000092.1:0-3896 GCA_050732935.1 Gemmatimonadota bacterium
GGCGGGTACCCATGCGGAGCATGGGTGATAGCAGCGCTATGCCGCACGAGGAGCAACGCAGCCGACGGGGATGCAGCGGCTATCGAATGCCAGGAGACTTCGGCGACACAACACTAGTTTAGGCGCACCGTGATTCGGCGATCATACCTGGTCTTCCTCCTGCTCACCCTGGCTTGGCTCGTGGCGGGCGTCCAGTTCTATGGCCGGTCATACGCCTTCGACCTGGCCGCCGCCCTCGTCTGGTGGGGGCTCCTCGTGATGTTCCTCGCGGCCGGCTACTACCTGATCCAGGTGGCGCCCGCCGCTCGCGTGACCGCCTGGCTCCGCCGCGACCTGGCGATCAATGCCGTGCTTTTTCTCGTGCTCCTCGGGACGATCCTCGACGGCATCAACGGACATCGCTGGCTGAGCCTGCGCGGCGCGGGATGGGTGGCGTTCGGCGCCGCGCTCCTCCACCCCATCCTCGTCGACCGGCCCCACCACCGGCATCACCGCGGGGATCCCGGCGGCTCGCCGGTTCCCCAGTACGTGCCGCCCGGGTGCCTTTGGATCGACTGGACGCTGGCGGTGCTGGTGCTGGGGGGGCTGCTGCTGCTGTAGGTCAGCCGTGCTCGGGACAACCCGGACATCCCCCTTCGCCAAACGTTCGTCATGAGCCGACGGAAATCGAGGGTGAAATGAGCCCATTCCGCCTGTTTTTCCGCCTTTTAGTCACACCACTTGCGTGGTTACAAATGGGTGTAGGCACCGTCACCATCACCAGCACGGCTAATGACCGTTCGGTCCACTCTTCATACGAGCCTGCTCCTCGCGGCCCTGCTGCCGGTCGCTTGTGAGCCGGTCCCGTCGGCACCCGAGGACTCGGTCCGGTTCGACCCGCCTGCGATCTATCGCCAATGGTACCGCGAGGCGGAGGAGTGCCGGGGCCTGGGTGGCGATTACGGCCTCCTCCGGTTCTACCTGGTCCCCAATTCGGGTACCCACATGGAGCTCGGGATTCTCGGCGCGATCGGTCTCTGGGCACCGCCGCATCGGATCTACGTGCTCGAGGATCATGATCTCGACGAACCGATGATCAAGCACGAGATGCTGCACGATCTTCTGTCCTACGTGGGCGACTTCACGCACAACGATTCGCTGGCCTTCCGAGTCTGCGACCTGACCGATGAAGGCGGTGCGTCGTGAGCGGCGCAAGAAGACGGTCGTAACGGCAAGCCCGGCGCTACCGCGCTTCAGAGCCGACCGTTAACCTCCTCCACATGAAGGAGCCTGCCCGGAAGGAGGCCGTCGATCTGGAAATCCCGGCGGGCTCACGACCCATCCCAGTCGAGCTTCTTGGTCGCGTGGTCTCAGTCCGTCGCGCAATCCATCGCCAGCCCGAGACGAGCTGGAACGAGACGGGGACGGCGGGGCGTATCGAGCGACACCTCTCGGAGCTGGGCCTGGAGCCCCGCCGCCTCTGCGGGACGGGCGTCCTGGCGGACGTCGGGGGCGCAGGTGACGGCCCGGTGATCGCCCTCAGGGCCGACATCGACGCGCTCCCGATAGCCGAGGAGACCGGACTCCCGTTCGCCTCCGAGAAACCCGGCGCCATGCACGCGTGCGGGCACGACGGCCACACAGCCATGCTGCTGGGCGCGGCCGAGCTCCTGGCCGGCGATGCGCCGCCGGGCCCCGTCAGGCTGATCTTCCAGCCCGCGGAAGAGGTGGGCACCGGCGCGAAGGCGCTGATCGAGGCCGGGGTTCTCGAGGGCGTCGCCGCGATCTTCGGCGGGCATCTCGACATCCACTTTCCGGCCGGGATGATCTTCGTGACGCCGGGACCGGTCGCCGCATCGACCGACATGATCCGGATCCGGATCACGGGCCGTGGCGGGCACGCGGCGCGCCCGCACGAGGCGGTGGACGCGGTCGTGGTGGCAAGTCACCTGGTCCTCGCCCTCCAGCACGTGGTCTCCAGGGGCGTCGATCCCGCCGAGGCCGCGGTCGTCACTGTAGGTTTTCTCCAGGCGGGCGAGGTCGCCAATGCGATCGCCGGGACGGCGCTCCTGGAAGGCTCGATCCGCGCCTTCAAGACGGACGTCCGGGAGCGCCTCCTGGCGGAGACCGAACGGATCGCACGGGCCACGGCGGCCCTCCACGGCGCCGCCGCCGACGTCGAGATCGAGCACGGCACGCCGCCCGTCATCAACGACGAGCGTGCGACCGGGCTGGCCCGCCGGGCGGCCGAGCGGGTCGTCGGCCCCGAGCGGGTGGCGCCGCTCCCCGGGGCGAACATGGCCGGCGAGGACTTCAGCTTCTACCAGGAGTGCGTGCCAGGCTGCTACGTCCGATTCGGCGCGCGCCCTTCCGGGCCTGCCCACCCCAACCACTCGAGCCGCTTCGACTTCGACGAAGCCGCGCTCGGCTGGGGCGCCGCCTGGCTGGCGGAGGTGGCCCGGGTGGCAGGACGCGAGGTCTGAAGAGAGGTCGGAAGGGATGCGGGCCGTCCGGACATCTCACCGTGTCTACCCCTCGACGGGCGCCCTCCTGGATGGGCCGGCCTCCCGCACCCGCGCCAGATAGACGAGGAGCAGCCCGACCAGCACGGTGGCCCCGCCCGCCAGGAGCCGCCAGGTGACCGTCTCGTCGAGGATCCACCACCCCAGGAGCACGGCCACGACCGGGTTCACGTAGGCGTAGGTCCCGACCTTGCTGCTCGACATGTGGGCGGTGATGTAGACGTAGGCCGTGAAGCCGACCAGCGAGCCCATACCGGCCAGGTAGAGGACCACCAGCCAGGCCTGGCCGTTCCACGTCACGGAAGCCTCAGGCTCGAGTATGAGATGGACGCCGAGCATGAGCGGCCCGGCGACGGTCGTCTCGATCGCGCTCGCCGCGAACGGGTCCGCGCCCTGCAGGGAGCGCCGCGCGTAGACGGTGCCGACCGCCCAGGCGAACGAGGCGATCAGGACCGCGACGACGCCCGTCCACGAAGACTCCACGGACTCGAACGGCCGGACCAGGATCGCCACGCCGGCCAGCCCGATCAGGAGCCCCAGCCAGCCCGTCCGTGACAGGCGCTCGGCGCCGCGGCCGAGCATCGCGAAGAGGGTCGTCCAGAGCGCGAACGTCACGACGAGGAGCGCGGCGAGCCCTGACGAAAGGTGCTGCTCGGCCGTGTTGAGGAGGCCGTTCCCGATCACCAGGAGGAGAACGCCGACGCCGGCGGCGCGTACGAACGTGTTCCAGCCGGGCAGCCTCCGACCCGCGGCGAGGCAGATCCCGAGCAGGATCACGCCGGCGATCGAGAAGCGGACGCCTCCCAGCAGGAAGGGCGGGAGGACCTCGACCCCCAGCTTGATGAACAGGTAGGTCGACCCCCAGACCACGCAGACCAGGGCATAGGCGAAGGCGACGGCGGAGGGGCTGCCGGAGGAGTGGCCTTGCATCGCAAGAATCTACTCGAGAAATGCCAGGTGTTCGTGAACTCCTGCCCGGGAGCGCTAAATTGTCTCACCGTCTCGCCGGTCCTCATGTCGACCAGGCCGAGCGGGCCCTCGCCTCCGATCAGCGCGTGGTGTTCGTCAACGGCCTGGATGAAGAACTTCCCGCCGACCCCACGCTCGAAGAATCGGTCGATCTCGAAAGAGGCGAGATCGACCGAGGCCGCGTGGTGATACTTGTACGCGGCGAACAGGAAGCTGTCCCCGGGGGAGACGGAGATCCCCTCGATCGAGTAGCTAATGTCCGCGATCACCCCCGTCACGGAGAGATCCGCGGGATCGATCCGATGAAGGGAGCACGATCGCGCGACCGCCGGCCGGACCTGCCGTCAGCGATCGATGGTCTCTGGCTCGCCGAACCGACATCGGACCCTAGTTGAGAAAAGCGTATTCGGTTCTGAGGGTTTAAAG
>JBOHRW010000093.1:0-6111 GCA_050732935.1 Gemmatimonadota bacterium
GGTCGGCGAAAGCCAGCTCGCCGGTGCAGCCGCTGTTCGGATGACCGAAGCCCGGCGCCACCGGCGCCGAGTCGATCACCACCCGCGCCTCGAAGTCGGCCGGGATCCCCAGGGGCTGGATGACCTCGATGTCGAGATCCCAGTCCCGCGCGGGCGGGATCGGACCGGTCAGGGTCCCCGTGCTGTCGATCGGGATGTCGGCCGCGGCCCCCTCCACGGGGGCGCCGTCGTCGCCCAGGAGCCGGGCGTCGCCGATCACCGCGTTCACGAACGAGCTCGGATTGGACTCGGGAGTCGCCGACAGGAGCGGTGCAAGCCCGGCTTCGAGGACCAGCGGCGCAGCTGAGGGGACCAGGACGTCGAACGCCTCCTGGAGCGGGAGGTCGACCGGCGACTGACCCGTGTTCACGGCGAACGACGTCACCGCGTAGAAGACCGGGATCCCGTTGATGAGACCCGGGCCGGCCGACGGGCTCGGGAAGGATCCGCCGCGATCGACGACCGCGAACGACAGCCCCGTGTCATTCCCGATCGAGAAGGCCTGCTGCGCCGTGCAGATGGCGGTCTCGAACCCGGCGTCGTCCCTGTCAAACACGGCTGTCGCCGCGGTGCAGAACGTCCCCCCTACGATGTTGTCCTGCAGATCGAACTGGGCTATGAGCTCCGCAGCGTCGAGAAGTCCGGTCCGGGATCGATAGACGTTGAAGCCCTGGAAGTCCTGGATGACGAAGTCGGCGTCGAACGCGGGGTTGGTCACCGTACGGCCCGAAAGCCCGGCCTCTTCGACCGTCACGAATCCGGTGGTCCCTCCCTGGTCCCGGTCGGGCACGAAGACGACCTGTTCTGGATCGAGCATGATCGGCTGCCCGTCCCCACCCAGGAGGGGTGGTGCTTCCGGATCGATCGAACCGTCGGCAAGCCGCGCGAACGGATCACGGGACACCTTCGCGAACGGATTCACGACCTCCACGGGACTCGCGTTCCAGACGATCGTTACCTGGCCGTCCGCGGGGATCAGCTCGACCTCGGGCTTGGGTGGAGCGGTTGGCACCACGAAGCCGGCGTCGAACACCGCCTGGGCAGTCTGCTGGACGGTCTTGAAGCCCTCCAGGGCGGGGCTGTCGTTCGCGTTGGGATCGATCTGGCCCGACTGCAGGTTCTTGTAGGGATCGGCCAGCAGCTGGGCGGGCGGCGACCCCGAGACGTTGGCGAAGAAGTAGGCCGCGTAGACCTCCACGAACTCTCCCTGCGGGAGAATGAACGGTCCCGACGAGGCCATGCCGCGCACGTCCTGAGGGCTGACCGAGAGGACCGCTTCCGACGGGTCCCCGGTCATGAGCTGGTACCAGTCCTCCTTGGTGCTGGGGTCCGGCCTCGGTGCGCCGTTGGTGAACACGGTGAACTCTTGAAGACCGACCTCCTCGCCAGTGGCCGGATCGACCGGGGTCTTCAGATAGGTGATGCCCCCGAAGCCTGGCAAGCCCTGGAACTGCGGCTCGGTGAAGTCCGAGTCCCAGAAGACCATCGTCTGGACGTCCGGCAGGAAGGCGATCTGGTCGTCACCCGAGTCGCCGACGTCGGGATCGATGGCGATGGCAACGATCGTGTTCTCGAGATCATAGGGGCCGGCCGGCTGGGCCGGAGCATTCGCGGCCGTGATGAAATCCGTGCGATTGAAGACCCGGAAGGCGACGAAGACGAAGTCCTGGACCGAAGGTACCCCGAAGGCGAACATCGTCTCGACGATGTCCACCCCCACGCGTGTTCCCTCGCAAACGCCGCACGGCGGCCCCGTCATGTCGCTAACGGCAATGCAGACCGTTTCGTCGGCGAAGCCCGGGAAGGGCTCGCCCGCGAAGGGGGCCAGAGACGGGAATTGCGAAACGCGGAACTGGTCGACGGTGCAGACCTCCGGAAAGCTCGCCGCGTCGACCGGATCGGCCGAGCTCCAGTACACGTCGAGGCCGGGAATGCCGACGGCCCCGCTCCCCTCCGAGAACTGGCTGAAGGGACCACCGATGGCCACCACAGTGTCTCCGGTGGCCGGCACGGTGGCGCCGATGTTGGGGCCGGAGCTGAAGATGTACTGGTTGGTGGTCGCGATCCAGAAGCCCCCGCCGGCCACCGATCCGCGAGTCGCGCCGATCTGGCCGTTGCTGGTCAGAATCAGGATCACGCGATTGCGCTGAAGCGTGTACTCGTTGGGCACGGTCGACGGTGTCAGCGATCGACCCTGCCGATCCTTGGGTGGCTCGGGCGGCTCCCCGAGGGCCGTCACGGCAACCCCGAAGAGCAGTAGCAGGCTGGCAAGGGCCGTCCAGGGACAGCGACGGCTCCATCTCGAGTTCTCACATCCGAATGGCATGGCACCTCCCGATGGAGCGGATTCGTGCGGGTGACTCCCGGCCCCGTGGGGGACCAGGAGCTCCCGTCCAGCTGACTCTAGAAGCGAAGTTCCGCGCCGAAGCGGAACTGCCGGGGCTCTCCGTAGTTGTAGGGGGAATCCCCGAACACGGCGCCCTGGAAGTTCCCGGCCTGCCCCGAGGCGACGTTGGCCTGACGCAGGCTCTCCTGGCCCTCTGCCAGCGTGATCGTTCCGTCGCCGTTCAGGTCCTGGCGACCGAACTCGTCACGCCATTCCGCGACGATCTCCGCGTTGACATCGAACGGATAATCACCGTCGGAAGCATCGGTCAGGAAGTTGTCGGCGATCCTCGGGTCCATGGACCGCTCTTCCTCGAAGCCCGTGCGGTCCGGGCGTCCCGTGGTCTCGTTCACACGGACCACGTTCTCGATGTCGAGGAAGTTGATGACGCTGGCGAAGAGCTCGAAGTCGAGCGCACCCGCCAGGTCGAACCCCTTCGTGAACCGGAGGTCTCCCTGATGGAACCAGGCCATCCGGCTGGCGTTGATGTCCTCGAGAGGAGAGCCTTGCCCTTCTGTGGTCACCCGGGTGTAGGGCTCACCCGAATGGGCGTTGTAGACCAGGTAGGCGCCGAAGTTGTTGAAGACCGTGCCCCATGCCGTTCCTTCTTTGAAGTCGGCGGGGAGCCGGAGGTTGAACTGGTAGTTGATCGAGTGCAGGCGGTCGAAGTCCTCGGCCAGGATCTCCGACGGAGGCTGCAGGAGCCGGCCGGGGAACAGCGGGTCGAACTGCCGCCCGAACCCGGCGCCGGACGCGAAGTCGAGCGGACCGGACGTCGTTCCCCGCGCCCACTGGAGAGACCACGCCAGGTCGGTCGAGAAGTAGTTCGAGTACCGCTTCGAGATCGTGATGTCGACGCCCTTCACGTTTCCGTTGTCGCCGTTGACGAAGATCCGCCGCTCGGAGACGTCCGGATCGATCACCCCGCCCTGGAACACATCCAGCCGGATGGCTCCGCGACGGTCGCGATTGTAGCCCACGACGTCGAGAACCAGGTTCTCGCCGAGCAAATGCGTGATTCCGGCTTCGAACGCGGTCGTCTCTACGAAATCCAGGTTAGGGTTGCCGTACTGGATGTTGTTGTTCCCCAGATTGGCGTCGATGTCTGTCCGGAAGCTCTGGAAGTAGTGGTTGAACTCCGGTAGCTGGTGGAACTTGCCATACGAGAGCCGCACCTGGGTGGCATCCGTGATGGGATGCGCGACGCCGATCCGGGGCGACAGCTCGTTCAGGGTCTTGCCCGCCAGCATCTCAGCGTCGTCGCGGCAGATGTCCGGGAACGCCGATATCTCACATGGCACGAGTCCCGGGAGCAACGGGAAATTCTGGTTCGGGTTGAAGTGATCCCACCGCAGTCCCAGATCGATGACAAGGTCGCCGTAATCCAGCCGATCCTGGACGTAGGCCGCGCCGATGCGCGGGTCGACGTCGTAGAAGTCGGCGAATTGACCGTTGCTGAACTGGCCGGCACGTTTAGCCAGGTTCACCCAGTTCCATTCCACGCCAACTTTCGCGCGGTGGACCCGGTTGAGCTGACTGTCCAGATCCACCCGGATTCCGTATCGGCGTTCGGTTTGAGCGGCGAGGACGTCACCAATGCCGTCGGTGATAAAAACATCGCTGTGCCCAAAGACCGCATCCGGGTTGGTACCCGTAGCCTGCGGGACGCTCGGGAAGTCTCCGGGATCGGAGTCCTCGAAAAAGAACTCGACGTCGCCGAAGCGGTAGTTCAGGAAGTCGTCGGCGAATTCGTCCTCGGTGGCGCCGCAGGCCGCGCCGCAATCCTCTGCCAGCTCGGCTCCGATGATCTCGGCCATCTCCGCCGAGAGCGGGGTGCCCGAGAACGATCTCTGCAAGTGGTAGTTGCCGCGCACCTGGAGATTCAGGTTCCGCTCTTCGGTCTGGAAGATCTGCTGATCGTATCCCAGGATGAAGTCATGTGACTTGTCGCGCAGCGCGGTCCACGACAGGTACTGCCGGACGCCTCGCGATTGCTGGTGGACCTCGAACTGATCGCGGGCGAAGAGGTAGGTCGCGCTCAATCTCGATGTCGGGGTCAGGAACGACGTCAGTTTCGCCTGCCCGCGTGTCTGGTCGCCCCGGTTGCCCGGCAGGATGTTCTCCGTCGAGCCTTCTGAATTGAACGTGCCGAGCGCCGGGTTGAAACCGGCCGACCTGGGGAAGAAATCGGCCGCGGCGGACGCGTCCAGCGATCCGAAGATGGTCAGCTTGTCCGGGATGATCGGGCCGCCGATCGAGGCCTGCAGCGAGTTGTAGCCGCAGCACTTCTGCTCTTCCAGCCCCGAGGTAGCGAAGTTCGCGGCGGCCAGTTCCTCGGACGTGTAGCCTTCAGTGCCGAGCTGGCCGTCAGTCGTATAGCGGAGGCTGCCGTGATATTCGCGGCCGCCCTCGCGGGTCACGATGTTGACCACGCCCGACTGAGCGTGTCCGAACTCCGCGTTGAATCCGCCGGTGATGACGTCGACCTCCTCGACCGCGTACCGGCCGACGAGCCCGCCGCCCACGGTGCCGATAGCACCCGTTCCGGGCGCCGTGCCGACTTGATTGACGGCCGAGGCTCCCGAGTTCTGCTGGGTGCTGAAGTTGGTCACCAGAGCGCCGTCGACGTAGGTCGCCGACTCGCTCGCGCGGCCGCCGCGAATCACGAAGCCGCCGCGTTCGTTGTCGGTGTAGATGCCTGCGCCCAGGGTCACGACGTCAGTCAGATCGTCGACCGGGAGGCTGCGGGCGTCCTCAGCCGTGAACCGGCTCTTGGAGATCGTGTTGTCGCGCGCCACCAGCGGCTCGCGCTCGATCACCGCCACGATCGCCTGATCGGCCTGGATCACCTCGCTCGAAAGCGCGAAGTCGACCGTCATCGTCTGACCGGCCAGGACGCGCTCTTCCTGGGTCACCGTCTGGTAGCCCAGGTATTGAGCGGTGATGCGCTCGATGCCGACGGGGACGTTGTTGATGAAGTAGTACCCGTCCTGGTTGGTGACGTTGCCCAGGTTGGTGCCGTCGATGACGACCTGGGCCCCGACCAGGGGCTGGCCGGTTTCGCCGTCGGTGACGGTGCCGATCACCTTGCCCGTCGTTTGCGCGAACGCCGATTGCCCCGCCGCCAGGAAGACGACGAAGCCGACGATCAGACAAACGATGCGGACGGTCGCTCTACGAACTTCTCTTCGACTCATACAGAACTCCTTTGACGTCGGGCCAGCCTCCATGGCTTCGGTTGGCGAAACGGCGACGGCCTGCAGCGGGTGGTCTTCACCCGCCAGGGCCTTTCGCCACTACCAGTGTCCGGGAAGCACGCGCTCTCAGCCAACGGCCGGCAGCCAACGCCCGTTCCCATGCAGCGAACGGTCGCTAGCGCACTGCCTGTCGCACCGGCCACCGAGGGTGGTGCTCCGCTCCGGCTGGAACGGCGGCCGACGAGTGCGGCCGGGAGGGGAGTCGGGCCCGCGGTGTTGACAAGTGAGCCGCCTGTGCTACAATAACAGCACACTGCTAGCTTTTTAGCATGTGACGGTCGAACCGGTCAACCGGAATCGGCACCTGCGGCACGGCTACATGTTGAACGGATTAATCGGTTCGGTCGTCGTCACCGTTTAGAGAGTCACCAGCCGCGACCGTATGGAGCTCGAGGGTGAGTTGAAACCATGGCCAGCCAGAGGTCGTAG
>JBOHRW010000094.1:0-48923 GCA_050732935.1 Gemmatimonadota bacterium
TTGTATCCCCTTCGAGGTCTTCGAACCCCCGGCTCGCCCCTTCCAGCGTCGTGGCGCCGACGTTGGAGACCACGAATCCCAAGGTGTGCGGCGAGCCCGGGATCGCCACGTGAATCCCGGCGCTCCAGGCGCTGGCGAAGGTGTCAGCCGATACGATCCGCGCGATGTCGCCGCCGACCGCGAGACGGGGCGTGAGATGGAGAAGCAGTCCCGCGCCAAGCGCGGCTTCCGGCTCGTTCGTGCCGTAGGCCGAAGAGAAGGCCCGTGCGACTCCCAGGAGCGAGACGGGCCCCAGCCGCAGCCGGCCGCTCAGCTCGCCGTTCGCGCTCGCGGTAGCGGTGTTGTACGCGGCCGTCCCGGCCAGGTCGAACCGCTCCCCGAACGCGTGCCGCAGCTTCATCCACGGCTCCCACTCGTTGGGGGTGCCGGCCCCCAGCTCGGAGTTGGAGGCGTAGGTCGTGCCGAGGGCGAAACCGGCGGGCAGCCCCACGGCGAGCACGAACGTCGGGTAGTTGAGGACCTTCTTCTCGTCCTCGCCGACCAGCTCGAAGCGGTGGAGGAATGTGAACTCGCTGCTCCGCGGACGAGGCACGGTCGTCCCGTTCAGGTTGGGCGTGCGCGACAGGAGCGACTGGCCCATGGCTGGGGTCGGGCTGGCCAGAAGACCCGCCAGAAGGAAAGCGGCAGGCACGCGGCGCGGCGACGAGGGCGTCAAACCCGCGGTACCCGGCTCCCCGCTACTGCACCGTAATGGTGCCCGTCATGCCGATCGATTGGTGCGGCTCGCAGAAGTAGTTGAAGATGCCCGCGGCATCGAGCCTTACCTCCAGGACCGTCTCCATGCTGCCGCTCGTCGCCCTGGCCCACTGGGTGTGACCCTGGGGGGTGACCGTGTGGAAGGTGTTTGTGGTGTTGACCCACCGAACCGTCGTTCCGGTGGGGATCGTTGTGTCCCCGGGCTCGAAGGCGAAATTCACGAGATTGATGACCACGACCCCGGCGCCCGGCGGGGGGTTCGACGGCGGGTTGGGGTCCGATGGCGGGGTGGGGCTCGGACCGGGCCCCGGTCCCGTGGTGCCGTCACCGCCCCCGCCGCTGCAGGCGATCGCAGCGGCGAGTGCCGCGACCCGTAACGAGCGTCCGAGCCCGTACATGGCGCTGCGGGTATCCATCAAAATCCCTCATTCTCCCGAGATCGAAAGGGGTGAAGCTCCCGCAGAAAACAGTAGGCCGCTGCCGGGGGCTCTGTCTTGAACCGATTGGCTCCGAGTGAAAGGAGTTGTCCGGGAGAAGGGTCGGATCAGTTCTCGGAGACGAGATCCCGGAAGGCGCCGGGGGTCATCCCCGTCACGTTCTTGAAGGTTCGGCTGAAGTGGCTCTGGTCGCTGAAGCCGGTCTCGCGAGCGATCGAGGCGAGGGAGGCCGACGGCTTGGCGAGGCGTCTACCGGCAAGGTCCACCCGGAGGCGACGCACGTAATCGCCGGGCGTGCAGCGGTAGTGCCGCTGGAAGGCGCGCGCAAGGGAGCTGGGGTTGACCCCGACTTCGGCGGCCACATCCCCGATCCGGAGCGGCTCAGTGAACCGGTCGCTCAGCAAGTCGCGGGCGCGCCGCACGAAACGCGGCGGGGCCCCCGGCCCATCCCTTTCCCGGCGGGCGACCCCGGAGAGCAGCAGCAGCAGCAGACCTTCCACGACCAGCGAGGACAGATCGTCCTCGGCACGGAGTTCGCGCAGGAGACGGGTGGAGATCCATGTCCAGCGGCCGCCGGGGAAAACCGCGTGCCCCGGGGGCATCGCCACGTCCTCGTCCAGGCCGAGGCGCTGGGGGTCGAACTCGATGACCAGGCAGCGTGCCCCGGCCGCCGAGAAGCGTTCGGAGTGGACCAGGCCCGCCGGATGGAAGAGGGTCTCGGCGGGATGGCACTCGCGCCGCTCGTGCTCCCAGATCTCGGTGTAGGCGCCGGCGAGTATGAAGTTGACGATGGGTCGCTCGTGCGAATGCGCGGGGATGTGGAAACCACCCGGAAAGCGCACCTCGCTGACGGTGAACCGGTCGGACCGATTGCGGCGGAGGGTCTCTCCGTAGAATCGCCCGCTGGTGAGTCTGGCCGTCATAGCACGCTCCGTGGCGCGCGAAGTCTCGCGATCCGGCGAGACCGGGCGACCCGGGGCCCGATCGACGACCGCAAGATAGCAGGCCCCCCGTCGCCCGTACCAGCGAGATCGGCCAGGGGTCGGCGTGACCCCCGGCTCCGGATCAGGCGGCCACGACGATGATGATGATCAGCAGCAGGATGATGATGATGACGGTCGCCGAAAGGCGGATCTCGCCCTGGGCGGATCCGAGCTCGCGGTCGATCGCCCGCGCCTGATCGGCAGCGCGTGAAAGCCGCTCCCCCTCCAGGGCAAGGAGGCCCCGCTCGGTAGCGGAGAGGTCGACGCCCGACGACCGGGCCACCTGCTGGACCTCCTCCCGATCCAGGAAGTCCCGCAGCGCCTGGCGGTCGGCCTCCTGCGGATCGACCTGGGCGAGCAGGGACATGGGAGATCCCTCGGCATCGGACCGGATCTGCTGGGCGAGCGCCGTGCTGGTCCCGCCGGCGAGGAGCGCCAGCGTGATCGTCACGGCCCACGTCAGTCGTCGCATCGTGAACCTCCTGGGGGTTGAAGGGTCGCGTTCGTCGGACGTTCGGAGTCTATGCGACGGGCCGAGGGAGGGTCAAGAACGGGCGTCGGTTAACCGCCGGCCGGGCCACCACGAACGACGTTACGCCTGGACGAGGACGATGATGAGGACGGTCGCGATGAGCAGGATGATGAGCGTAGTGGAAGAGATGGTCCCGTCGATGGCGAGTCGGCGATTCAGCTCCTCGGCCTGCCGGGCCGCCCGGGCGAGGGGCTCGCCCTCGAGTTGTTCGATGCCCGCGGTGAATTCGTCCAGGTCGACGCCGGCGGCCCGTACGGCATTGCGGACCTCCGGCCTCTCGAGCACGTCCAGGACGGCCTGCCGCCGGGACTCGTCGGAGTCGGCGAAGGCGACGGCCGGTCCGGCGGGCCCGTTGTCGCCGCTCTCCTGGGCGAGCGCCGGCGAAGGGCCGGACAGCAGCCCCGCGACCAGGAGACAGAAGGAGAACAACCAGGCCGTTCGCGCGAGCATCGAGGCGCCAGTCTAGACGGCGGGCCGAATCGGCGGCAAGTCGGGCATTCTGACTCGGCACCTAGCGGGCGAGCCGGCGAACGATCTCGTACTCCTCGGGCCTGACCGGCGTGATCGAAAGGCGGTTCCCCCGCCGGAGGACTGCCATCTCCTCGAGCCCCGAGGTGGCCTTCAGCCGATCCCGCGTCACCGGCTCGTCGAAGGAATCGACGTGGCGCAAATCCACGCACCACCACCGGGGGTTCGCGTGATCGGAGCCGGCGTCGTGATAGCGGTGCCCCTTCTCGAACTGCTTGGAATCGGGATGCGCCTCGGAAGCAACCTCGGCCAACCCATAGACTCCGAGCACCTCGGTGTTCGAGTGGTAGTAGAGAACTCCGTCCCCGATTCGCATCTCGTCGCGCATGTAGTTGCGCGCCTTGTAGTTGCGAATTCCCCACCACTCGGTCGTGCCGTCCTTCTCCAGATCGCGGATCGAGTAGACGGACGGCTCGGACTTCACCAGCCAGCAGCGTCGTGCCAATGAATGCCTCCTCCTCTCGGTTCGCGTGGGGCGCTCCGGGCCCGGTTGGGATTCTCCCTCCTCAGTCGGCCCAGAGGACCTCCACGTCGTACGGCGAGAACTGCCTGTCCGCCGTCATGATCGGAACGACTTCGAGTCGCGCCGTGGCGACGAGCAGCCGGTCGAACGGATCCCGGTGGTGCGGTGGGAGGCCGTTTACCGCAAGCGCGTGTCCGTGCTCGATCGCGACAGGCGTGACGCCCGTCCGCTCGATCTGCTCGGGAACGTAACGCGCCGGCGCAGAGGGCAAGCGAAGTTTTTCCAGGGCATGCTTGATCGCGATTTCGAAGGAGCTCGCCGCCGACAGAAGGAGATCATTGCCCGAGTCCTCCACCAGCCCCGCGGCTTCCTTCGATAGCCGCTCCGGCTCCGCCACCATCCACAGCCAGACGTGCGTGTCGAGAAGTATTCTCAATGCTCGAAGTCCTCGAGGACGTGGTCCGGCAGGGGGGCGTTGAAGTCGTCGGGAACGCGAAAGGCCCCGCGGTCGGTCCCCAGGCGTCGCTTGCGCTCTCCGCCGATGGGCACGAGACGAGCGACCGGCTCCCCGGAGCGGGCGATGAGGATCTCCTCCCCGGCGGCGACGCGGCGCAGAAGTCGGGACAGATGGGTCTTGGCCTCGTGGATGTTGACGATTGGCATGGGCTAATATTAGACTAAGTCTTAAACTAAGTCAAGTCAGCCAGGCGAGAGGTTGAGTCGACGTACACCCATCCTGGCGGCGTTCGCGATCGTTCCTTGCCAGATGGCATCTTCCTCTTTACGAGCTACGAGCTGGCAGCGGGTAAAGAACACTCGTTCCAGGCATGCTCCTCGTCTTCAGGCGGACCGGATGCAGGAGTACGATGAGATCTCGGACTGGTTTGCGGCAACTCGGAGTACTGAGGCCGGACTTCCCGATATTGCGGATTTCGTGCGTCCCCTACGGCCGAGGTCGAAGATCCTGGAGCTGGGATGCGGGCACGGCATCCCGATCTCCCGTTTTCTGATTCAGAGTGGATTCGAGCTGTTCGCAATCGATAGCTCCGTGAGGATGATCTCGCGATTTCGCGCGACGTTTCCGGACACGCGCGCCCAGCGTGCGACGATCCAGGAATCAGATTTTTTCAACACCTCTTTTGATGCCGTCGTGGCTTGGGGCGTGTTGCTCCACCTGACGGGAGACGAACACGCAGGGGCGGTAGCAAAGGTGTCAGAGCACCTCGTTGCGGGTGGCAGATTCTTCTTCACTGCCGCTGACGAAGCGGGCACGACAGAGAGCACGATGAACGAGGTCGACTTTCGTTACTTCTCTCTCGGATCCGCAAATTACAGAAGGCTGCTGGAGGAGAACGGGTTTGTGCTGGTGGACGAGCATCGGGATCTGTGGGACAACTACGTTTACGTGGCACAGAAGCGGCCTGACACGCCGCTGTAATTCGAGCCTCGATTACTATCGGCGTCAGGTTCTAGGCCCCACCCGGAAGGGAGGCGAACATGAGCCACGATCGAGTAGTTGCCCTGCTGAGACGGCCGTGCGATCCCGGGGAGTACGTCGAGATCCGCGAGCTCTGGAAGCGCCACTCGCTCGCCGAGGACGGCCGCGACCTCGATGGGCTCATCTCGACCCTGACCCCCGACTGCGTCTACCAAGTCGTCCCGACGGGGCACCGCTGGGAGGGGCACGACGGGGCGCGGCGATTCTACACCCAGCTCCTGGGCGCTTTCCCCGACGTCACCTTCGACCTGACGAACATCGTGATCGGCCCACAGGGGGTCAGCGAGGAAGCTCGCCTGGCCGGCACCCACGCCACTGACTGGCTCGAGTTCCCGGCCACCGGGCGCCGCGTCGAGTTCACGGTCGTCATCTTCTTCCCCTGGGATTCGGAGCGGCGTCTGTTCCTGGGGGAGCGCGTCCACTTCGATCCACAGGAGGCCGGGCTCTCGTCTACCGGACTCGGCTAGCGTCGCGAGCGCGTTGAAATCGTCCGACACCTCGCCTATCGTGGGAGTTGGGCCGCACACAGGCACCCCAAAATGCGTGGCGTATTCCTGTCGTTCACGGCAGGATGGAGTAACCGCCCGCGGAAAAGGAGCCAACCATGAAGAGATTCTCTCGGTTGTTTCTTCCCCTCCCCCTCGCGATCCTGATCTTTGCCTTCCTCCCTCGAGGCGCGTCCGCCCAGACGGGGACCGTGGCCGGCACGGTGGTCGACGAGCAGGGAGAGCCGATTCCTCTCGCTACGGTCGTCGTCGAGGGCACGAACCTGGGCGCCGTGACCGACGAGAGCGGTGCGTATGTCATTCGCGAGGTCCCGGCGGGCATGCAGACGATGGTGGCCAGGGCGTTCGGCTTCCGGATGCAGGCGGAGACCGAGGAAGTCTCGGCGGGCGGCGATGAGAGCCAGGGCTTCGTGCTCGCCCGGGACTACCTGGGCATGGAGACGATCGTCGCGACCGCCCAGCGCGATCCCCGCATCAAGCTGGAGACGAGCACCGCGATAACCACGCTCCAGCCACAGGACATCGAGCGCGAGGCGCCGCGGAGCACGGCCGACCTGCTCAAGGTAGTCCCGGGCTTCTACGTCGAGAGCTCGGGTGGTGAGGTGGGCGGAAACCTTTTCGCGCGCGGTCTCCCGGCCGACGGGTCGTTCCGCTACGTCGCGCTCCTCGAGGACGGGATGCCGGTCTATGACTCGACGGAGCTGTCGTTCGTCAACGCCGACATCTTCGTCCGTCTCGACAACAACATCCGGCAGATCGAGGCCGTGCGCGGCGGGAGCGCGGCGCTCTTCGGCAGCAATGCGCCGGGCGGGCTGATCAACTTCATCAGCAAGACGGGGGGGCCGCAGACATCGGGCATCCTCACCTTCGAGGGCGCCGAGGCCGGGATGTTCAAAGTCGACGCCAACGTCAACGGCCCGGTGGGGGAGAGCGACTGGCGCTACAGCGTAGGCGGCTTCTATCGGAGCGACGACGGCATCCGGGATCCCGGCTTCACCGCCTCGGAGGGCGGACAGATCAAAGCCAACATCGGGCGGGTGTACGGCAACGGCTATGTGCGGTTCTACGGCAAGGCGCTCTTCGACAGCAACATCTTCTATCTCCCGCTGCCGATACGGAACCCGAGCGAGCCCGAGTTCGTCTCCGGCTTCCCCGACGACGGAACCCTCACCAGCGACGAGGGGATCGGCAAGATCGTTCCGCTCCCCAACGGTGACGAGCTGGTTCTCGAGCTGGACGACGGCCAGCGGCAGGAGGGCGGCTGGTTCCAGGCGGATCTGGGCTACGACCTCGGCGGCGGCTGGTCGATCGAGAACAAGTTCCGCTACATGGACCTCGACCACTACTGGAACGCCATGCTGCCGTTCGAGCTGGTCGAGGCCGATGACTGGGCCGAGGGATTCGTGGAGGACACCCCGGGCGGTGCGGGGTTCCGGCTGACCTTCACCGAGAGCGGTCAGCCGTTCGCCACGCCCAACGACCTGTTGAGCCTCGGCGGCCAGTGGTTCGTCCAGATTCCGATGTCCGACGTCTCCGACCAGCTCCAGCTCACCAAGCAGGTCGGCCGTCACGACATCACGGTCGGAACCTACCTCGGCCGCTATGAGGCCGATCCCAACTGGAACTTCAACGACATGGTCACGAACGTGGAGGGCGCCCCGCAGTTCGTCGATCTCGACATCCTGGACGAGACCGGGGCCGTGATTCGCGAGGTCACCAACGAGGGCTTCCGCCAATACCTGTCGCTGTACGTGAACGCCGAGCAGAGCACGACCGTGGCCGCCTTCTTCGCCGGCGACGAGATCGCGCTGAGCGACCGCTTCGACCTGGATGTCGGCGTGCGGTTCGAGCACAACTCGTTCGACATCCGGAACGAGGAGACCGCCTCGTTCGATGTCGCGGGCGGGACCGATGCGCACACCGGACTCAACTTCGGGACCGGCGAGTTCGACGAGTTCGAGCGCGACTTCGAGGAGTTGGCGTTCTCGGTTGGCGGGGATTATCGGATCAGCGATCAGGTCTCCATCTATGGGCGCGGGACGAACGGCTTCAAGATGCCGATCATGGACAACGTGCGAAGCGCGGGCGTGAGCGGCGAGCTCGAGCCCGAGGACATCGCGCAGGTCGAGGGCGGGATCAAGGTCGGCTCGCCCAGGGTCGGCCTCTCGGCCGTCGCCTATTGGCTCGAGATCCAGAACTTTCCCAGCGGGGACGTCCAGATCGATCCGGAGACCGGCGAGACCGAGTTCGTCACCCGCTTCGCGGGCGAGGCGCGGACGATCGGGACGGAGATCGAGGTCGTGGCGGCGCCCATCCCGGAGCTCCGGCTGAACGGCACGGCGACCTTGCAGAACCCCGAGTACACCGATTTCTTCACCGAGGTGGGTGGGGAATGCCAGAACCCGGCCGGGGAGCTTTGCGACATCTCGGGCAACCGCGTACGCCGGATTCCGCAGACGATCTTCGAGGTCGGCGCCGCCTTCGACGTCGGGAACCTGACGCTGAATGGCGATGTCCACTTTGTCGGCGAGCGCTTCTCGAACAACGAGAACACGATCGTCCTGGAGAGCTACTCGATCCTCGATCTGGGGGCGGCGTACCGGCTTCCGCTCGTCGGCGTGACCGCTCGCCTCGATCTCAGCAACGTGACCGACGAGGGCGCGAACGCGCTCACGGAGGGGAATCCCAGAATCGACGAGAGCGTGGGCGCCCAGAGCACACTCTTTCTGGCCCGGCCCGTCCTGCCACGGCGAGTGACGGCGGGGATCACCTACGAGTTCTGATACCGACGGCTGACGTACCTCACCCGACGGGGCGCGCCTCGAGACGCGCCCCGTCTCCGTTGTGGAGCAGGTGCCCATGATCCTCCGCCTCCGGGCGCCCGTCTGGCGGCTCGCGGCCGCGGTCGTTCTCGCGCTTGGATGCCAGACCGGCGCGCAGGTACGGGACTCCATCCCCATCCGGGATGTCGCGAGCCCCGCCCGTTACTACCCCGCGCGCGACCTCGGCCCCCTCTTCCACGACGTCCAGCTGTCCGGGATCTTCCCGGACTCGAAGACGTTCGCCGACGCCCGTCCGCTTCGGCCTCCGGCCGAGATCGTCGCCCGCTACGCCGCGCTGCGCGACTCTGCGGGTTTCAGCCTCCGGACTTTCGTGGACCGGCACTTCGAGCTCCCTCAGCCGGTCGGCGGGGATTTTCGGGCGGATACCTCGCGGTCCATGGAGGAGCACATCCGGTCGCTCTGGCCCGTGCTCACCCGGGCGGCCAACAGCACCGGCGCTCACTCGTCTTTGATCCCGTTGCCCAACCCGTACGTGGTCCCCGGCGGCCGCTTCCGCGAGGTGTACTACTGGGACTCGTACTTCACGATGCTCGGGCTCGTCGAGAGCGGCCGGACGGACCTCGTGAAGAGCATGCTCGACAACTTTGCCCATCTGGTGCGGACCATCGGCCACATCCCGAACGGCAACCGGACGTATTACCTCAGTCGCAGCCAGCCGCCGTTCTTTGCTGAGATGGTCGGTCTCTACGCGCAAGCGACCGACACCACGCGGGCCTTGCGCTATCTCGACGCGCTCGAGACCGAGCACGGATTCTGGATGGACGGCGCCGAGGGCCTGGAGCCGGGGGAAGCGCACCGGCGCGTCGTGAAGCTGCGGGACGGCTCCGTACTCAATCGGTACTGGGACGACCGCCCCGAACCCAGACCCGAGTCCTACCGGGAGGATTATCGCCTGGGGCAGACACTCCCCGAGGAGCGGCGCACGGCCCTCTATCGGAAAGTAAGAGCCACCGCGGAGAGCGGCTGGGACTTCTCGAGCCGCTGGATGCGCGACCCGTCGGACCTCCGGACCCTGGAGACGACGGAGATGATTCCGGTAGACCTCAACAGCCTCCTCTATCACGCCGAGCGGACGATCGCCGCATTCCGGGCGTTCCGTGGGGATCCCGGAGACGGGGAAGTCGCCGAGCGGTTCGCCCTCTCGGCCGAGCGCCGGCGCCGGGCCCTTCTGGCTGCCGCGTTTGATCCGGACAGCGGCTTCTTCTACGACGTCCGCTGGCGGAGCGGCGAACGCGTGACCGACCGGCCCACCCTGGCCGCGGCCGCCGTTCTCTACTTCGGGCTCGCCACCCCCGAGCAGGGCCGCGCGGTCGCCGCCCGGCTGGAGCGCGACTTCCTGAAGCCCGGCGGGTTCGTCACGACGCTCGTGGCTTCGGGGCAGCAGTGGGATGCGCCCAACGGCTGGGCTCCTCTCCAGTGGCTGGCGATCCAGGGGGTTCGCCGCTACGGCCGATGGGAGCTCGCCGTTACCGCCCGTGATCGCTGGCTCGAACTGAACCGCCGCGTCTACCGCGCGACCGGCAGGATGATGGAGAAGTACGACGTCGTCGATCTCGACCGCCCGGCGGGCGGCGGCGAGTATCCGACGCAGGACGGGTTCGGGTGGACGAACGGAGTGGCGCTGGCGTTGTTGGCGGAGGAGTGCTCCGCTGTCGGTCACGAGAATCAAGCGGAGCCTGGGACGGTGAGGGCCTCCCCTTAGCCAAAAGAAACACCGAGACTTTGGCGCTCTTGGGGAGGACCTGGCATGACCCATTCATCCGTTCGCGATCGCGGGGCAGCTCCTCGCCCGCATGATTCATCGTGGACCTGATCTCCCGAAGCGTTCCTCGCAATAGTCGCGGATCGCATGCACCGTGAAGGGGGACTCCAGTACCCCTTTGGCGTCATAGGGTCGTCCTTGACTTCTCCCGAAAATTAACCGAATATAGTGGTCCGGCACAATCAGGGGATGAGCCATGACCCATCCATCCATCCACGGCCGCGGGGCGGCCCACAATCCGCCCAACCGCTTCGACCCGATCTCGGTCGAGCGGGAGGAGTGGACCCACGCCGAGGACCCCGCTCCGGCCACGCACTTCTACCGCGATGCTTCCCGCTCGATCATTGCCACCAACGACAGCCCGGACGTCGGGTTCGACGCGAGCGTGAATCCGTACAGAGGATGCGAGCATGGATGCGTATGGTGCTGCTCTGGCGAAACCCCGGTCCTCATGGCGGACGGCACCAATCGATTACTGGCCGACCTGACCGCAGGTGATGAGATCTTCGGCACGGTTCGTCAAGGATGGTATCGGCGGTATGTCAAGACCAGAGTACTCGCGCATTGGGAAACAACTAAGCCCGCATACCTGGTCACGCTCGAGAACGGCACCGAGGTCGTGGCTAGCGGGGATCACCGCTTTCTGACCCTTCGCGGATGGAAGTTCGTCACCGATACAGAACAGGGCCGGATGCGGAGGCCGCATCTTACAACCAATGACAACCTTCTCGGTTTCGGCGGTCTGGTTGGCAACCGCAGCATATCGTCTGAATATCGACGCGGATACTTGTGTGGAATGATTCGCGGTGATGCTCATCTAGCGCACTCAAAGTACAAAGGATCTAGCGGCCGACTTTGGAACCGGTTCTACTTTCGCCTTGCGCTTGTCGATACGTGCGGGGTGGATCGCTCGGATATCTTCCTTCAGCACTTTGGTATCAAGACCAAACGATTCATCTTCAAGAACTCGAATGGCGTAAAGCGGGAGATGACCGCAATCGCGGCGCAGAATCGATGTGCAGTAGAAGCGATCATGAAACTGATTTCGTGGCCCTCAGGCCCCTCAGCGGATTGGTCCACCGGCTTCCTTGCCGGGATCTTTGATGCCGAGGGAAACTACAGCGGCGGAATTCTTCGTATTGCCAATACGGATCCCACTAGCATCGACATGATCTCCAAGTCGATGCTTCGCCTCGGCTTCGACGCCGCACTTGAGCGGGTCACAAGGGGTCGAGGTAGGCCGGTCATGTACGTCCGCCTCCGCGGCGGCCTGAAGGAGCACCTCCGCTTCTTCCACACGGTCGACCCCGCCATTCTGAGAAAGCGGAACATCGAGGGCCAGGCCCTGAAGAGTCAGGCCAAGCTGCGCGTTGTCTCGATCGAGCCGATCGGGAAGCGGACCCTCTTCGATATTACGACGGGAACGGGCGATTTCATCGCGAATGGCATCGTATCACACAACTGCTACGCCCGCCCCACCCACGAGTTCTTCGGCCTCTCCGCGGGGCTCGACTTCGAGACCAAGATCTTCGTGAAGGAGGACGCGCCCGAGCTCCTGCGGCAGCACCTCTCCTCCCCCAAGTGGGAGCCCAAGGCCCTCGCCATGAGCGGGGTCACCGACCCTTACCAGCCGGTCGAGCGGCGTCTGGGGATCACCAGGCGCTGCCTGGAAGTCCTGGAAGAGTTCCGGAACCCCGTCGTGATCATCACCAAGAACCACCTGGTCACGCGCGACATCGACCTGCTGCAGCGCCTGGCCTTGCACGACGCGGCGATGGTCAACCTCTCGATCACGACGCTCAGGCGGAGCCTCCAGCGGGTGATGGAGCCGAGGACCTCGATCCCCGAGAAACGCCTCGAGGCGATCCGGAAGCTCTCGGGTGCGGGCATCCCGGTCGGCGTCCTGGTCGCTCCGGTCATCCCGGGCCTCACCGATCACGAGATGCCGAAGATCCTGGAGCGGGCGGCCGAGGCGGGGGCGGTGCGCGCGGGCTGGGTCATGCTCCGCCTCCCGCACGCGGTGAAGGACGTGTTCGAGGACTGGCTGGGGCGCCACTTCCCCGATAGGAAAGCGAAGGTCCTGAACCGGCTCATGAGCCTCCGCGGCGGCCGGCTCAACGATCCGCGCTTCGGCTCACGGATGCGGGGAGAGGGCCCCTTCGCCGAGCAGGTGCGGCAGGTGTTCGAGGTGTCGTGCCGGAAGGCGGGGCTGAACCGCGTGTCGCTCGAGCTTTCGACGGCGGCCTTCCGGCGACCTGAGGCGCCGGAGATCGGGAAGCCCGAGGGCGCTCAGCTGACGCTCCTCTGACCCTCCGCGCCGGTCATGCCGACGGGCCGGTCATGCCGACCGGAAGAACTCCGTAATCAGACGGGCGTACTCCTCCGGATGGCTGAGCTGGGGGACGTGGCCCGCCGCCGCGATCGTCGCCTGCCTCCACCCCGGCAGCGCCCTCCCGATCGCGTCCAGGGGCCGGACCCGAAAGCCCGGGCTCTGGTCGCCCCGGGTCAGAAGCGCAGGGTGGGGGAAGTCGCGAAGCGCCGCGGGATCGATCCGGAAGCTTCCCTGATCGCCGATCTCGTCGGTAAAGGTGGGCGCGTTCTGGACCATCGAGCTCCGGATCTCGGGCGTCAGAACGTTCTCCCAGCTCCCCGGGCCCAGCGCCACCTCCTCGACGAAGAGCTTCGCCGCGCGCTCGTGATCGCCGGACTCGATGATCCCGACGACCGTGGCCAGGTGCTCGCCGACGGCGTCCATCTCCTCTTTCATGTCGGGATCATCCGCCAGCAGCCCGAACAGCGGCGGCTCGTGCACCGAGAGCGCACGAAAGAGCTCGGGACGGCGGGCCGCAAGGAAGAGGGCGATCGAGCCGCCGAAGGAATTGCCGACGACGTAAGCGGGGGCGATGTCGAGCGATTCGATCAGCCCGGCCAGGTCCTCGCCGTCCTCGAAGGCGCTACCGCTTCCGGGATCTCCCTCGCTCCGGCCGTGCCCCCGCCGGTCGTAGGACACGACCTCGAAGGACGACTCCAGGAGGGGAATAAGCGCGCTCCAGCTTCGCTGGTCCACCCACGAGCCGTGGACGAGGACGAGCCGCTCCCCGGACCCCGTTCGCTCGTAATGGAGGCTTGCGTTCCCGACCTCGACCGCAGGCACGCCGTTCAGCGTCCGGAGAGCGCCGCTGCGCGCACGACCAGCAGCCGCTCGACCTCGCGCCGCTCGGCGTCGCTCGCCGGATCCCGCAACCCGCGGGTCGCCCGACCCTCCTTCGCGGCCACCGGGACGCCGTCCTTGTAGACGACGCGGTTGCCGGGAAGCGCCGCCACCCGCTCACCAGGAGTCAGGATCCCGGCCAGGTTGAGGGGATCGCCGGCCGAGACGGCGAGGAGCCGCCCGTCAGGCTGCTTCCGGCGGATGGCGCGGAGTCGCTCGACGGCCTCGGGAAGCGCGAACTGCTCGCCCGCCATCCCCTGGACGAACCGTCCCCCGCGTACCTCGCCCCGCATCTCGAGCCGCCACAACGCACGAAGGAGCTCCCGCCAGGGAGCGAGCGGCGCCTCGCGGGCCAGGAGACGTCGCGTCACGACCCCGTAGCGGGCCAGCAGCTGGCGCGCCAGGCGCTCGACCAGGTCCTCGCGATCCATTCCCGAGGGGGCGCCGGGTCCGGTCTCGGGCCCGCCCTTCCCGGGATCCCGCAGGAGGGACCACCGCCCGGCGACGGCGGCCCCGGTGTAGCGCGGCTGCCGGCCGGGGCGGGGGACCGGGCGCCGGCGGCGGCGGTGCTCGGGAAGGAGCAGCGTTCGGAGCGCCTCGACGCCATCCGCCGTCACGAGCCCCCACGCCAGGAGCTCGCCGAGCCCGCGCTCGACCTGAGCCGGGAGAAGCCCGGTTCTGCGCACGAGATCCTGGAGGAACGCCGGACCGCGCTCACGCATCGACGTCAGCACCAGGCGCGCCTCGTGGCTGAGACGCTCCTCGTCGAGCTGCGGCCACGGGGCGAGATCCATCCACGCGTCCAGCTCCTCCCGATCGAAGAAGGCGAGCGGCGTGTTACGCACCGGGCCCGTCCGGGGGCGCTCCGGATCCGCGGTCGGCGAGGGCGGGAGAAGCCGTCCCCAGACCACGTGGCCGCCGAGGCAGACGAGGTCGAGCCAGCCGGGGTCGTAGCCGCCCAGCCGTGCCGGCAGGAGATCCCGCTCCCACGACACGGCCGGGGCCTCGAACCCCTGGAGCCGGTCCAGCACCGCGAGCAGGCCGCGCGGGCCGTCGGTGGGGGCCGCCGAGCCGATCCCGTGCCAGGCGAAGAGGAAGCGCATGAAGTCGGCGGGCGCGACCGGCTCGATCTCCGAGCGCAGGCGATCGATCGTGTAGCGGTGGATGCGAGCGAGGAGCCGGCGGTGGCACCACTCGGGCTCGGCGATCCCCGGCGAGAAACGGCCGCGCAGGATCGTGCCCTCGGTCTCCAGCCGGAGGAGCGCGGCCTGGATCGCACGTCCGGACAGCCCGAGAGAATCGACGAGCCCGGCTTCGGTGACGGGACCCAGACCCTCGAGCCGTCCGCGAAGGAGTGCGGCCAGCGCCTCGTCGCGATCCCACTCGCGCGAGCGAAGGCGGGCGGGGGCGTCGATGGCGGGCTCCAGATGGATCTCGCCGAACGCGGCCTCGACTTCGGGCAGCCGCTCCGCCGCGACCCACAAGCCCGGTCCGCCGTCCCCCACCTTCAGACAGGTGACCCGGCCCGTGGCGGCGAGCTCATTCAGGCGCTCCCCCCACGGCTCCGCCTCGGCCTCGGTGACGACCCCGAGCCAGCCCACCGCGTCGTGGACCTCGTCCGCGTTCTCGGGCTCGGGCCACGCCTCATCGCGAACCCGCGCGATGGCGTCCGCGTCCAACGTCCCCAGCTCGTCGGCCGAGCGAAAGTCGAGGCCGCGGCGGGTCTGGACGGCGAGCGTCCGCCGTTCCTCGGCCGGCGCGTCGTCGAGGAAGGCGTACGGCCGGGCGTTCAGAATCTCGTGCGCCAGGGGCGACGGCTCGGGCACGTCGCGGGCGATCAGCTCCAGCTCGCCAGCGTGGATTCGCTCGAGCAGCGCCTCCAGGCCATCGACATCCATCGCCTCGACCAGGCAGTCCAGGACCGTCTGGCGGACGATCGGATGCTCCCACGGGATCTCGACGTCGCCCACGACGTGCTCGAGACAGGCCGCCGCCTGCGGGAAGGCCGCGGCGAGCAGGTCCTCGGCCCGCATCCTGAGGAGCTGGGGGGCGACCTTGCGGCCGTTCTGGCGCTTGAGGACGGCCAGCGCGCGCTCCACGTTCCAGCGCCAGCGGGTCTGGAACATGGGCGCCACGAGAAGCGCCTGGACGAGGAGCTCCCGCGCGGTCTCGGGGTTCAGGTAGCGGAAGACGTCGTCGAGGGGAAAGGAGTGCTGGGGGCCGAGCGAGAGCACGATCGCGTCCTCGTTGGCGGCCGCCTGGAGCTCGAAGTTGAAGGAGCGACAGAAGCGCTTCCGGAGCGAGAGGCCCCACGCGCGGTTGATCCGCGCCCCGAACGGGGCGTGGACCACGAGCTGCATCCCGCCCGCCTCGTCGAAGAAGCGCTCGAGGACGAGCGTCGTCTGGGTGGGGACGATGCCGAGCACGCGGCGGGTCGCGTCCAGATACTCGGCGATCTGGCGCGCGGCCGGGCCGGGCAGACCGGGGATCTCGCCCACCAGCCACGCCGACGTGGCATCGACGCCGTCGGCCAGCCTTCTCTCGACGTCGGCGCGCAGTCGGCTCACCTCCTCGGAGAGCTCGGCCGTCCGGCCCGGGGCCTCGCCCAGCCAGAACGGGATCGTCGGTGGTTCGCCGAGGGCGTCGGTGACCCGCACGCGGCCGGTCTCGATCTTGTGGATCCTCCACGAAGCGTTGCCGAGCTGGAAGACGTCCCCCGGCATCGACTCGATCGCGAAGTCCTCGTTGATCGTGCCGACAAACGTGCCCTCGGGATCGAGGATCACGTCGTAATCGCTGGTGTCGGGGATCGCCCCGCCGGCGGTGACCGCGGCCAGCATCGAGCCGCGGCGCCCGCGCACCACGCCGTTCACCTCGTCGTAATGGACGCGGGCCGCACGCCGTCCGCGGGAGGTCGCGTAACCGTCGGCCAGCATGAGGAGGACGGCATCGAAGTCCTCGCGGGGAAGGTCGCGGTAGGACCAGGCGCCCCGGATGAGCGCAAAGAGCTCGTCGACCTTCCAGTCCCTGGTCGCCGCGGCGGCCACGATCTGTTGGGCGAGGATGTCGAGCGGGCGCTCCGGGAGGAGGAGCCGGTCGAGACGATCCGCGCGGGCCGCGCGCAGGAGGGCCGCGCACTCGATTAGCTCGTCGCGGGTGGTGGCGAAGATCCGGCCCCGCGCGGCCATCCCCTTCACCCGCCCGGAGCGACCGACCCGCTGGAGGAACGCGGCGATCGCGCGCGGGCTTCCGATCTGGCAGACCAGGTCCACCGTGCCGACATCGATCCCGAGCTCGAGCGAAGCCGTGGCGACGATCGCCTTCAACTCACCCGCCTTGAGGCGCCGCTCGGCGTCGAGCCGTCGCTCCCGCGAGAGCGAGCCGTGATGCGAGGTCACCGACTCCTCGCCCAGCCGGTCGGCCAGGTGCCGGGTCGCGCGCTCGGCCATCCGGCGCGTGTTGACGAAGACGAGGGTCGTCCGGTTTTCGCGGATCAAGGCGGCGAGACGGTCGTAGACCTCCTCCCACGCCTCGTTCGAGAGGAGGGCCTCGAGCGGGCTCTCCGGGATCTCGATCCCGAGCTCCATTTCTCGCGCGTGGCCCTCGTCGATCACCAGGCAATCCGAGTCGGCTTGACCTCCGCCGACCAGGAACGCGGCCACCTGCTCGATCGGACGCACCGTAGCGGAGAGGCCGATCCTGAGCGGCGGCCGGCCCACCGGTGCCGGTCCCTCGGACGCCTTGGCATCCCTGCGCGGGACCCCGAAGGCGTCGTCGACAGTGCCGTGGACGGTGAGATGGTCGAGCCGCTCCAGCGTGAGGACGAGATGGGATCCGCGCTTGTCGTCGGCGACGGCGTGGATCTCGTCGACGATGACCGTGCGGACGGTCTGCAGCATCTCGCGGCCGCGACGGGTGGTCAGCAGGATGAAGAGCGACTCCGGGGTCGTGACGAAGAGATGGGGCGGCCGGTCGAGATGGGCGCGGCGCTCGGAGGCCGGCGTGTCCCCCGTCCGGACGGCGGTCCGGATCTCGACCGCGGGCAGGTCCAGCCGGCCGAGCTCGCGTCGGATCCCTGCGAGCGGCTCCTGGAGGTTCTTCTCGATGTCGTTGCCGAGCGCCTTCAAGGGCGAGACGTAGAGGACGCGGGTCTCGTCCGGCAGCTCGCCAGAACCGCCGACCTCCTCGGACAGCCCGAGCCGTACCAGCTCGTCGATCGCGGAGAGGAAGGCGGCCAGCGTCTTGCCGGATCCCGTCGGCGCCGCGATCAGGACGTGCCGCCCGGAGCGGATCGCCGGCCACCCCCGGACCTGGGGCGGAGAGGGGCCGTCCGGGAACCGGGCCTCGAACCAGCGTCGAACGGCCGGATGGAAGTCCGACGGGGGGGAGAAAGCGCGCTCGATCACGACCGCGAAAATCTACCCCATGGATACGACGGCCGCTCGTGGCCCGGCCCCGGCGCCGGGGACGACCGGCGATCGCAATCGAACCTTTCGGCCACCTTCTTCGTTTCTCCGGGTAAAGGGCCCCCCGGGCTCACCCGTCCGCGTGCGACCCGAATGGTCCGGCTCTTGCGGAGGGGTGGTTACCCCCGGCAAGGCAGCCCCCGGAAGAAAGAGGGAAAGGTGAGCAGCATGCGACCCACGAGGATCTTCATCGGCCTCCTCTTCGTCGCCGCCCTGCCCTGGGTCCCCGGGTGCGCCAGGATGCAGGTCGGGACGACGTTCGGCCCCGCTCCCGGCGGGAGCACGAGTACGGTGCGCTACACGAACGCGGAGATCGACTACTTCCTCGAGGTGGCGCTCGGGGTGGAGTTCGCGCACGGGGCGCGGCCACGCATGACCAAGCGTTGGCCTACTGACGAGCTGCCGGCGGTACGACTGCAGATCATGGGCGAGCCGACGGCGCAGGATCTGGCGGTCATGCGGTCCATCGTCGACGAGATCAACGCCATCGTCGGTCTACCCCTCGTCACTGTCGATCCCGATCGAGCCAACGTCTTCGTCCGCTTCATCCCGCGCGGCAGCATGCGCAGCTACTCCTCGCTGGTTCCTCGCTGGGGCGCCGGCGGCTTCGTATCGACCGAGCTGTCGAAGAGCTTCACCATCGAGCGCGGACAGGTGCTGATCGCCTCGGACATCCCGTTCCGCGCCCGCAAGCCCATCATCAGGGAGGAGCTGACCCAGCTCCTCGGCCTGCTCAACGATGCGAGCTGGTACCCGGAGAGCATCTTCAACGACGCGAATTTCGCGACCGAGTTCGCCCCCATCGACCGCGCGCTGATCGAGATGCTCTATCGTCCCGAGATGAAGGCCGGTCTCGACGAAAGCGAGACCCGAAAGGTGCTTCGCGAGGCCCTTCGCTGACCGGGGTCGCGGTCGCGCTGAACCGTCGAAATTTTCGATACGTCATCAGAAAACTGCGAGCCTGATCAGCGGTCGGCACGCGCTTCGGCGTCGGAATCCCGCCTTCCGCCGTCCATCGCTCCGCCCGAGCCGCCCGAGCGCAGCCCGAGACCGGGCAGAGCCCCCGTCGGCTCGCCATTCCGCAGGACCGGGACCCCGTTCACGATGACGTGACGGATCCCGACCGCCAGCCGCTTCGGATCCTCGAAGCTGGCGCGGTCGCACACCATCCCCGGATCGAACACCGTGATGTCCGCGTACGCCTCAGGCTCGAGGACGCCCCGGTCCGTCAGACCGACCCTCTTCGCGGGGAGCGAGGTCATCCGCTGCACCGCCTCCTCCATCGGAAAGACGGCCTGTTCCCTGGCGCGTCGCAGCTCCTCGCGCACGGCGGCGTGATGGGCGCGCAGGATCTCCCGCCAGCGCCGGTCGCCGAGCTCCGACGCGCGCTCGGTCGAGCCGACGATGTCGGTGAAGAGAACGGTGGCGATCACGCGGCGGGGTTGCAGGGCGGCCTCCGGTCGGGTGTCAAGAAGGTGGGTATCCCAGAATATGGTGAACCGGCCGGGGGGGCGGGAGTGGAGCCCGGCCCAGCTGCCGGCCTCACCGGGCGGGCGCCGGCGGGGGAGCGCCGGCAGTCATGGCGAGGAAGCCGAGGATGGGCGCGACGCAGAAGGTGGAGACATCTCTCACCGCGCTGTCGGCGACGGGATCACCTGGAACCCTTCCCTGCGGGCAGCCGAGCCGAGACGATCGTCGAGCGTGACGAACTCCCCCTCCGCCGGCATTCCCGCCCACGCCAGGCCGGCCGCCAGCTGCAAGGCATTGGCGGCCCTCAGCGCATGTACCCGCAGGAGTCGCAAGGCCTGAGCACGCAGCTCGGCGGTCGGCTGGATCTCATGCCAGAGGCCCCCGAGGGAATCGAGCATCGAAAGGGCGATCGATTCCTGGTCCCCCGCGAGCGTGCCCTCCCGGCGGAGTCGGGCAAACGCCGATCCACATTCGACCGGCGAGCCCCACCAGACCACCATCTCGGGGTCGTTCTCATACAGATCGAGAGCAGCGGCGGTCGCGGGCTCCTCGAGACAGAGGGGCACCAGCGCGGACGAGTCCCAGAACTTCATCGACCGCCGTGCCTTTCCTCGAGCAGGACCTGGAGCCCGCGGCTCTCGGGGTCGGTCGGG
Organism: Gemmatimonadota bacterium; assembly: GCA_050732935.1. Classification (GTDB taxonomy): domain Bacteria; phylum Gemmatimonadota; class Gemmatimonadetes; order JACCXV01; family JAHWKZ01; genus DASRVA01. The sequence goes on from JBOHRW010000094.1 coordinate 20,109, forward strand.
AGATCGAGACGATCAAAATTCACGCGACCGCGCCGGAGAGGAGGGCGGATCCGGCCGGTCCGGACCAAGTCCTTGAGCCGAGCGTCGGCACCGCGGGCACCCGCGATGCCCGAGAGCCGGGCGACCGGAGTCCCACGGTCGGTCACGATAACCTCGTGTCCGCTCCGGACCGCGTCGATGTACTGGCTCAGCCTTGCCTTGAGCTCGGAGATCGAAACACTCTTCATGTGACTATAATAGTCACATGGAAGAGGGCGATCAAGACTGCCGCCCGGGGGGTGGCAGGGACCCACACAAGATATATGGTCCTGCCAAGCGCGGAAAAACTTGTCACCGGCCCTCGATCTCCGACTTCACCATCTCAAGCGCGTCCTCGACCGCGACCAGCTCACCGCGCGCCTGATGGAGCCGCTCCTGCTGGCTGGCGACGAAGCTCCGGTAGGGCTCGATCGCCTCGTCCACGCGCGCGGCCGCGCTCTCGATCTCGTGGTGAACCTGCCGCGTGAGCGACCCCCGGAGCCGCGCCCGGACGTCCTCCACACGCTCGTGGAACCTCCGCTTCGCTTCCCGGCGCCGGCGGGGGATCAGGTAGAAGCCGCCGAAAGCGAGCAGCGTGCCGAGGAGGATGCCGGTCACGTCGGCGGCTGCCCCCGCGAACGCGGTGGCGACCAGCGCTCCCACGCCGACCGCCCCGGCCTCGGCGAGCGCGGTGGTGGCGAAGGTCCCCTGGACCTCGTTGGCGATGGCCCGCGACTCCGCCTCCCGGTCGTAGCTCCGGAGCGCGTCCCGCGCGAGCTGACCGACCGAGTCCAGGAGCGCCTGGCGGTTGTAGTCGAACTTCCGACCGAGCGAGGCCAGCCCCGGCCGCTCGCGGGCGCCTTCCACCGCGGCCTGGATGTCCTGCCAGAGGTCGAGGTCCCGCTCCACGATCCAGTCGACGATCTCCTGGACCTCGGCCTCGATCCGCTTCGGGGTCTCGCCGATCACGGCATGCTCGAAGTCGCGTCCGACCTGGTCGCTGTCGAGGAGGCTCTTGATCCGCCCGATCCGAACCGTCTCGTCGAAGAAGGCCATCCCGCGGTGCTCCATGTCGTGGAGCTGGACGTCGAGACGGGCGAGACGCGGCTTCAGGTCGCGCAGCATGCGGTCGTGGAACTGGGTCACCCGACGGTCGATGCTCTCGATCGTCTGCAGATCCTCACCCAGCGCCTTGAGCCGTTCGAAGGCGACCTCCTTGTAGCGCGCCGCGAGGCGGAGCCCGACGTTCAGCGGGTTCAGGAGCTTGAGGCGGACACGCTCCTCCTGGTCCAGGGTCTCTCGCAGATAGTGCTCGACCGCCCCGAATCCGCTCTCCCGCCAGGCGTCCTCGTCCGCCGCCCTCCGCGCCTCCAGCGCCCGCCGCGACGAGACGGCGAAGATCTCGGGCTCGAGATCCAGGAGGCGACCCGCCTGTTCCCCCACGTAGTCGACGACCTGGCGTCGCTCGGACTCGCTCGAGAGGATGTCGATCCGGTTCACCACGAAGACGATCTTCTTGCCCCATTCGCGGACGTGCTCCAGGAAGGCGCGCTCGCTCTCGGTGAACGGCCGATCGGCCGAGGTCACGAACAGCACCAGGTCACAGCGCGGGATGAACTCGCGCGTGAGTTCCTCGTGGCGGCGGATCACCGCGTTCGTGCCCGGGGTGTCCACGATGTGGATCTCGCGAAGCAGCTCGAGGGGGTGGGTGCGCTCGACGAGGAAGGGTTCGAGCGGGCGCTCCCCTCGCTCGCCGTGCCGGAGGAGATTGATCCGGTCGGTGGTGGGGGTGACGCCCTCGGGCAGCACCGGCTCGCCCAGCAAAGCGTTGATGAAGGTCGACTTGCCCGAGTTGAATTCGCCGACCACGACGAGCAGGAAGAAGCCTTCGAGCTGGTCGACCGCCTCCCGGAACCGACGCAGATCCTCCTCGGCGACATCGGGCTGAAAGCGCTCGAGCGCCTGGCCGAGTCGCTCCAGGAGCTCGCGCTCGCGGGCGCGCATCTCCTGCTCGCCGCGCGAGAGGACGTGGCTCCGGCCGAGGATGCCGCGGATCACGGGTTCACGACCGCGCGCTGACGCCGCCCGCGGTATCGGCCTGGCGAATGGGATCGAGCTGGATGAACCACTCCGTCACCTGTCAGATATCCACTTGTGGTAGGAGAGAACAAATGTGATCCTCAAAGTTGTTCGACCGAAGATAGTGAAAAGCGGGCTTCGGCATCGCCGGAGCCCTGGCGGCACGTCACCGGGCGGGCCGGCGGGAGACAATGAAGGAGGTACTATGAAAACGGTGTCGACCATAACGATCGCGGCGGCTCTCGTCCTGACCGGATGCGGCGCACGAACGGACAGCCAGGTTGCCACGACCACCGAGATGGGAACGACCGAGAGCGGCCCGGCGATGCGTTCCTGGGAGTCGGCGATCGTCGCCAATCCCGGCTTCGGCCTTGCGGGCGAGGCCAGCATCCGCGATCTCGATGATGGGCAGACTCGCATCGCTTTGGAGATCCGCGGTGCCGAGGAAGGCGCGACGCTCCCCTGGCATGTACACACGGGTGATTGCGTAACGGGCGGCGGAATCGTCGGGGACCCCTCGGCCTATTCACCCCTCACCGTGAACGCCGATGGTGAAGCCTCGGCCAACGCGACGATCGACGTGACGCTCGACCCGGACCCGGATGCCGACTATCACATCAACGTCCACAAGTCGCCGTCCGAGACGGAAACGATCGTGGCCTGCGGCGAGTTGCAGGAGAACTGACGGCGCACAGGGTAGCAACAGGGCGAAAAAGACCCAAGATGAGGGCCGGCGGCCGGGAGTCGTCGGCTCTTTCGCTTGACGCACCCGCCTCGCAGGAGCGAACCTTGCCCCCGTGAGGCGCCTGTTCCTGATCCTGTTCTCGATCGCCGCGGCGATCACCCTCGTGCTCGTCGTGGCGTTCCTCCTGCTGCGTCCACTCCTGGAGACCCGACCCGGGGCCGACTTCGATGCGCCGGCGATTCTCTCCATCGAGCTCGACGGGCTCGTGGTCGAGCGCTCGCCGCCCGATCTTTTGAGCGCCCAGTTCGAGGGCGCCAAGGTCGAGCTCGTGGACGTCGCGCTCTCCCTCGAACGGGCGGCCCACGATGATCGGATCGCGGGCGTGCTTCTGCAGGTCGGTGCGCCGGGTTACGGGTGGGCGAAGGCCGAGGAGATGCGCGCCCGGCTCGAGCGTTTCCGTGAGTCCGGCAAGTTCGTGTACGCCTTCGTCTCCCCCACCAATGAGCTGGGATACTACGTCGCGCTGGCCGCGGATTCGATCTTTCTGCTCCCGGACGGCCTGATCGAGCTGAACGGCTTCCGCGCGGAGACTCCGTTCATCAGCGGGAGCCTGGACAAGCTCGGGCTGGATCCGCAGGTCGAGGCGATCGGCGTCTACAAGAGCGCCGCCGACATGTTCCGGCGGAGCAACATGAGCGACGAGCACCGCGAGGTCACGACCGGCATCCTGGACGAGCATTACGGACGCTTCGTGGACGCCGTGGTGGAGAGCCGCGGGGTGGACCGCGCCGACTTCCGCGAGGCTTTCGACCAGGGGGTCTACCTGGCGCGCGAGCTCGTCGATCTCGGGCTGGTGGACGGGGAACTATACGCGGACGAGGTGCGTCGACTGGCGATCGCCGAGGGCCGCGGCGTGGACCCGGAGCAGGTCCAGGACGACGAGCTGGAGCGACGCATCGTCGAAGTCGGTCTGTACGCCGATGACCTTCCCGATCGACAGGGCCGGCCCGCCGGATCGGTCGGGCTGGTCTATCTGGTCGGCGCGATCACCGGCGGGGAGAGCCGGTACGATCCCGTGTTCGGCCGCGTCATGGGGGCCGAAACCGTCGTCGAGATGCTGCGTGACGTGGCCGCCGACGAGGGGCTCGACGCGGTCGTCCTCCGGATCGACAGCCCGGGGGGTGACGCCATCGCGAGCGAGCAGATCTGGGCGGCGATCGAGCGGCTTGCGGAACAGCTACCGGTCGTGATTTCGATGGGTGACGTGGCCGCTTCCGGCGGCTACTACATCGCCGCGGCCGGCGACTGGATCGTGGCGTCGCCCTCCACGATCACCGGCTCGATCGGGGTGTTCGGGGTCATCTTCAATGCCCAGGAGACATGGGACAAGCTCGGGGTCTCGTGGGACTCGGTGAAGACGAATCCCGCGGCGGACTTCCCGACCATGATCCGTCCTCTCAACGAGACCGAGCGCGAGACGTTCCGCTCGGTGATCGCCGACATCTATCGCAGCTTCGTCGAGCGGGTGGCGGAAGGGCGGGAGATGTCCGTCGCGGAAGTAGACCGCGTGGCCCAGGGAAGGGTGTGGACGGGCGCGCAGGCACTTCGTCAGGGCCTGGTCGACGCGGTGGGCGGTTTGGACGCGGCGCTGGCCGCGGCCAGGGAGGAGGCGGGGATTGCCGCCGACGCCCCGCTCGAGCTGCGCATCTACCCCGCCCCGGAGGGCTTGGTGGAGCGGCTGCGGGACGCGCTCGCCCTGCGCTCGCTCGGTGAGGGCGCGGCCCCCCGTGCCGCGGCCGGGGTGGAGCAGGCGATGGCGTTGGCCGCCCTCGGGAAGATGGGGGACATGGTGACCGGTCTCGCCGCCGCGCTGCGCGAGGGGCCGATGCGGCCGCTGGCCGTCCTGCCGTACGTCCCGGACATCCGCTGACGGACCTCTCCGACCCGTCAGGTCGCCTCGAGCTCGACCCCGAGCGGATGCGGGAGCTCGGTCACCTCGTGATCGATCTGCTCGTCGATCACTGGACCACCCTTCGCGAGCAGCCGCCCGGGCGGCGGGCCGACCGCGAGAGTCTCGAGAAGCTCCTTCGCGAGCCGCCCCCCGAGCGGGGGCGCGACGCCGAGGCGGTCCTCGCCCGCGTCGCCGCTGACGTGCTCGGGAACATGGGGCGGGTCCATCACCCGCGCTTCTACGCGTTCGTCCCCGGCCCCAGCAACTGGATCGGCGTGCTCGGGGACCTGCTCGCCGCGGGAACCAACGTCTTCGCTGGGACCTGGTTCGAGTCGTCGGGCCCGGCCATGCTGGAGCTCGTCGTGATCGACTGGCTGAGGCAGTGGTGCGGGCTGCCGGAGTCGGCCGGGGGCGCGTTCGTGAGCGGCGGCTCGATGGCGAACCTGACCGCCCTCGCCGTCGCCCGCAGGATCGTGCTGGAGGACCGGGTCGAGGGCGCCGTGGCCTACTTCTCGGACCAGACCCACTCCGCCGTCGATCGCGCCTTCTCCGTGCTGGGCTTCGCTCCGGAGCAGCTGCGTCGTCTGCCGGTCGACGCGGAGTACCGGCTGCCGATCGAATCCCTGCGCGAGATCATCGCCTCCGACCGCGCCAGCGGACGACGACCCTTCTGCGTGGTCGCGAACGCCGGCACGACCAACACCGGCGCGGTGGATCCGTTGCCGGAGCTGGCCGATCTCTGCGCCGGGGAAGGGCTCTGGCTCCACGCCGACGCGGCGTACGGCGGCCCGGCGGTCCTGTGCGAGCGCGGGCGGCGTGCGCTCGCCGGCCTGGAGCGCGCCGACTCGCTGGCCCTCGACCCGCACAAGTGGCTGTTCCAGCCGTTCGAGATCGGCTGCGTCCTCGTTCGCGAGCGGGCCTGGCTGCCGCAGACCTTCCACGTCCTGCCTGACTACCTGCGCGACGTGAAGGCGCGTCGGGGCGAGGTCAACTTCGCCGACTACGGTGTTCAGCTCAGTCGCGGCTTCCGGGCCCTCAAGCTCTGGATGTCGATCCAGGTGTTCGGAGTGGCGGAGTTTCGCCGGGCCGTCGAGCGCGGAATCGAGAACGCCGAGCAGGCCGAGGATCTCCTTCGAAAGGCCGGCGCCTGGGAGATCGTGACCTCCGCGCGATTGGGAGTGGTCACCTTCCGTTACGCAGCCCCTTCCGTGCCGGCGGAGAGGGCCCGCCGCATCACGCACGATCTCGTCGAAGCGTCCCAGGAGGACGGGTTCACGCTGGTCAGCTCGACGACGCTGCGCGGAGAGCCCGTGATCCGGCTGTGCCCCATCAACCCGCGCACGACCCGGGAGGACCTGGAGTCCTCCATCGATCGACTGACGCAGCTCGCCGCCGGACTCGCGCGCGACCCGGCAGGCCGCAAAACAAGCATGAGTTCCCGACACTAGGGCCGGAACGGACAATGTGGTATATTATAGGAAACCGCCCCCACACCGATTTCACGGAGGAGGATAAAGGTGGTCACTAGGTTGGCTGTGGTTCTCTTCACGCTCGCGATCGCCGGGGCCTGCAGCGCGCGGAGCGACCAGGCCGCGAGCTCCGGTTCCGAGATGGCCAGCGCGACGCACTGGCACACTAAGGTCTACCGCGCCGAGGGTGGCAAGGAGGCCGGGCAGAAGTCGATCGCCCATACGAGCATGACTCGCCTCAGCGACGAGAGCACGCGGGCGTCGGTCACCCTGCCGGGGCTGCTCCCCTCGGGCACGTACGCCTGGGGCGTCTACGAGGGCTCGTGCGAGACCCCGGGGCGTCTGATGGGTAGTGAGAGCGACTACCCCGTCATCGAGCCGGACGAGAACTCGATGGGCTCGTTCACGGCCGTGATCAACGACAACCTCACGGCGAACGGCGACTACGTGCTGCAGATCTTCACCACCGGCGGATCCCGCGACACCTTGCTGGGTTGCGCCGACCTGCGCATCGGCACGGAGGACGACCCCCTGGACGAGGTCTGACCCCGCCCTAGGGCGCGAACAGGACCTTCCCGGACGTGTGCCGGCCTTCGAGGAGGCGGTGCGCAAGGCCCGCCTCCTCCAGCGGCAGGACGCGGTCGATCCATACCTCGAGCCGCCCTTCCGCGGCCTGGCGAAAGAACTCGCCGGCCCGATCCAGCAGCTCGCTACGGTCGCGTGCGTAGTCGAACAGGGAGGCCGTCGTGAGGGTCCGGCTCCCGAGGACCTCGCGCGGCCGGAGGGGTTCGACGGATCCGCTCGCCTGCCCGAAGAGAACGACGTGGCCGCGGATCCGGGTCGCCCGGACCGTGCCTAGGAAGGTGGCGCGTCCGACGCCGTCGATCGCGAGGTCCACGCCGCGCCCGCCCGTCTCCTCGAGCACGCGCTCCACGAAATCCTCCTCGTCGTAGCGGATCACGTGGTCGATCCCGAGCCCCTGAAGGCGCTCGGCTTTTTCCGACGAACCGCAGGTGCCGAACACCGTGGCGCCCGACAGCATCGCCATCTGCGCCGCCAGGTGCCCCACGCCCCCGGCGGCGGCATGGACGAGCACGGTGTCGCCGGACTCGAGGGGCCGGATCGTGTGGATGAGGTAGTGGGCGGTCATCCCCTGCAGGGGGAGCGCCGCGGCCAGGCGGGGATCGAGGTCGTCCGGTAGCGGCAGCAGCCGCTCGGCGGGATGCACGACGAGCTGGGCGTAGGAACCTCGCGCGTCGAAGAAGGCCACCCGGTCGCCTTCGGCCACGCCTTCGACGCCCGGGCCGATCCTTTCCACCAAGCCGGCGCCCTCCTTGCCGGCGATCGCGGGCAAGGGTCCCGGGTCATAGAAGCCGGACCGCAGGTAGGTGTCGATGAAGTTCAACCCGGCCAGCTCGACCCGGACCTGCGCCTCCCCGGGTCCGGGCTCCGGGACCGGGATCTCGTCGACCTGGAGGACCTCCGGCCCGCCCGTTCGATGGAACCTCACCGCGCGCATCGCAACTGGAAGCCTCGATCGAGACAAACGGCGAGACGGCTCCAAGTGCGCATCTTCAACCGCCTATGAGGACGAGATCAGGACCATGTCGCCCGTCGGCTCCTCCGTCCCCGGCGCCGGTTCGACCGTCACCGCGAGCGCGTCCAGTCCCTCCAGCAGCGCGCGGTCGGTGATCTCCAGCCGCGCCCGTCCTTCGGGCCCGGGCCGGAACGTGCCGGCCGCGCGGGGCGTCCCGTCTCGTATCGCCCACAGCTCGTAGACGTCGTCGGGTTGGAGGATCGGCAGGTCGTAGGCGAACAGGATGGCCCGCCCGGTGGCCGGATCGACGAACACGCGCGCGCGCGCCTCGGGGGTCGGTCCCGTTCCCGCGAGCGCGTGGACGCTCGAGCCAGGCCCGGCAAGGAGCTCGAGATCCGATCGCAGCTCGGCCAGCCGCGCGGCCGCGGTGTCGGCTTCTGCAAGCCGCTCGCGGGCGGTCTCCAGGTCGGCGCGGAGGCGATCGTTCCGGTCCCGGAGCTGCAGATTGGAGATGCCCAGGAAGAGGGCCAGCGCGGCTGCGATGCCGGCCGCGATCCACGGCAGCCAGGAACGGTCCTGACGATCGAGGGGCACCACAGACGGCTCGGTCTCCCGGCTCGCCGGTTCTACACCCACCCCGGCCAGCAAGCGCTCTCGGAGCCGGACCGGTGGCGCTTCCGGAGAGGCGTCGAGAGCCACGACACCCAGAACGTTCTCCATGTCCTGGCGAGCCTGTTCGCCCGCTTCCCCCCGGCGCTCGATCTCCGCCGCCAGAGCGACCTCATCTTCCCGGGACAGCTCGCCAAGGAACGAGTCGAAGAGAAGCTCCTGGAAGCGTTCGTCGTTCATGCGAGAGCGTCCCTCAGCTTGATGAGCGCGGTGCGGATGCGGGTCTTGACCGTCCCGAGTGGGATCCCGGTCCGCTCGGCGATCTCCCGATGGCTGAGCCCGCCGAAGAAGGCGAGCCGTAGAGGGCCGGCCTGTTCGGAGGGCAGCCTTTCGAGCGCCTTAAGAACGCGCGCCCCGCGCTCGCCCAGGATCGTCTCCCGGTCGGGCTCCAGGCCCGAATTCGGGGAGACGCCGACGGCCGGTTCCTCCTCCAGTCGATCGAGCGCCTTTCCGTACGAGCGGTCGGCGCGGATCCGGTCGAGCGCTCGGCTTCGGGTCATCATCGCGAGCCAGGTCCACCCCGATCCGCGCTCGGGATCGAAGGATCCGGCCCCTCGCCATGCCTGCAAATACACCTCCTGGGCCACCTCCTCGGCCACCTCCCGGTTCGCCAGCATGCGGACCAGGATGCCGAAGACGTAGGGGCTTGTCTCGTCGTAGAGCTCGGCGAACGCGGGCCGCTCGCCGGCGGCGACACGCTGGAGGAGCCATCCGAGATTGTTCCGTGGCACGGTTCGTCTCCGGACATTCCGGTCGCGCCCGTACCTCTATTCCAGTACGGGCCGGCATGGCGAATGGATGCTCTGGAACCTATTCGCCGTTGGAGCGAGAGCAATCCGGGAGACCGGGACGTCCGTACTGGAGGGTGAAAACGAAGAAGTCATCGAATCCCCAACCAGGAGCCGACCATGCAAATCCGGTACGCTCTGATCACCGCCGTCGCGACGCTCGGGATCGCCGCCTTCGCAGCCGATCGCTGGCTGCCGGCCGCGGACCACCGCGACAGCATGACCCTGACCAACGACCAGGCGGTCGACATCGCCGACGTCTACACCTTCCGCAGCCCCGCCAACCCGTCGAACGTCGTTCTCGCCATGACGGTCCCGGGGCTCGTCCCGCCGTCGGAGACGCGCAGCTTCGACACCGAGGCGCTCTACCAGTTCAAGATCGATACGAACGGTGACGCCATGGAGGATCGCGTGATCCAGGCGTTCGCGACCGGCTCGGGGTCGTCGCAGACGATTCACTTCCGCGGTCCGGCGGAACCGGTGACGACGGGAGCCGTCAACCAGCTCTTGCCCGGGGACGACGTCGCCACCGTGCAGATCTCGAGCGGCGCCGACGCGATCACGGCGACGGGCGGTGGCCTCACCGTCTTCGCCGGCCTCAGGGACGACCCCTTCTTCTTCGATCTCGCGCGGTTCAACGAGATCGTGATGGGGATGGCGACGGAGTTCCGCAATCCCGGCATCGACACGTTCGCCGGGTCCAACGCCCTGGCGATCGTGGTCGAGGTGCCGGTCGCGCAGGTCGGTCCCGCGTCCTTCGGCGTCTGGGGCACGACCAACCGATGAACCCGAGCCTTCACGCTGCTCACGGAGAAGGAGTGACGACGATGGAATCCAGATTCGACCCACGGCGCGTCGCGCGACCGCTCACTGTCCTGCTGCTGGCAGGGCTGACGGTGGCGGCCGATTGCGGTGATGACGATGACGACATGATGGGGCCGTCCCCGACGCCCGAGACGTTCATGCAGGTGGACAGGTTCGGGCTGCCGGCGATCAACACGGTGTTCATCCCGAGCGCCCAGAAGCAGACCTACAACCAGTCGGTGCCAGCCAGCGACCCGGCCAATTTCGAGGACGAGGTGCTGGCGACGCTGGCGGCCTTCGGCGTCACCGGGGACGCCGCGCAGGGGCTGGCCGACGCCTTGCTGCCGGACATCCAGCCTATCAATACGTCCGAGCCGACCGCGTTCCTGAACGGTCGCGCCCCGTCGGACGACGTCATCGACGGCGAGCTGACGCTGATCTTCGGCGCGGGGACACCGCTCAGCAGCGATAACGTCGATGCCAACGACGTGGCGTTCCTGGGGACGTTCCCCTATCTGGCGCCCCCGCACGCTCCGTGATCGGGTTCCAGATGTCGAACGCGGGGAAGTGGCGGGCCGCAGGGGTGGGGCTCGCCCTGGTCGGCCTGACAGGGATGGCGGTGGCTGTCCTTCGGCCCGCCCAGCCACCGGCCGAGGCATACGTCGAGCCCGACGTGGAAGCCACGAACGGCGCCATCGTGTTCTTCGAGGACAAGCTCGATCGGGACCCGACGAATCCGCTCCTGGCCGCGCACCTGGCGAGCCGCTACCTGCGCCGGTTCCAGCTCGTGGCTGACCTGCGGGACGTCGAGCGGGCCGAGGCTCTGGCGCGAAGGATTCTGCCCCTGTCTCGCGACCGGGCCCGGGCCTGGACCCGGCTCTCGGGGGCTTTGCTCGCGCGGCACGCGTTTGGCGAGGCGCTGGAGGCGGCGCGACGGGCGGTGGCGGCGGAGTCCGCGGACGCGGACGCCTGGGGCGCCCTCTACGATGCGGCCTTCGCGGCCGGGAGCTACAACGAGGCCGAGCGCGCCCTGACCCGGCTCGAGCCGGGAGTGGCGCGGTGGGTCCGCGAGGCGTTCTGGCTGGACGCCAGGGGCGATTCCGATCGCGGCGCCGCCCGGCTCGGCGAAGCCTGTCGCACGATCGCCGGATGGTCGGGGCGCGAGTCGACGCTCGCCTGGTGCTGGACCGAGCTGGGCCACCTCGAGCTCGGCCGCAAGGGCCCCGATGCGGCGGCCGCGCTCTACGCCGCCGCGCTGGGGTCCTTCCCTGGCTACCGCGGGGCCGTCGAAGGCCTGGCGCACCTGGCCCGTGCCCGGCGCGACTGGGGCGAGGCAGAGCGCCTCTACCGCCGGATCGCCGTGGACGCCCATCCCGACCTCTACCTGCGTCTCGCCACGACCCGGCGGATGCAGGGCGACGCAATGGGCGCGAGGAGGTGGGAGCGTGAGTTCCTCCGCGTGGCGACGGCTCCGGAAGCGGAGGCCCTCCATGCCCACCCGCTCGCGCTCTTCTACGCCCGGCGGCCGGAGACGCGAGACGCCGCGCTGGAGGTCGCGCTGCGGGACGTCGCCCGCCGCCCGACGGTCGAAAGCTGGGACGTCCTGGCCTGGGTGCGCTATCGGCGCGGGGAGCCCGACCAAGCGCTGGCCGCCTCGGATCGCGCTTTCGGTTGGGGGGCCGCGAGCCCGACCATGGAGTACCATCGGGCCCGCATTCTGGCTGCGCTCGGCCGCGAGCGGGAGGCGGCGCCGCTTCTCGAACGGGCGCTGGCCGAGCCCGCGCGGCTCGAGGCCCACGCTCGGCTGGAGAGCATCTTGCGGGCCGCGCGTCGCGGCTGGTAGGCTCTCGTCGTCCAGCGTCGTCCAGGGCGCGATCCGATACGACCCCAACTCCATCGAGGAGGAATTCACATGCCGACGAGGAAGGCCAGCGCCGAATGGAAGGGCGGGCTCAAGGACGGACAGGGGAACCTGCGGCTCGGGAGCGGGGCGTACGAAGGGCCCTACTCCTTCCGATCGCGGTTCGTGGAGGGAGCCGGCACGAATCCCGAGGAGCTGATCGGCGCCGCCCACGCGGCCTGCTACGCGATGGCGCTCTCGGCCGGCCTCGAGAAGGCGGGCCACCCGCCCAAGCGGATCAGCGCCAACTCGCGGATCGAGTTCGACACGGGCGGAGACGCGCCCACCATCCGCTCCAGCACGCTCGACGTCGAGGCCGAGGTGCCGGGGATCGACGAGAAGGCGTTCCAGGAGCAAGCCGAGGGGGCGAAGAAGGGATGCGTGGTCTCGCGCGCGCTCGGCGGGGTGGACATCCGGCTGAACGCGCGACTGGTGAGCTGATCTCGCCTACAGCCCGTCCCGGGGCGGATGGTGCCGCCCCGGATGCGGGCGTTCGGTCGCGGCCTTCTCCTCGCGCGGAGGCTGCTTGGGGTTCTTCGCCTGCTTGACGGGTTGCTGCTCGGGCGGGACGTCGGCGTCCTCGGGCCCGGGCTTCCGAGGAGCGCGCGCATTCCGTTCGCGATCGTTCTTCTGTGGCGTCATGTGAGCTCCCTTCATCGTCGATATTCGCGATCTGATGCCGGCACGGCCTCGGCGCGGGTTTCCGCGGCCGTCGCGGCGGCGCGTCATTCCTTCAGTCCGATCGTTCCCTTGAAGTCGCCGTACACCTTGCGCCAGAGCGAGGTCCCCGTCCGCGCGAACAGGATCGGACACGGAGCGTCGCGAAGGAAGTCGCGGGCGAGGTCGCCCAGCAGGTAGCGTCTGACCTCGCCACCGGCCGGGGAAGTGCCCACCACGAGCAGATCGGCGTCGGCTTCACGGGCCCCGCGCAGGATCTCGTCGACGACCGGCCCGAAGCGGAACGAGACATTGGTCTCGATCCCGCGATCGGCAAGCCGCAGACCGAGCTCCCTGAGCAGACGGGATAAGGCGTCGGATCTCGACGGGATCGCCTGCGGCTCCACGTCGTACTCGACGAGGGGGGCGTAGGCGACGGGCGTCTCGGCCAGGACGTGCAGGAGCGTGACGTGGGCACCCACACCGGCGGCGATCGGTGCTGCGACCTCGACGGCCCGCTCGATGCGGCCCACCCCGCCGACCGCGATCACGATGCGGCGGATGGCCTCTCGCGCTCCCGGCACGACCAGAACGGGCGGCAGCAAGGCCCTGACGATGCGGTAGGTCGAGGAGCCGAACGTGGTCAGTCGACCGCGCCCTCGCCGTCGGGCGCCGAGGACGACGAGATCGCACCGGCCCGTCTCGGCGAGGGCTTCGATCTCTCCGACGGGCTCGCCCGTTCCGGTGATCAGATCGACGGGAAGCCCGGTCTCCCGGAGGATGCGCTGCTGCTCGCGCAACGCCTCGAGCAGCTCCGGATCCGCCCCCTCCCCGGCCCGAATCCCGAGGAGCGCGAAGGCGTCCTCTTCCGAAGACCGGATCCGCGATGCGAAAGCGACCGCTTCGGCGGACTCCGACGACCCGTCGCTGCAGACCAGGATCCTCATCCTATCTCGGCCCCCGTCACGAGCTTGTAGATGACCAGTGCGGCCCCCAGCAGCGGCAGCGGTACGAAGGCGAGCCGGATGCGGGGACCGGAGAAGTAGCGCGTCAGATGAACGCCGATCTGGGCGCCGATCGCGGCCCCGGTGTGCATGACCAGCGCGATGATGATGTCGACATTTCCCTTCAGGGCGTGGGTGAACGTGCCGTACCCCGCCGAGATGACGATCTCGAAGAGATCCGTGCCCACTGCGACGTGGGTCGGGGCGCCGATCAGGTATACCAGCATGGGCATCCGGACGTAACCGGCTCCTCCGCCAAGGAATCCGGCGAAGATGCCGCCGATGAACGCCACCGCCAGGATCACCCACAGGGAGATGGCCGGAATGCCCGAAGCGGGCAGCGCGACCATCGGCGGAATCCGGATCGCCTGGATCCTCTTCGCCACATGCGCGAACGAGGTCACGTCGACGTTCTTCAGGGACTTCGGGGAACGCCGGCCGTGCCCTTGGCGGATCGTCCTCCAGCTCTCCCACGCGATGAGCGCCGAGACTGCAAGGAGAATGACGACGAAGGCGATGCCGACCGGGACCTCCACGTTCCCGCGCCGCTGCAGCGCCTCGATCGCCTGGGCCCCGATTTCGACGCCGACGATGGTTCCGATCACCATGAGCAGCCCGAGCTTGATGTCGACGTTGCCCAGCGCCCGATGGTGCCGGGCGGCGACGATCGACTTTCCCGTGATATGCGCCATGTCGGTTCCGACGACGTAGTTCATCGGCACGCCGACGGCGAACAGGGCCGGTCCGGCCAGGAAGCTCCCGCCGACGCCGAAGAAGCCGCCCAGAGCGCCGATCACGAACCCGATCGCGATCAGGTAGACCGGATGAATGACCTCGCCCGAGATCGCGAATTCCATCGCTAGGTCTTGCCCAAGAGGAAGCGCACGAAGCGCAGCAGGGTGTCGACGACGATGTCGAGAAGGAACCCCTGGCCCACGATCAGCCCGACGGCCACGACCGCGTAGGCGAGGCCGGTTTCGACGGCCAGGTTCGCCACCCAGTCGTCGATCAGGAGAAGGACGCCCCACAGGTAGCCGGCCACCAGGACGGCGTAGAGCGCGAGCTCGACCAGGAGCACGCGTACCGACGGCTGGGGTGGACGGGCCACGGCTCCTCGGGCGCGGGTTCGGAGGTCGGGCGGCGATGGTCGATTTCCCGGCCCCGGTACCAAAGCGGGGACCCTTCCGATATCTTGGGCGCGGCCTCAGCCCGGGAGTGTCGCTTGCGCGTCGGAATACCGAGAGAAACCGCGTCGGACGAGCGCCGCGTGGCGGCCGTGCCGGACACCGTGCGAAAGATAACGGAAAAGGGGGCCGACGTTCTCGTCGAGGCGGGTGCGGGCGCTGCCGCCTCGTATTCCGACGCCGCCTTCGAGGGCGCCGGTGCCCGGATCGCAGCGGCCGACGAGGTGTGGTCCGCCGACGTGGTGCTGAAGGTCGCCCCGCCCACGGCCGAGGAGGCACGCCGCCTGCGATCGGGAGCGGTGCTCGTCTCCTTCCTCGATCCGGATGGCGATGCCGAGTCGTTCCGCGCTCTGGTGGACTCCGGAGCCACCGCCCTCGGCATGCAGTCGATCCCCAGGATCGCCCGCGCCCAGAAGATGGACGCCCTGTCGGCGATGGCGAACCTGGCCGGGTACAAGGCGGTCCTCGAGGCCGCCAACGCCTTCGGCCGCTACTTCCCGCTCCTCATGACCGCCGCCGGCACCGTCACGCCGGCGCATGTTCTCGTGATCGGCGCGGGCGTGGCCGGCCTCTCCGCGATCGCCACCGCGCGGCGTCTGGGTGCCGTCGTCCGGGCGTTCGATCCGCGGCCGCCGGTTCGCGAGCAGGTCGAGTCGCTGGGCGCCCGATTCATCGAGCTCGAGCTCGGCGCCATCGAGGAGACGGAGGGAGGGTACGCCGGAGCCCAGTCGGAGGCGTTCCTCCAGAAGGAGCGCGAGCTGCTGGCCGGGCACGTAGCGGACGTCGACGTCGTGGTCACCACCGCCGCCATACCGGGTCAACCGGCTCCCGTTCTCATCACCGAGGAGATGGCGCGCTCGATGAAGCCGGGGTCGGTGATCGTGGACCTGGTCGCAGAGCGGGGGGGCAACTGCGCGCTCACCATCCCGGGAGACGTCCACCGGGAGAACGGGCTGACGGTGATCGGCTATACGAACTTTTCTTCGCGAATGGCCGAGCAGGCGAGCCAGCTCTACGGGCGCACCGTCTGGAACCTTCTCTCGCACCTCTGGGGCGAGGACGGAGTGAGGGTCGATCTCGAGGACGAGATCGTGGCGGCCGCCGCGCTCGTTCACGCCGGCGAGGACCGCAGTCCCCGAAAGGAGGCTTGATGGAAGCGTTCATGGGCCACCTCACCGTGTTCGTCCTGGCGTCTTTCGTGGGGTGGCAGATCGTCTGGAAGGTCGCCCCCGCCCTCCACACCCCGCTCATGTCGGTCGCCAACGCCATCAGCGGGATCATCGTGGTCGGGTCCATGCTGGCCGCGGGATACGGCGCGCTCGATTACACCGGCTGGCTGGGCGTGGGCGCGGTGTTCTTCGCGATGATCAACGTCGTCGGCGGGTTCTGGGTCACCCAGCGCATGCTGGGCATGTTCAAGAAGCGGGGCGAGCGCTCAGGATGAGCCTGCCGACCTTCACCACGCTCGCCTATCTCGTCGCCTCGGTCCTCTTCATCTACTCGATCAAGGGGCTCGCGTCGCCGCGGACGGCCCGCCTCGGCAACGTGCTCGGGATCGTTGGCATGGCCATCGCCATCGCCATCACCCTGGCTCAGCCCGGGGTGAACGCTTACACGAGGATCGCCATCGCCGGCTTCGCGGGCGGAGCCGTCGGCGCGGTCGTCGCGACCCGTGTCCCGATGACCGCCATGCCCGAGACGGTCGGGCTGTTCAACTCGTTCGTCGGGCTGGCGGCCGTCCTGGTGAGCCTGATCGCGTACCACCGCGGGGAGCACCCGAGCACGCTGGGTCAGATCGAGATCTTCCTCGGAGTGGTGATCGGGATGGTGACCTGGACGGGATCGGTGATGGCGTGGGCCAAGCTGAACGGTCGCGTGGCGGGGAGACCCATCCACTGGCCCGGCCGCCAGCTCCTGAACCTCGCCCTGGGGCTCGCGAGCCTCGCCCTCGCCTGGTGGTTCGTGGCCAGCAACGATCCGCTGCCGCTGTACCTCACCGTGATCGTGGCGGGCGTCTTCGGCCTGGTCTGGGTGGTCGCGATCGGGGGCGCGGACATGCCGGTCGTGATCTCCATCCTCAACAGCTACTCGGGGTTCGCCTCCGTGGCGACCGGCTTCATCATCGGAAACGACCTGATGATCATCACCGGATCGATCGTCGGCACCAGCGGGCTCATCCTCTCGATCATCATGAGCCGGGGCATGAACCGATCGATCACGAGCGTCCTCGCGGGCGGCTTCGGGGGCGGCGACGCGGTGGCCGGGGAGGCCACAAGCGTTCACGCGCAGGCGGTTTTGCGGGGCGTGAACGTGGGGGATGTCGAGACCGCAGTCGAGCTCATGCGGAGCGCGCGCAACGTGATCGTCATCCCCGGCTACGGGCTCGCCGTAGCTCAGGCGCAGCACCCGGTCCGTGACCTGACCGAGCTGCTGGAGGAGGAGGGTGTGAAGGTGCGCTTCGCCATCCACCCGGTAGCCGGCCGGATGCCGGGCCACATGAACGTGCTCCTGGCCGAGGCCAACATCCCCTACGACCAGGTGCTGGAGATGGACGCTATCAACAGCGACTTCCCGGATACGGACGTGGCGCTCGTCCTCGGCGCCAACGACATCGTCAACACCGACGCGCTCGAGCAGCCGGGGTCGCCGATCTATGGGATGCCGATCCTCGAGGCGTTCAAGGCGCGCACGGTGATGGTCGTGAAGCGCAGCCTGAACCCCGGCTTCTCGGGCATCGACAATCCGCTCTTCTACCGCGAGAACACGATGATGGTGTTCGGCGACGCGCGCGCGGTCGTGGAAGGCATGGTGAAGGAGCTCAAGGGCGCGGCGGTGGGGTGAGGTCGCGCCCGGGAGGCCCGTCGTGACCACCGTCGCCCGGTCGCTTCCCGTGCGCCTTGGCTGGACGGCTTCCCTGGCGGTTCGCGGGCGTGGCCAGTCTCGCTTCCCGTTCCTGGATCGGGATGAGATTTGCGCGTTCCGCGACCGGGGCGTGCGGCGGGCGATCGCCCACGCATGGCGCACGGTGCCCGCCTACCGGGTAGCTCTGCGGAGCCGGGGGCTCCGCCCGGAGGACGTCCGGACCGCCGAGGACCTGGCCCGGCTTCCCCTTCTGAGGGGACGCGACCTCCAGACCCGGCTCCTGGACCTCACTTCCACGGAGCACCCGCCGGGACGCCGCTTCACCCTGCGGAGCGGTGGCAGCACGAGTGCGCCGCGGGGCGTGCACCACGATCCAGGCGCGCTCATCGCGAACGTCGCGCATGGCGAGCGTGACCGGGCCGTGGTCGCGCAGCATGTGGGTCGCTGGGCGGGCTACCTGCAGCTCTCGTTCGCGCCGCCGTTCGCGAGCGGGCGGGAGATCCAGCGGATCGTCGGCGAGCGGACGATCCGCCCGCCCGGTGTCCGCATCGAGCGGCGGTACGCCTCCCTCCTCGACGACTTCGAGGTGAGCGCGGATCGGATCGATGCGGAGCGCCCGGATGTGGTCCAGGGGTACGGGAGCTACATCGGACCCCTCTTCCGCCACATCGCCGCGAACAGGCGGCGACATCATCGCCCGCGGGTCGTCGTCTACAGCTCGGACCTCCTGCCCGACGCCGACCGGGCGGTGATCGAGGAGGATCTCGGCATCCCCGTCCTTGGCCGCTACCAGGCGGTCGAGGCCCTCAAGGTCGCCTTCCAGTGCGGGGCGGGACCGTGGATGCACGTGAACGAGGACCTGTACCCGGTGCGGATCGTCGACGAGGCGGGGACCACGCTTCCCGAGGGGGAGCCCGGCGCGGTGGTGATCTCGAACCTGGTCAACCGTGCGACCGTGCTCCTCAACTACCGACTCGGGGACCGGGCGCGTGTGCTGCCGGGGCCCTGCTCGTGTGGACGCAACATCCGGCGGATTTCTCTGCCCGAGGGACGCGAGGACGACTGGATCGTCCTCCCCTCCGGCGAGGTCCTCCATCCGCAGGCGGTGCGCACGCTGTTCACCGACGAAGCCGAAGTCTGGGAGTACCAGGTCGTCCAGGACGCGCCGACCCGCTTCCGTGTGGACATGGTCGTCGAACCGGGGGCCGACCGGGAGGCCCTGAGCCAGCGGGTCGAGTCCAAGTTCGCCCGCCGGCTGGGTCCCGGGACGACGGTCGCGATCGCGTTCGTGGAGGCGCTCGCCAGGACAGCGGGCGGCAAGGTGCGGGCGTTCGTCCGTCTCCCCGCGGCGGACTGAACGTTGGGTCTCGTCCAGCGATCCTGGAACTCGGCCCGTCTGGCCGCCCGCGTCCGCCGTGAGCGCCGGCTGCCGTTCGCCTCTCGTGAGCGGATCGAGCGGCTTCAGAGACGCCGACTGCGGGCGATCGTCGGCCACGCCTTCCAGACCGTGCCTTTTTACCGCGAGGCCATGCAGTCGGCCGGTCTCCGACCCGCCGACATGCGAGTGGTGGACGATCTGGCACGCCTGCCTCTTCTGGACGGCATGACGGTCCGCAGGGATGTCGAGCGCTTCACGTCCAGCGCCGTGATGGAGAGAAACCGGGTCGCGCTGAAGAGTAGCGGCAGCGGCCTCACCCACGTGCGAACGCTCGTCTGGTGGGATGCGGCCAGCCAGCTCGCCAAGCTGGCGATCGCCGAGCGCGACCGGGCCGTGATCGTGGAGCGTCTCGGCCGCGGGTGGGGGCTCCGACAGCTCTACGTCCTCCCCGAGGCGTCCGTCAGCCTCGAGCTGCGGGCCTGGTGGGACGCCCGTATCCTCGCCCCTCGCAATGTGGCCGAGCGGCACACGGTTCCGGCCGAGCGGCCGTTCGACGAGGTGGCGGACCGCATCGACGAGATCAGCCCCGACGTCGTCTACTCCTACGGTTCCTTCGCCGACCGCTTCTTCCGGCACCTGGCCGGCGCGGGGCGAAGAGTGGAATCACCCGGGGTCTGGGTGTACGGTGGCGACATGCTCCCACCCGACGGCCGGGAGCTCATCGAGCGCGACTTCGGCGTGCCCGTTCTCTCCACCTATCAAGCCGTCGAGACCGGTCGGCTCGGTTTCGAGTGCGAGGTCCGGCGCGGGTTCCACCTGAACGTCGACCTGTGCGCGGTGCGGATCGTCGACGCCGAGGGGGAAATGGTGGGTCCCGGCGAGGCGGGAGAGGTGGTCGTGTCGAACCTCTACAACCGGGCCACCGTTCTTCTCAACTACCGTCTTGGCGACCGCGGCGCCCTGGCGACCGGGCCCTGTACGTGCGGACGGAGCCTGCCGCGTCTGGAGCGCCTCGAGGGACGGGTCTCCGACGTCATCCGGCTCGCCGATGGCCGGGAGATCTCGTCGATGACCCTGCGGAACCTCTTGAAGGACGAGCTCGCCTTCGCGCTCCAGTGCCAGGTCGTCCAGCCGCACCCGGGACGGGTCGTGTGGCGGGTCGTCCCACTTCCGGGCCGGGGGAGCGAGGAAGCCCGACGCGCGCTGCTGGAGCGGACGTGCGCGCTGCTGGGCGCGGTGGCGGAGACGACGGTCGAGCTGGTGGACCACATCCCCGCCACGGGCGGCGGCAAGCATCTCGCCGTGTCACTCGCGGAGGCTGTCACGTGATGCGGGATTTGTCAGAGATCCGAGACGAACGTCGTTCGCTGCGGTCCGGAGATGGACGGCCCGGTCAGGACGTCGAGTCTCACCGAAGGCCCGAGACGGGATCGCAGACGGCGCTCCAGCTCGGGTCCGGGATCGGGAGCGGATTCCCGTGGGACGACGTGAACGACGAGATAATCCGGAGCCATTTGCCGCATCTGGTACTGGTCGACTTCAGGATGGTCGCGGACGATCGAGCGCAGGGCCCAGGAGGAGAGCGAGCGGCCGCCGGGCAGCCGGACCATGTCGCAGATCTTTCCTCGCGGGGCCGTGATTCTGGCAAACGGGAGGCCACACCGGCAGTCGCCCTCGATGAAGTCGGCTTCGTCCCCGAGGTCATAGCGAAGGATCGGCATCGTGCGCGAGTCGAGCGCGGTGACGACGGTTCGCGCCTCCGCGTCCGGCTCTGCGAGGCGCTCCAGGACGAGCCGGTCGGCGTTCAGATGCAGGCCGTCGTGCGCCCGGCATTCCCAGGCGATGCGCCCGGTCTCCATCGCCCCGTAGAAATTGAACCATTCGAGGTCGAGGTCCGCTCGGATGGCGGAGGCCAGTTCGGGGGGGATGCCCTCCGCCGACGTGATCAGCGCGCGCGGTCGAAGGGCGGCGCTCAGTCTTCCTCCCAGGCGCTCCACGATCGCCAGCAGCACGCTCGGGTAGGCCCAGAGCACGGCCGGCCGGAGCCGCTCGAGGCGCGCGATCTGATCGTCGACGGGAAGTCTGGGCGAGATATAGTCGCGCCGGAAGAGCCCCAGACGCTGGTAGGCGTGACCGGGGTCCCAGTGGGTCGGGCCCAGGACCACGAGTCGCTCGTGGGGGCGAAGAAGACCTGTGGCCCCAAGACCTCGCATTTCCACGAGAAGCCGGGTCCGTGCCTCCGCAGGGTTAGCGAGGACGACGAGCGACTTTCCGGTCGTCCCGCCGGTGGGGTAGCGGATGCAAGTCGCCGGGTCCGTCCCGCGTGCGAGGATCGCCTCGGGTCCGGCCGCGCGGAGGTCGTCCTTCGTCGTGATGGGGATCCGCTTCAGATCCTCCAGCGTCCGTATCGAGCCGGGGTCGATTCCGGCCTCTTCGAACCGGGTTCGATAGAAGGGGACGTACCGCCAGACGTGGTCGACGAGTGAGCGGAGCTTCTGCTCGCGCAGCTCGCCGAGCGCCGCCGGATCGATACGCAGATGGCTCCGCAGGCGCTGGAACTCGAGCAGCTTCCGGGGAAGCTCCATGACCAGGATCCTAACTCCCTTCCTCCACACCGTCAGGGATGGTGGCGAGGTCCTTGGCTACCTGGCCGTCGACTCCACCGTCCGCGGCAGGTCCCTCGGCGGACTCCGGATCGCTCCCGACGTGACGGCGGAGGAGATCGCCGAGCTGGCGCGCGCGATGACCTTGAAGTATGGACTGGCGGGACTGCCGCAGGGCGGTGCCAAGGCGGGGGTGCTCGGGGACCCCGAAGCATCGGCGGACGAGCGCCGCGAGCGGCTGGCGGCCTTTGGGCGAGCGATCGCCGGGCTCCTCAGAAGCCGGGTCTATCAGCCCGATACCGACATGGGGACCAGAGCCGACGACATTCGCGGCATGCTCTCCGCGGCCGGCGCCGAGGCGAGCCGCCGGGCGTTCCGGACCGACCGCTCGGGCTTCTATACGGCGCTCACCGTGATGGCCGGAGCCCGCGAGGCCCTGCGTCGCAGGGGCATCGGGCTGAAGGGCGCGACGGTGGCGATCGAAGGGTTCGGCGCCGTGGGAGGTGCGCTGGCCTCGGTGCTGAATCTGGCGGGAGCACGGGTGATCGCGGTCTCGACTTCGCGGGGCGCGATCCACGATGCGGAAGGTCTGGACGTGCCACGGCTGGTGGCCCTCACCGCCGCGCTCGGGAGCCGAGCCGTCCTCGAATACAGGGAGGCCGAAGCCATCGAGGCAAAGGATCTCACGGAGCTGCAGGTCGACCTTCTCTCCCCGTGCGCTCGCCCATGGTCGATCCGCGAGAGCCGGGCGGCCGGCGTGCGGGCGAAGGTGATTTCCCCAGGGGCGAACGCGCCGATCACGCCGGCGGCGGAGGGGATCCTCGCCGAGCGCGGGGTGCTCGTCGTTCCCGACTTCGTCGCCAATAGCGGGGGAGTCATCGGCGGGACGATGGCGTTCGCGGCCGTGGGCGAGCGGCGGATCGAGACCTTTCTCGTCGACCGGATGGGGAGCTGGATTGACCGGCTCCTCGAGCGGGCCGAGCGGACCGGCGTGACCCCGCGCGAGGTGGCGACCCCGCTCGCCCGCGCCCGCTTCGAAGAGGTGCGTCGTCGGGCCGAGCGACCGGGTCCGGCTGGTCGCGCCGTGGGCCTGGCCGTCGAGTTGCATCGGCGGGGTCTGCTTCCGCGCCCGCTCGTCGGAGCGCTGGCGGCCTCCTGGTTCGAGCGATCGCTGGCCCCGGCGCCGGACCAGGGAGGACCGCTGTGACGGGCGTGGACGAGGCCCAGGGGCGGGCCGGGGATCGCGCCTACTGGAGCCGGATAGGCACCCGGGAGCGGGCGCGGGATCGGCTCTGGCGCGCCCACAGCGACGCGGTCAACGGGAGGCTTTTGAAACGCTGGCTCCCGGCGCAACGCGGCGGGCGGGTGCTGAAGACCGATCTCTTCGACGAGGCCTTTGGAGATGGGCTGGTCGAAGTCCTGCGCGATCGGTATGCCACGGTGCTGGGGATCGATATCTCTCAAAGCGTGATCCGGGCCGCTCGAGAGGGGCACGCGGATCACCAGTGGGCCCGCTGCGACGTCCGGTCGCTGCCGTTCCGCGATGCGGCCTTCCAGGCGATCGCCTCGATCTCGACCCTGGATCACTTTCCCCGCCGGGCCGATGTCGTAACCGCCCTCCGGGAGCTCCACCGTGTTCTCGCGCCGGGCGGGCTTCTCATCCTCACGCTCGACAATCGAGCGAATCCTATCGTCGGAATGCGCAACCTCCTGCCCTTTCGTCTCGTGCATGCCATGGGACTCGTGCCCTACTACGTAGGACATACGGTGGGTCCGTGGAGGGCGCGACGGCTGCTGGTCGAGGCCGGCTTCGATCTCGTCGATACCGAGACCGTGATGCACTGCCCGCGGGTCCTGGCCGTTCCCCTCAGTCGGCTCCTCGAACGTCGGGCAGGTGGCGCGAGTCAGGCCCGGTTTCTCCGGTTCCTCCTCGCCTTCGAGCGATTGCGCGGCTGGCCGACCGCGCCGTGGACCGGGCACTTCGTCGCGCTCATGGCGATTCGTCGGTAGGCTGCGGGTCGGCTGGGAACGGAGTCGTGGCAGGCCGCGTTGAACGGCGGGGGCGCGGCGGCCGTCAACGGAGTAGATTTATACTCGAGCTAACTTGAGCTCCTCCCTCCGTCATTGGAGGCGTGGCGCCTCTCCCGACGGATGAGTCGTTCTCTTCTCCCCCAAGGTCCTGTCGCCCTAGCGAGGTAAACGATGGCCCGATTTCGAGGTGTGACCATGCTCGTGACGCTGGTTGTCGCCGGCGCCTTCGGCCCCTGGGCGGATTCGCTCCGCGCCCAGCAGGCCGAGCCGGCAACCGCCACCGGCGTCCAGCCGCTTTCCTACCTGGAGAATCTCCCGCCGCTGGTCGACCGGGAGATTTTCTTCGGCAACCCCGAGATCTCCGGCGGACAGCTCTCGCCGGATGGCCGGTGGGTCTCCTTCGTCAAACCTCTGGACGGGATCCGGAACGTCTGGGTCAAGGCGATCGACGAGCCCTTCGAGGCGGCCCGACCCATGACCGCCGACTCGACGCGGCCCGTACAGGGTTACTTCTGGAGCCAGGACTCGAAGGTCATCCTGTTCGTCCAGGACCAGGGCGGGAACGAGAACTTCCACGTCTACGCGGTGGACCCGAGCGCCGAGCCCGCGGCCGGTGCGCAGGTGCCGCCGGCGCGGGATCTGACGCCGCTGGAGGGCGTCCGCGCCGCGATCTACGCCGTACCCGAGAACGATCCCAACCACATCCTGGCCGGCTTGAATGACCGCGATGCGGCGGTCCACGACGTGTACCGAATCGACATCACGACCGGCGAGCGTGAGCTCGTGCTCCAGAACGACGAGAACGTGGCCGCGTGGGTGGCGGATCTGGACGGGAACCTCAGGCTTGGTGTCCGCCAGACGGACGACGGAGGCTGGGAGATCCTGCGTGTCGATGGTGACGCGCTGACCCCGATCTATACCTGCGGCGCGGAGGAGACCTGCTTCCCCGACCGCTTCCACAAGGACGGCCAGCACGTCTATCTCCAGACCAACAAGGGCGAGGGGGACCTGGTCCGCCTGGAGCTCATGGACGCAGAGACCGGCGCGACCGAGCTGGTGGAGAAGGACCCCGAAGGGGAGGTCGACTTCGGCGGGACGATCTTCTCGAACCAGACCGAGGAGCTGATCGGGACCTACTACACCGGCGACCGTACCCGGTACTACCCGAAGACCGAGGAGTTCGCGCGTGACCTCGAACAGGTCAAGGCCGCGCTCCCCGAGGGCGACTACGGCTTCCGCTCGATGACCGAGGACGGAGGGATGATGCTGGTCTCGGTCGACTCGGACGTGGATCCCAGCTCCACCTACATCTACGACCGCGAGTCCGGCGAGGCCGAGCTGTTCTACCGGGTGCGGCCCGAGGTGCCGACGGAGCACATGGCCACGATGAAGCCCGTCCACTACACCGCTCGCGACGGTATCGAGATCCCCGCCTATCTCACGATCCCGCAGGGCGTCGAGCCCGAGAACCTGGCCGTCGTAGTCTATCCCCACGGCGGACCGTGGGCGCGCGACGTGTGGGGCTTCGACGGGACCGCCCAGTTCCTCGCCAACCGGGGCTACGCCGTGCTCCAGCCCAACTTCCGTGGCTCGACCGGCTATGGAAAGGAGTTCTTGAACCTCGGGAACGAGCAGTGGGGAACCGGCACCATGCAGCACGACATCACCGATGGCGTCAGGTGGCTGATCGACGAAGGAATCGCCAATCCCGAGCGGGTCGCCATCATGGGCGGATCCTATGGCGGGTATGCGACGCTGGCCGGCCTGACCTTCACGCCGGATCTCTACGCGGCGGGAGTCGACATCGTGGGCCCCTCGAACATCGTCACACTGCTCAACTCGATCCCACCGTACTGGAAGCCGCTCCAGAAGATCTTCGCCGTGCGGGTGGGCGATCTGAGCGACCCAGCGGACGTCGAGCGGATGCAGACACAGTCACCGCTCAACTCCGCGAGTGCGATCACGGCGCCGCTGCTCGTCATCCAGGGCGCCAACGATCCGCGAGTCAAGAAAGCCGAGTCCGATCAGATCGTGGTCGCGCTGCGCGAGAAGGGACAGGAGGTCGAGTACCTGGTGGCCGCCAACGAGGGGCACGGCTTCGCGAACGAGGACAACAACCTCGCGATGTTCGCCAAGATCGAGGAGTTCCTGGCGACCCATCTCGGCGGGCGGTATCAGGAGGGCATGCCCCCGGAGATCGAGGAGACGCTGGCCGGGCTCACCATCGATGTGGGCACGGTCGAGCTCGCTTCGGCGACCGGCGAGGACGCGGGGGAGGCGATCGCGGCGTTCGATGGCGCCGCGGTCGAGATCGATACCCGGCGCTACGAGCAGACGGCCGAGACCCAGGGGCGGACGATCGAGCTCGCCAGCACGCGCACGGTGACGGAGAGCGAGTGGGAGGGTCAGCCGGCGCTCCTGGTCGTGGAATCGGCCGAGGGCCCGATGGGTTCGGCGGTCGACTCGATCTGGGTGGATCGGGGGACCCTCGCCCCGATCCGACGCACCGTCCATCAGGGCCCGGCCACCATCACCCTGGCGTTCGCGGATGGCTCGGTGACTGGCGAGATCCAGGCCGGTCCGCAGACCCTCCCCGTGGATGTCCAGGTCGACGGCACCGTGTTCGGGAGCGGCGCCGCCCTGGAGCTTGGCCTCTCCACGCTGGCGCTGGAGCCGGGAACCACGGCCTCCATCCAGCTCTTCGAGGTGCTCGAAGGCAAGGTGAAGCCGTTCCGCGTCGAGGTGAAGGAGCCGGAGACGGTGGAGACGCCGGCCGGCTCGTTCGAGGCGCTTCCGGTCGCGCTCACCCCCACCGACGGATCGCCGGGGGGGCAGACGGTCTACATCGAAGCGGCGGAGCCGCACCGGGTGGTCAAGGTCGAGGCCATGCTTCCGGCGATGATGGGCGGGGGAACGGCGACGTCCGTGCTGGCGGAGTAGGCGCCGCCCGGCCGAGCTCGATCGGCGCCCCGGCATGGGGCGCTCGAGACGATGCGGATTTCGCAGCCCGGTACAGAGAGGCCGCGCCCGTTCTGAAAGGAACCGACGCGGCCTCTCCTTCTTTTGGGTGGGCGTGCGCCCCGGGGGCAGGTTCGTAGTTTTCGGGCCGGATCGGAGGCCGACTCATGCCCAAAGCCTACTGGAACGGCTCGATCATCGCCGACAGCGACGAGACGATCGTCGTCGAGGGCCGGCACTACTTCCCGTCCGGGTCCGTTCGCGAGGAGTACCTGCAGCAGAGCCAGACCCGGACGACACGGCCGGGGAAGGGGGAGGCGATTTATTACCACCTGACCGTGGACGGGGACCTGAACGCCGATGCGGCGTGGAGCTTCCACAAACCCGCCGCCGCCGCCCGCCACATCAAGGATTACGTGGCGTTCTGGCACGGTGTGGAGGTCGAGTAGGGGCGAACGATCGCGCCCGGCCCGTCACCCGTTCCCGGAATGCCTCAGCGCCCGCTCGAGACCGCCTGTTGGTTCTCCAGCTCACCGAGCTGCCAGCGGCGGCGATGAAATCGTCGAAAACGTTCTGCTTGTTCCCGAGCATCCCGGCCCGGTGCCAGGCCTCGCCGAACTCGAGGCCTCGCCCCCCGACAGACCTTGAAAACTCAAATGTAACTGTCGATATTTCCATACAAGTGGGAGGGAGTTCGCCGAACATGGGAAATGAGATGCCGATGCTTGCCCGCCCGCGTCACGTGGACGCCGTCGCCGCCTTGCTGGTGCAATTCCCGGTCGTCGGGATCGTCGGCGCCCGCCAGGTTGGGAAGAGCACTCTGGCAGGGATGATCGCGAGACGGAGGATAGCGACGGATGTGACTACATTTGACCTTGAGGATCCACGGGATCGTGCTCGCCTCGCCGATCCGATGCTCACGCTCGAGCCGCTGCGCGGCTTGGTCGTTCTGGACGAAATCCAGCGGCTCCCCGATGTATTTACGGTGCTGCGAGTGCTGGCCGATCGACCCCGGGCTCCGGCTCGGTTTCTGGTGATGGGCAGCGCGGGCCCCGACCTTCTGCGTCAGGGTTCGGAGTCGTTGGCCGGCCGGATCGCCTACTATGAGCTGGGCGGATTGGCGATGGACGAAGTCCGCGCGGGGAAGCACGATGATCTGTGGATTCGGGGTGGCTTTCCACGGTCCTTTCTAGCTGATTCGGGGCCCGACAGCGTTCGGTGGCGGCGCGAGTTCGTGCGCACGTTCACGGAGCGGGATCTGCCGGCGCTCGGCATCAGGGTTCCATCGGAGACGATGCGCCGGTTCTGGACGATGATGGCGCACACGCATGGCCACACGCTCAATGCATCCATGATCGCGCGTTCCTTCGGCGTCTCGGACGTGACCGTGCGCCGCTATCTGGATGCGCTGACGGCTGCCCTGGTCGTGCGCCAGCTACGTCCTTGGCATGCGAATCTGCGTAAGCGCCAGGTCAAGGCCCCCAAGATCTACCTCGCTGACACCGGGATCCTGCATACGCTCCTCGGTCTGGAATCCCGAGAAGCTCTCGAGGGGCACCCGCAGGCCGGAGCCTCGTGGGAATCGTTCGCGATATCGAATGTTCTCGAGCGGCTCTCCGCAGACTGGGCGCAGGACGCGTACTTCTGGGCCACGCATGCCGGCGCGGAGATCGACCTGATCGTCATCCGGGGGAATCGGCGGCTGGGGTTCGAAGTCAAGCGCACGGTTGCGCCGACGGTGACACCGTCGATGAGGATCACCCTCGAGGATCTGAAGCTCGAAACGATCGACGTGCTCCATGCGGGCAAGGAGACGTTTGCGCTCGCTGAGAA
Organism: Gemmatimonadota bacterium; assembly: GCA_050732935.1. Classification (GTDB taxonomy): domain Bacteria; phylum Gemmatimonadota; class Gemmatimonadetes; order JACCXV01; family JAHWKZ01; genus DASRVA01. The sequence goes on from JBOHRW010000094.1 coordinate 48,519, forward strand.
CATACGGGCCGTATCAACGTATCGGTTGTGGAGCGACATCGAGCCACTCTGAGATCACCGGGCCGCATCACCCGCCTATTTCGCCTCGGGGGGTTGGATCGCGTAATCCAGCCAGACGACGCCGCTCGGGTACTCCCGGCGCCCGGTCAGGGTGAGCCGCCTCTGCACCGCCGGCGGGGCCAGGAACGGACGACAACCAGGACCTTCTTTCCCCAGAAGCCGTCCGCCTTGTTCACGACCCCTTCATAGGTCCGGCGCCCCATCAACAGGGTGTCGAACTGATCGAAGAGCTCGGCGAAGTCGATGGTGGGCTCGTCGACGATCCAGTCGGTTTCCCCATTCGGACCGGCGATGTAGCCATCCAGGCTGGACGCGACCTGGTAGCGGATGCGCCGCATCCCGACC
>JBOHRW010000095.1:0-17072 GCA_050732935.1 Gemmatimonadota bacterium
CTGCGGAGAACGTCCGCGGCCAGGGAGTCGGGGTAGTAGGTCTCGGTCTTCTTCGCCCGCTCGAGGATCTCGGCGGCGTCGGGCTCGGTAAGGAAGGTGAGGTAGCGATCGGCGGAGGTTTGGGCCATGGCGAATCCTTCCTGTCGCGACGAGTCGGGCTGGCCGCCTCAGAGGGGAACTCTCATGAGTCGCGGTGATTCGGGCGGACCCGAGCGGATGGCACCGATCGACCCGCTCTCTCGAATTCAAATGTTTCGGGACGAGGCGAAGTCCATTGTAAACCACCGCCCGGTCCCTGTCAAGATGGAGGCCACAATATGCAGTGTTCAGGCACCTGTCGGGCCCCATATGTGGTGGACAAAGTGGGGAAAACCGGGATGAGGAACGGGGATAACCGTGTGCCCGCGTTGGGGATGGAGTGTGGATGGACGCGCTATCCGCCGCGGCCGGCCGTCGCGGTCACTCAGCGGGGGGCGTGACCTTTGCGTGGTTCTGCGCTTCGCTGCGACCCGCGGTTGACGCTCGGCCTCGTTTCCCTTAGCGTTTGTGGTGGTCGATCGCGCCCGCGCGAGCGACCCATGACGGCTTTCAGAATCGGAGGATATGCAATGCCCGAGGCCACCATGACCGACGCCACGGCGAACCAGGAAGAGATCGTCAGCGCGACGACGATGGCGACCACCAAGATCCGCGAGCTCCGCGATCGGGAGGCCCTGCACGACAAGGGTCTGAGGGTCCGGGTCGTGGGAGGCGGCTGCCATGGATTCTCGTATGCGCTCGGCTTCGACGACCGCAAGGAGAGCGACACCGTGCAATCGATCGACGGCGTCGACTTCCTGATCGACAAGTTCAGCGCGCCGTACCTGATGGGCGCGCAGGTCGATTTCGTCGACGGGCTGAACGGGGCCGGCTTCAAGATCGGCAATCCGAACGCCAAGTCGACCTGCGGCTGCGGGGAGTCGTTCGGGGCGTAGGTTCGAGCCCCACACCGTTGGCCTGAGAACGAGCGGGCCTTTTCCGGAGGAACCCGGAAAGGGCCCGTTTTCGTTCCCCGCGGTATACTGGGATCGCAAGCCGGTTTCACTCGGAGAGGATGTCATGCCCCATCGGGCGACCATGCCGCACAGGCTCGCGGCGGTCTGGTTCGCCGACATCGTCGGCTACGGCCGACTCTCGTCCCGCAACGAAAACGACGCGCTTCAGCTCGTCATCGTGTTCCAGCGGACGTGTCGCGACGTCGTCCGCCGGCACAACGGGCGGCTCGTCAAGTTCATGGGCGACGCCGCGATGGCCGAGTTTCCCAGCACCGAGTCCGCCGTGCTGGCGGCCTGCTCGCTGGAATCCACGTTCCGCGCACGCGCGAGCACCCTCGAGCTCGATCTCGAGCCGCCCCGCCTTCACATCGGTCTCCATGTCGGAGAGATCGCGACCGCCCCCGACGGCGACATCTATGGCGAGGGTCTGAACCTGGCCTCGCGTCTCCAGGATCTGGCGGGACCGGGACAGGTCCTGGTGAGCGAGGATGTCCGGCGACAGCTCCATCAGCGTCCCGAGTTCCGCTTCGTCCCGCTCGGCGAGCGGGCGATTCCGGACTCGGACTTCCCGATATCGGTCTTCTCCGTCGTGGCTCGGGCCGGCGCGGGCGAAATGGCGGCCGTCGCGGAGACGGAAGCGGCATGGTGGCGCGCGCTGCACGGCGAACTGGTCCGCCGACGGGTCTACGCGGCCGGGGCGGTCTATCTCGTCGTGGCGGCGGCCGTGGTCACGGTCAGCGCGCTCGTGGGGGGACGCTTCGATGGGCCCGCCTGGATGGAGCGCGGCGCGGTACTGGCCGCGGTGCTCGGGCTTCCGATCGCGATCTTTCTGGCCTGGACCTTCGAGATCGGTCGCGGTGGGCTGCGACGCCACGATCCGGTCGATCCTTCGCAGACCGACGTCCGACCGGGGCTCGCGTTCGCGGCGGTGGTGCTGCTGGTCGCCGCGGTCGCGGGCATGATCTCGTTCGTCCGACCGCCCGTGAGCGGGGAGGTGCCTGCCGAGCTCCCCGCCAACCGGATCGCCGTTCTCTACTTCGAGGATATCAGCCCGGGGGGGAATCTGGGGCATCTCGTCAACGGGCTCACCGAAGGGCTGATCCACGAGCTCTCCGGCGTACCCGGGCTCGAGGTCATTTCGCGCAACGGGGTCCGGCCCTTCAAGGAGGTCGTGGTTCCCGTGGACAGCATGGCTCGCGCGCTCGGCGCCGGCACCTTCGTCCAGGGAAGCGTGTCCGAGTCGGCGGGGATCCTCCGCGTCCTGGTCGAGCTCGTCGACGGCCCGTCCGGCACCGTCCTGGAAAGCCAGGTCGTGGAGCGCCCGCGAGGCGAGCTGTTCGCCCTTCAGGACGACGTGACCGAGCAGGTGAGCAACTTCCTGCGCCGTCGTCTCGGCGAGGAAATCCGGCTCGCGGAGATGCGGGCCGAGACGGAGAGCGTTCGCGCCTGGGAGCTCGTCCAGCTAGCCGAACGATTCCGGGACGAGGCCACGTCTCTGGTGCAGGTTGGCGCCCTCGACGAGGCGGGTCGACTCTACGATCGCACCGATTCCCTGTTGGCCGTCGCCCAGGCTGCGGACACCTCGTGGGTTCGACCGGGCGTCCGACGCGGATGGCTGGCCCACGAGCGTGCGGAGTGGAGCCAGGACAGCGATCTGGCGACCGCCCGGCGCTGGAACGAGGTCGGGATGGATTTCGCACGCGCCGCGCTCGAGATCGATCCGGGAGATCCGGATGCGCTGGAGCTTCGCGGCGCCCTGGGATTATGGCGCGCCCTCTTCGTACCCGAACGCGAGCCCGCCATGGCGATGGCGCAACTGGACGAGGCGGAGGCCGATCTCCGGGCCGCCGTGGAGATAAATCCGCAGCAGGCCGGCGCCTGGTCCGGGCTGAGCAGGCTGCTCGCAGCCGAGGGGAAGAGGCAGGAGGCCAGGGACGCGGCGGCCCGCGCCTACGAGGCGGACGCTTACCTGAGACGGATCGACGACGTCATCTGGCGACTCTTCCAGATGTCCTACGATCTGAACCAGCCGGTCGAGGCAGAGCGCTGGTGCGAGGAGGGCGGTCGGCGATTTCCCGAGGACACCAGCTTCGTGGCTTGCCGGATCTGGTTGATGACGATGCCCGAAGTGCCGACGGATCCGGCTCGAGCCTACGAGCTTCTGAATGGCTACTACGGCCTGGTTCCGCCTCAGGACGAGGCCAGCCGGAAGACCATGGAGATGGGGGTGGCGACGGTTCTCGCCCGGGCCGGGCTTCCCGACAGCGCCCTCGCCGTGGCCCAGCGGGCGCGCGGAAACCCGGCCATTGATCCGGCCCGCGAGCTCATGTACTTCGAGGCCTTCACCCGCACGGTCGCCGGGCAGGAGGAGAGCGCGGTCGAGCTCCTCGAAGCCTATCTCGAAGCCAGTCCGGGACAGCGGCGCGAGGTCGCGGTCACCTGGTGGTTCGACAGCCTGAGCGACCGCCCCGACTTTCGCGCGCTCGTGGGAGAACCGGCCGACGATACCGGCCGGTGAGCCGGCCTCCGACTAGGGTGCCTCCTGCCCCGGGGTCTCCGGTTCCGGGGTCTCCCGCCCCGGATCCACCAGGCCGGGGTCGTCACCCGCGGGCGGCACGACCGCGGCGAACGGACTCCCACCCCTGCCCTTTCCACCGAGCCCTCTCCAGAACTCCGTCTGGGCCGCAGCGGCATGCGCGGCCGTCGCCGTCAAGGGGCTTCCGGCCAGCCAGCGGAGCGGAGCCGACGTTCGTGCGGACGCGGGCTGATCCCGTCGGGGATCGCAGGTCAGCTGGCATTCCTCGGGCACCGCGGCCGGTTCGAGGAACTCCAGGCTGTCCGAGTCGTCGACCGCCCGGGCAAGCCGGGAATCCTGGAAGGCGTCGGATTCCGCCTCCGTATACCGCACGCACATCGCGAAGGTGACGGAGTCCGCGAACTGCTCGACGGCATCTCCCGACGCGTCGTAGGCCGAGAAGTCGTAGATCGGCGGGAAGACCATCCTGCCCGCGTCCTGAGCGGCCCGGAAGGCCGGATGCAGATCGGTCGGGAGCACGTTCGCCCGGGGGGAGAGCCGCCTGATCGCGATCCTCAGGGAATCACCCGCGGGTACCGCGGTTCTGGGCACCATGAGGCACGCCCGGCCGTTCGGCGTCCTCGCGACCCATCCGGCCCCGACCCAGCGGCTCACCGAGTCCGGCTTCATGGCCATCGTGTCCATGGCCGTCGTGTCTACGGCGCCCTCGTCCTCGGGCGGAGGCTCCTCGGCAGGTTGGCACGCCGTGGCGAGGATCATGATCAGAGCGGGGACGACGAGCCTGTGCATACGCGCCTCCGGGACGGGGGTGGCAGGGCGACGCGCGAAGAAGGCGACCTCGCGGAGGTGACCCATACTCCGACGAGCGTAGCCGAGCCGGTCGTGCCTTGTCAACGCCCCGCGACCCTCGGGCCGCGATCCCGACGACCGGCCTCGCCGCGACCTACAGCTCGTGGACCGCCGCCAGCACCGCTTCCGCGTGTCCCTCCACCTTCACCTTCGGGAACACCCGCGCGACCCGGCCTTCGGGATCGATCAGGAACGTGGTGCGCTCGATCCCCATGTGGTTCTTGCCGTACATCTTCTTCTCCTTCCAGACGCCGTAGCGCTCGGAGACATCGGTATCGGCGTCGGAGAGGAGATCGAAGGTCAGGCCCTCCTTCTCCCGGAACTTCGCATGGCTGGAGAGAGAGTCCTTGGAGATGCCGTAGACCTCGGCGTCCACCCCGGAGAGATCGGGAAGCGCCGCCTGGAACGCGCACGCCTCGGCGGTGCAGCCGGACGTCATGTCCTTCGGATAGAAGAAAAGCACGACCGGGCGACCGCGCAGCTCGGAGAGCCGCACGCTGCCTCCTCCGGTCGAAGGGAGCTCGAAGTCGGGAGCCGGGTCGCCGGCGCGTGGCATGGACATGGGGACCTCCGGTCGCGGTTTGAAGACGATGAGGATTCGCGAAGCCTAACCGGCTCCCGGACCACGGGCTAACTTGGAAACCCGTGATCCGGAACCTCACGAGCCCCTTCTCGACCCTGACGCTCATCTGCCTCGGCGCGCTTTCCAGCGCCTGCGGTGACGGACGGGAGGCGGGCGCCCGCGAGGACGAGCCGGGCCCGACCCCGGCCTTCCAGGGTCGCGTCCTGGCGGAGCCGATTCCGCGCCCCGACTTCACGCTCCTCGACACCACCGGCCGACCGTACGATTTCCTCGCGGAGACCCGCGGGAAGGTGGCGCTCCTCTTCTTCGGCTACACCCACTGCCCCGACGTCTGCCCCATCCACATGGGGAACATCGCCGCGGTGCTGGAGGACATCGGCGCCGAGCGGCGCCGCGAGGTCCAGGTCGTCTTCGTCACGACCGACCCCGAGCGCGACACGCCGGAGCGGATCCGGACGTGGCTCGATCGCTTCGATCCCGCCTTCGTGGGTCTCCGGGGGAGCCGGGCGGAGGTGGACTCGATCCAGCGCTCGCTCGGGCTCCCGCCGAGCGTCGCGCAGGCGCCCGTCGGTGGCGGCTCGGATTACATGGTCGGACACGCCGCCCAGGTGCTCGCCTTCTCACCCGACGGCCCGGCCCGGGTCGTCTATCCGTTCGGCTCGCGCCAGGAGGACTGGGCCCGGGACCTGCCGCGCGTGATCGCGGGGGAGGCCCCGGTTCCGCGCGGCACGCCGCGCGGCCTCGATCCCTAGGACGGCCGATGCGGTTCTGGTGCTCCGCCCAGGGCGTCGCCTGGACCTGGACCTGGCAGCCCTACGTGGGGGTGTGGGCGATGGTGCTGGCGCTGGGGTTGGCCTACGCCCGGCTCGTCCGGGGGACGACGGGCGCCTGGCCCGCCGGCCGGTCATGGCGGACATGGTCGTTCGCGGCCGGTCTCCTGGCGTTCTGGGTGGCGCTCGACTGGCCGGTGGGGGCCCTGGCGGCCGGGTACCTGGCGAGCGTCCACATGATCCAGTTCCTGCTGGTCGGGCTGGTCGGGCCGGCGCTCCTTCTGCTGGGGGTATCCGAAGAGGCCTGGGAAGCGATCGGCCGGCGCGAACGGCTGGTCGCGGTCCTGCGGCGGGTGATGCACCCGGTCCTGACCTTCCTCGTCTTCAACCTCGTCGTCCTCATCACCCACTGGCCGGTCGTCGTGGACGGCCTGATGGACTCCCAGGCGGGCTCATTCCTGATCGACATGCTGTGGATCGCCGGCGGCACGATCATGTGGTGGCCGATCGTGGCTCCGGTCCCGGAGCGCCCTGGGTTCGGCTACCTCCTCAAGATGGCCTACCTGATCGCGATCACGATCACGACCTCGATCCCTTTCCTGTACCTGACGTTCACATCGCTGCCGGTCTACGCAACCTACGAGCTGGCCCCGCCGATTGCGGGGATCACCAAGCGCGAGGACCAGCGGCTGGCGGGCCTCCTCATGAAGCTGGGCGGAGCCGTCGTCCTGTGGACCGGGATCACGGCGATCTTCTTCCAGTGGTATCGGAGGGAGGAAGGGGCGTTGGGGTAGCCTATTCCCGCTGCAGACCGCGCAGCCGGATCGCGGCCTGCCGGGCCTCCTGGACGCGCGGCTGGAGCTCGGGGTCGGCATCTCGCCAGTATTGGGCGAACGACTCGTACGCCCCGCGGGCCTTCTCATATTCTCCCGCCGCCTCGTACGCCATCCCCAGGTAGTAGCCGGAATAGGCGTCCATTTCGATGGGATCGGACCAGAGCGCGCGGAAGTAGGGCACGGCCTCGGCGGGGCGATCGAGCTCCATGTAGATCTCGCCGACCGAGATGACGAGGGCGTCGCGAGCTCCGCGCCGCTCGAGGGCGGCCTTCAGCAGGCGCAGCGCCTCGTGCCGGTCACCGTCCTTCCAGCGGGCGATTCCCTGGAGGCCGTTGACGACGGCGGTCTGAATCTCCGCCTCTGCGGAGTTCCCCTCCGCGTACGCGCTGGCCGCGGCCCGTCGATGGATCTCCAGCGCCTGGGCATACTCCTCGGTTCGGCCCCGATCGGCGGCATGGAGACCGCCGCACTCGGTGCGAAGGCTGGCCGTCGAATCCGCTGCCCGAATCGACAGATGGGATTCCAGCACCTCTTCGGGGACGGGGATGTCCAACGCGGTCATGACCACGAGGTAGCACGCGGTCGCGGGCGTGGCACCGAAATGGCGCAGATGACGCAGCCCGTCCGCGAGCTTTCCACGCTGGGAAACGCTCCGTCCGAAGAGACTGTTCGCAGTCGGAACGCCCTTCTCGCCCATGGCCTCCAACGCGATCTCCTCGAGCTCCCAGAAGCGCGGATGAGTGAGGAACCCGCTCATCACGAAAAGCGACTCGAGATCGAGAGATCGCATCGAATCGCGGAGCACGGCCCGGCGCGCGGAATCCCCGAAGGCGAGACCCAACGCCATCCGGCCCGCCACCGCGGCCGGCGAATCCGGGTTGAGGGCCGCCAGCTCCTCCACCTGCTCGACCGCCTGCGCGCTGTCGGGCGGGTTCTTGAAGGCGAACTCCGCCAGATGGAACCGGTACGGGGCGAACGTCGGGTCGAGCTCGACCGCCTTGAGGAACGCGCGCTCGGTGTCATCCTGGCTCGCAAGAAGGGCGGGGATGTGATAATAGAATTCTCCGAGCAGGTACCAGGCCTCCGCGTCGTCGGGGTATCTCTGGGTCGCCTCGCGGGCCAGCTCCACCCCTTCGCTGAACAGCCGGACCAGCGCGAACTCGACCTCCATGAGAAAGCGCTCGCGTTCCGGCAGCCGGTCGGCGTTTCGCATGGCCCGTTCGTGGGCCTCCACCACGCGGTCGGTCGCGCCCCCCGACCAGTCACCCTTCAGCTCGTGGCTGCCCCGGTCCTCGAACCGGAAGCCGGCACCCGCCTCCATCTCACGGACGGCGTTCGAGACGAGGATCTCTCCCGGCTCGGCCTTCGCGGCGATCCGCGATCCGACGTGGACGGCGAGGCCGGTCAGGTCCCGGCCGCGATGCTCGACCTCGCCGGTGTGGATGCCGCTTCGCACTTCCAGGGCCAGCTCACGGAGAGTTTCACGGATCGTCCAGGCGCACCGGATCGCGCTGGCGGGCCGCGGAAACGCGGCCAGAAAGCCATCGCCTAGCGCCTTGATCTCGCGGCCGCCGAACCGGCGGATCTCCCGCCGCACGCGTGCGTGATGCTCATCGAGGAGCTGATTCCAGCCGTGATCCCCCAGCTCGGCGGCTCTGCTGGTCGAACCGACGATGTCGGTGAAGAGAATTGTCTGGAGGGAGAGTCGGGGCATCATTTGATCTGACGATGCATATTGTGTTCCCGACAACCATGCCGGTCAAGCAAGACAGGTCGGTCCGATTCGCTTGTATGGGCCCCTGCGCTCGCGTATGTTCGGCTCCGTGCCAGCCCTGGAGCGCCTGATCCTCTTCGATATCGACGGGACGCTGCTCCATGCGGGTGGCGCGCCGCGCCGGGCGTTCCGCCGCGCCCTCGCGGAGTGCTTCGGCACCGAAGGCGCGGCGGCGAGCGAAGATTTCTCCGGGAAGACCGATCCGCAGATCGTCTACGAGCTGATGACGGCGGCCGGGTTCGAGGACGATCACATCGCCGAGCGGATCGCGGCCGTCTTCGAGCATTATCTGGGCGGCCTGGCGGCAGAGCTGGAGCAGGAGACAGGGCATCGGCTCTTTCCCGGGGTCGCGGAGCTCCTGCCCCGGCTGGCGGACGACCAGCGGGTCGTGCTGGGACTGGTCACCGGCAACGTGGTGCAGGGCGCGCGGCTCAAGCTCGCCCATTTCGACCTCTGGGAGCTGTTCGAAGTCGGCGCCTTCGGCTCCGACGACCGGGTCCGTGACCGGCTGCCGCCGATCGCCGTGGAGCGGGCACGGCGGAGGACGGGACGTGCGTTCGAGGGCGAGGAGGTAGTGATCGTGGGCGACACTCCCGCGGATGTTCGCTGCTCGCGGTCCTCGGGCGCGCTGGCCGTCGGCGTGGCGACCGGAATCCCGAGCCGGAAGGTCCTGGCCGCGGCCGAGCCCGACATTCTTCTCGACTCCCTCGCCGCCTGGCCGGACCTGCTCGTCAGGCTCGGCCTGGAAGAGCGTTCGTTCGTTACCTCAGCCCGGAGAGCGTGATGGAAGGCATCAGCCTGCTCGTCGTCGCCGCCGTCTTCATCCTGTTCATCCTCACCAACGCCATCCGGATCCTCAAGGAGTACGAGCGTGGCGTCATCTTCCGGCTCGGGCGCCTCCGTGCAGGCGGCGCCAAGGGACCGGGGCTGATCCTGCTGATCCCGATCATCGACAAGATGCAGAAGGTGGATCTCAGGGTGATCACCCACGACGTTCCGCCCCAGGACGTGATCACCCGCGACAACGTCTCGGTCAAGGTGAACGCGGTCGTTTACTTCCGCATTTTCGACCCCGACAAGTCGGTCATCGAGGTGGAAGATTTCTTCGGGGCCACCAGCCAGCTCGCCCAGACGACCCTGCGCTCGGTGATCGGTGAGGTCGAGCTGGACGAGCTCCTCGCCGAGCGCGAGCAGATCAACGACCGCATCCAGGTGATCCTGGACGAGGCGACCGATCCCTGGGGGATCAAGGTCTCGCGGGTCGAGGTCAAGCACGTCGACCTGCCACATGAGATGCAGCGCGCGATGGCCCGCCAGGCCGAGGCCGAGCGCGAGCGGCGCGCCAAGGTCATCACGGCGGAGGGAGAGTTCCAGGCCGCCGAGCGGATCGCCCAGGCGGCGGCCATCATCGGTCGCCACCCACAGGCGCTTCAGCTGCGCTACCTGCAGACCCTGGTCGAGGTGGCGGCGGAGAACAATTCGACGACGATCTTCCCGGTCCCCATCGACTTCCTGGACGCCTTCCGCCAGGGGCAGATGGCCCTGGCGCGGCGTGAAGGCGAAGGGAATCCCGCCGAAGGGAAGTGATGTCGCCGAAAACGAGGGGGGGCCAGGAGGGTCGATGGAGCTGAAGGCCGTCAAGGGGGACGTCACCACGATCGAGACCCCGGCGCTGGTGGTGAACGTGTACCAGGGAGTGAAGAAGCCGGGCGGGGCCACCGGCGCGATCGACCGGGCGCTGGACGGCCAGCTCGCCGAGCTGATCGCCGACGGGGAGATCACCGGAAAGCCCGGCGAAGTCACGATCGTCCACTCGGGGGGTCGGATCCCGGCGCGCCGCGTGGTGGTGGTCGGACTGGGGAAGAAGGAGAAATGCGATCTCGAGGCCGTGCGTCGGGGCGTCGGGTCGGTGACGCGCCGGCTCCTCGAGCACGGGATCACCCGCTTCCACACGGTACTGCACGGCGGCGGCGGGCTGTCGGACGAAGCCGGGACGCGCGAAATCGGCCAGGCGGTCGCCGAGGCGGCCCTCATGGCCGCCTTCCGCGACGAGCGGTATAAGACCGTCGAGGAGGAGGAGGAGCCGGGGCGGACCGAGCCCCGCGGGAAGAAGGAGCTCGCCGGGATCACGGTCGTGGAAGGCGACGGTCGCAAGCTGTCTGCGATCCGGCGCGGGCTCGACCGTGGCGAGAGGATCAGCCGGGCGGTGAACTACACCCGGGAGCTCGGCAATACGCCCCCCAACGAGATGACCCCCGCGCGCCTCGCGGAGCGCGCGCTGGAGCTGGCCGAGGAGCACGGCATGGAGTGCGAGATCCTCGACCGGGCCGAGCTCCAGGAGATGAAGATGGGCGGGATCCTCGGGGTCGGCTCCGGATCGGCCAACGAGCCCCGGCTGATCGTGCTGCGCTTTCGCGGCGGGCCCAAAGCCGCGCCACCGACGGCGGTCGTGGGCAAGGCCGTCACCTTCGACACGGGCGGGATCTCGATCAAGCCGGCTGCGCGAATGGAGGACATGAAGTTCGACAAGATGGGCGGCTGCGCGGTGCTGGGGATCCTCAAGGCGGCGGCCCTGCTCGAGCTCAAGAAGAACCTGATCGGCATCGTTCCCGCGGCCGAGAACATGCCGAGCGGGACGGCCTACCGGCCGGGCGACATCCTGCGCTCCTACTCGGGCAAGACGATCGAGATCATTAACACCGACGCCGAGGGGCGGCTGATCCTGGCGGACGCGCTCGCCTGGGCCGCCGAGCAGGAGCCGCGCGAGATCATCGACCTGGCCACGCTGACCGGGGCGTGCGTGGTCGCCCTGGCGGACATCGCCTCGGGGGCCTTCGGCGACGAGGATCTTGTCGAGCGGATGGTGGAAGCCGGAAAACGGACCGGGGATCGCGCGTGGCCCCTTCCGGTGTACCAGGAGTTCGGCGACAAGATGAAATCGGAGGTCGCCGACATCAAGAACTCGACGGCCGACGCGTGGGGCGGTGCCTCCAACGCGGCGGCCTTCCTCAAGTTCTTCGTGAGCGACGGGATCCCCTGGGTGCATCTCGACATCGCGGGCACGGCATGGGTGAACAAGCAGAAGGCCTATCATCCGGTGGGCGCGACGGGAGCGGGGGTCAGGCTGGTGATCGAGTACCTTTCACGTCGCTAGAGGAATCTTGGAGAGTTTCGGAGCTTCTCATGACGAATCGCGAGGCATTGGAGGACGAGAACCGGAGGCTCCGACGACTGCGACTCCTGGTCGATCTCGTGCTCGCGCGCCTGTACCAGGATCCGGAGCTCTCGCTCCTGGAAGCGCTCGAGCTCGTCGAGCGGTGCCGTGACACCGCGCTTGACCTCTTTCCGGACAAGGAGGACGCCTTCGAGCTCATCTATCGTCCTCGATTCGACCGCGTCCTGGTCGCTCGCTGGCCGCACGAGATGCCGGATGAGCTGGGAAGGGAGTTCCGGGTCGGCGATCCCGGGAGGCATTCGCACGAGGCCGAATGAGGCGGGCGACGTACGATCCCACCGGCGGCTCGCTTCCCAGCGCCGTCAAGTGGCTTCTCATCGCCAACGGCGCGGTCTTCCTGCTGCAGGTCCTGCTCGCCGGACCGCTGGCCAACCTGACCGGTCTGCGTTTCGTGGACGTGTTCGGCCTGCGCCCGTCGTGGGTCATCGAGCGCGGCTGGGTCTGGCAGGTCCTCACCTACATGTTCCTCCATGGCGGGTTCTTCCACCTGCTCTTCAACATGTTCGTCCTGTGGATGTTCGGGACCGAGATCGAGCGGCTGTGGGGACACCGGGAGTTCACGCGCTACTACGTGATCTGCGGGCTGGGCGCGGCGTTCCTGTCGTTCCTCTTCACCTACGATTCGGTCATCATCGGCGCATCGGGCGCGGTACTGGGCGTCCTGCTGGCCTTCGGCATGCTGTTCCCGAATCAGCACATCTATCTGTGGTTCCTGCTACCGATCCGCGCCAAGTACCTGGTGGCCGGGCTGGCCGCGCTCGAAATCCTCTATCTGATCTCGCAGCCCGGCGAGGGGATCGCCCGCGCCGCGCACGTGGGCGGCATGCTGACCGGCTTCCTCTACCTCCGCTGGCGACGCGGGAGCTCGCCGCTCGAGCGGTTCCTCCGCCGCTGGCGCCGACGCCACCTGCAGATCGTCGAGGGCGAAGGGCGAGAGCGGGAGGATCCCCATCTGGAGGCCGAGATCGACCGCATCCTCGACAAGATCTCCCAGCACGGGATCGAGAGCCTGACGCCGGAGGAGGAGCGGATCCTTGACGAGGCCAGCCGTCGGCATCGACGGGAATAGCGAGGGGATGAGCGTCATCACGCTGACTACGGATTTCGGTACCGCCGACGGGTACGTGGGGGCGATGAAGGGTGTGATCGCGGACATCGCGCCGGAGGCGCAAATCCTGGATCTCACCCACGAGATCCCGCCGCAGGACGTGCGCTCGGCGGCGTTCGCACTGTACCGAGCGGTGCCCTACTATCCAGCAGGCGCCGTGCACTGCGTCGTGGTCGATCCGGGCGTGGGCACGGCGCGGCGCCCGCTGGCCGTGCGCGCGGAGAACGAACAGTACCTGGTCGGGCCCGACAGCGGGGTGTTCACCCTCTTCTGCCCCCCGTTCACGGACGCCGAGCCGCTGGCCGTGGAGACCTCCGAGGCCCGCTGGTGGAGGGACGGCACCGAGCCGAGCGCAACCTTCCACGGCCGGGATGTCTTCGCCCCGGTGGCCGCGCACCTGACCAGGATGATCGCCTCCGGCGCGCCTGACCTGGCCGCGTTCGGGCCGCGGGTAAGCAGGCTCGCCAGATTCGAGATGCCGTCGCCGGTCGAGGAGCGGGACGCCTACCGCGGCGAGGTCGTGCACGTGGACCACTTCGGCAACGCGATCACCAACCTGCCCGAGCGCTGGGTCGATCACGCCCACGGCCCGGTCGTCGTCGAGGCGGGCGGCAAGTCGATGCCGGTCGTCCGAACGTACGGCGATGTCCAGGTCGGCGACCTGTGCGGGCTGGTGGGCTCGTCGGGATGGCTGGAGGTGGCGTGCCGCGCGGGATCGGCGGCCGATCGGCTGGGACTGGGGCCGGGCATCCCCGTGGTCCTCAGGAGGGCGTGAGGGCTGGTGAGCGACGTCGGGTTCGAACGCCTGGAGCGCGAGACCGTGTACCGGGGCCGCGTCGTGGATGTCCTCCGCGACCGGATCCGGATCGAGACCGACGCGGGATCGCGCGAGACCGTCTACGAGGTCGTGCACCACCCGGGGGCGGTGGGCGTCCTGGCTCTCTTTCCGGATGGCTCTATCGCGCTGCTCAGGCAGTTCCGCTATCCGACCGAGGAGACCCTCTGGGAGATACCAGCGGGGACCCTGGCGCCCGGAGAGAGCTTCCGCGAGTGCGCGGAGCGTGAGCTCGAGGAGGAGACGGGTCACCGGGCCCGACGCTGGCTCCGCCTGGCGCGGTTTTTCACCACACCGGGGTTCTGCGACGAGGTGATGGAGATCTGGATGGCCGAGGAACTCGAGGAGGGCGACACCGCGCACGATGAAGACGAGCACATCGAGGTCGTGCGGGTGCCGTTGACCCTGGCCCTCGATTGGGCGGCCAAGGGCGAGGTGCGCGACGCCAAGACGCTCGCCGGGCTGTGGAAAGTGCGCGTCCAACTCGAGGCCGAGGGACGGTGGCCCCCGAAGGAGGGTTCGTGAGCGAGACTCCCACCGGGGTCTGTCTCGCGTGGAGCACCTGTCCCGACGAGGGGACGGCCCGGCGCATCGCCTCCGCGCTGGTCGACGAGCGTCTGGCCGCCTGCGTCAACATCGTGCCCGACATGACATCGATCTATCGCTGGCAGGGAGCGGTCGAGACCGCCTCGGAATGCCTGCTCATCATCAAGACGCGCGGAGGGCGCATGGCCGAGCTCGAGCGGAGACTGGCGGAGCTCCATCCATACGATGTGCCCGAGCTCGTGACGGTGGCCGTCGCGGACGGTTCTCCGGCGTATCTCCGCTGGGTGGTTGAGGAAACGGAGTCGTCCACTTAAGTTCAATTGTTTCCTTACGATGCCAGGTCAGATCACGCTCTTCCGAAATCCCGTTATGCGCCGGATCGCGGTCGTCAACCACAAGGGAGGCACCGGCAAGACGACGACCGCCGTGCATCTGGCGGCCGGGCTCGCCGGCCGTGACGACCGCGTGCTCCTGATCGAGCTCGATCCACAGGGCAACGTGGGCGCGTGGTTCGGTCTGGACGCCGCCGACGCCCGCATGGCGCCCCTCATGTCGGGACAGGTCACGGCGGACAAGGCACGCGTGGCCGTCCGCGACAATCTGGACGTGATCGCCAGCGACTGGCGTCTCGCCGAGATCGAGGAGCGGCTGATCTGGGGCCAGGAGCGCGAGCGGAGCCTGGCCAACCGTCTCACCCCCATCTCCGACTATGACTACGTCATCCTCGACTGCGCGCCGTCGATGAGCATGCTCACGACGAGCGCGCTGGCCTTCGCCGATGAGGTCGTGATCCCGATCTCGATGGAGTTTCTGGCCCTGGTGGGGGTCCGCCAGATCGTCGAGAACATCCTGCGGATGTCGTCGTGGAACGGGCGCGACATTCGCATCTCGGCCGTCGTCCCGACCTTCTATCGGAGCAACACGCGGAAGAGCGGTGAGATCCTCAAGGTGCTGCGCCGCCATTTCGCCGGGGCGGTGACCGAGCCGATCCGCGACAACGTCCGGCTGAGCGAGGCCCCGAGCCATCATCAGACCGTGTTCGAGTATGCGCCGCGTTCGCACGGGGCGCAGGACTATCGCAAGCTCGTGGAGCGATTGAGCGGTGGCTGAGAAGGACGGCCGCACCCGTCGGCTGGCCGGCGACCCCCTGGCCGGGCTGGATTCCGACCGCTTGCGCGATCTGCTGGGCGAATCGTGGAAGCGTCCCCCTGCACCCGCGCCGGAGGAGCAGGACGCCGAAGAGGGGCGCCGGGATGAGCCCGAGAAGACGAGAGCGCCCGCGAAGCCGGCCGGATCCGGGGAGCTCGAGCTCGGAGAGCCCGTCGCCGCCGAGCCGGCGGCCGAGCCGGCCGCCCCCGAGATCGACGGGGTGGAAGCGGAGCCGCCGACCCCGGAGACGCCTCCCGCCGCCCGGGAGGAGGCCGCCCGCGGCCGCCAGGAGCCAGCCCGCGTCCAACAGGAGCCCGTTTCCGAGCCCCCCGCGAAGCCCGGGCCGACACCCGTCTTCACCGGCGACTCCGAGGTCCCGCAGCTCCTCGAGGCCCTGCGCAAGAACCCGCGCGACGTGGCCTCCTCGACCCGGCTCTCGGAGATCCACCTGGACCGGGGGCTCCACGATCTCGCGATCGCGCAGCTCTTGGAGACTCGGGAGTTCCTGCCCGACAGCATCGAGACGGCGATCGCCCTCGGCTCGGCGTACTGCCGGGCGGGGGCCTACGGGGACGCGGAGGAGGAGCTGAGCCGCGCGCTCAGGCTCGAGCCCGACAACCCGATCGCCCATCGCGAGCTGGGCATCGTGCTCGGCAAGAAGGGGCTCTACGACGAGGCGATCGTCCAGCTCCGGCGCGCGATCGACCAGGAACCGGGCGAGTCCCGAGCCCACTACTACCTCGGCGTCTGCCTCAACCACCTCGACCGGATCGACGAGGCGGCGCAGGCCTTCGAGCGCGCGATCGAGGCCGACCCGAACGATTCCCGGTCCTATCACCACCTCGGCATCATCTGGGATCGCAAGGGACGCACGGAGCGCGCGCGGGAGATGTACCGCCAGGCCCGATCGGTCGCGGGGAACGCGGGTGGCTGAGACCCCGCCGTCGCACGACGGTCGCCGCTTCGCCACCCTGGCCATCCACGCCGGCCAGCAGCCCGACCCCGTGAGCGGGGCGGTGATGACTCCTGTCTACCAGACATCCACCTACGTGCAGGAAGGGGTCGGGCGCCACAAGGGCTACGAGTACGCGCGGACACAGAACCCGACCCGCGAAGCGCTGGAGGCTTGCATCGCGGCCCTCGAGGGGGCCACCGAGGGGGTCGCCTTCGGCTCCGGGACGGCGGCCATCCACGCGGTGATGACGCTGCTGGATGGCGGTGACCACGTGGTCGCGGGCGAGAACCTGTACGGCGGGACCCACCGGCTCTTCGACCAGGTCCTGTCGCGCTTCGGCCTGACGTTCGACTACGTGGACACCCGCGACACGGCCGCCGTCGAGCGGGCCATCACACCAGAGTCGAAAATGCTCTACGTCGAGACTCCATCGAACCCGCTCATGCGGCTCACCGATCTCGAGGCGATGGCTGGCCTGGCGAACAAGGCCGGTCTGATCCTGGTCGTCGACAACACGTTCATGACGCCCTTCTTCCAGCGCCCGCTCGAGCTGGGCGCCCACCTCGTCGTCCACTCGACCACCAAGTTCCTGAATGGCCACAGCGACATGGTGGGGGGCGTTGTCGTGACCCGCGACGCCGGGATCGCCGAGCGGCTCCACTTCATCCAGAACTCGGTCGGCGCCGTGCCGGGGCCACTCGATTGCTGGCTCGCACTCCGCGGGCTCAAGACCCTCCATGTCCGGATGGAGCGGAGCGAGGCGAGCGCGCGTGAGCTGGCCGCCTGGCTGGCCGATCACCCCAAGGTGGAGGCCGTTCACTATCCGGGGCTCCCGGATCATCCCCAGCACGACCTGGCCGGC
>JBOHRW010000096.1:0-2236 GCA_050732935.1 Gemmatimonadota bacterium
CTGATCGAAGAGCTCGGCGAAGTCGATGGTGGGCTCGTCGACGATCCAGTCGGTTTCCCCATTCGGACCGGCGATGTAGCCATCCAGGCTGGACGCGACCTGGTAGCGGATGCGCCGCATCCCGACCACCCTTGTGCGGGTTCAGACATGGTGCAGGGTTCGCCCGATGGATAACGTTGGCCGCGTTCCGGGGCCACCGGATGGCCCTGCCGCTCCGTGCAGAGGAGGCCCGTGACCAAAGTCGAGCGACTCGCCGCGTTCAGCGAGCGCGCCGATTACGGCGATATCTCCGAGGCGGCGCGCGAGCAGCTCGGGGTCCGCGTCCTGGATTCCTTGGGCTGCGCGATCGGCGCGCTGGATGGGGAGCCGGTCCGGATGATCCGCGAGCACCTGGAGGACTTCGGCGGCGCCGGGCGCTGCGGGCTGATCGGCGGTGGGCGGACGGCCCCCGACCGAGCCGCCTTCTACAACGGCGCGCTCGTCCGCTACCTCGATTTCAACGACAGCTACCTGGCCCCGGGCGAGACGTGCCACCCGAGCGACAACCTGTCCGCGGTGCTGGCGGCGACCGAGTACGCGGGTGGAACGGGGCGCGACCTGCTGACCGCGCTGGCGGTCTCGTACCAGGTCCAGTGCCGGCTCTCCGACGAGGCGCCGGTCCGCGCAAAGGGCTTCGACCACACGACTCAGGGCGTCTACGGCGCGGCCGCCGGGGTAGCCAGGGCGCTCGGGCTCGACACCGAACGCGCGGCCAACGCCGTCGCGATCGCCGGCACCGCGTTCAACGCGCTGCGGGTGACCCGCACCGGGGCCTTGAGCCACTGGAAGGGGCTGGCCGCCCCCAACGCCGCCTTCGGGGGCACCCATGCCGCCTTTCTCGCCATGCGCGGGATCACCGGCCCGCCCGAGGTCTTCGAGGGGAACAAGGGCTTCGAGGAGTCGATCGCCGGCCCCTTCGAGATCGACTGGGAATCGGAAGGGCTGGATCGCGTGACGCGGACGATCCTCAAGCGCTACAACGCCGAGATCCACTCCCAGTCGACGCTCGAGGGAGTGCTCGAGCTGAGGGCCCGTCACGGGATCGACCACACCGCCATCGAGCGGATCGAGATCGAGACCTTCGACGTGGCGTACCACATCATCGGGGGCGGCGAGGAGGGCGACAAGACGATCGTCCGGACCAAGGAGGAGGCCGATCACAGCCTCCACTACATGGTGGCGGTGGCGCTCCTGGACGGACAGGTCCTGCCGGCCCAGTACGAGCCCGAGCGGATCGTGCGGGACGACGTCCAGGCGCTCCTCCGGAAGGTCGTGGTCCGCCAAAGGGAGGAGTTCAGCCGCCGCTTCCCCGACGAGATGCCGTGCCGGGTCCTGATCCACATGCGGGACGGAACGATCCACGAGATCGAGAAGCGCGACTACGAAGGGTTCCACACGCGGCCGATGCGCTGGGAGACAGTGGCGGCCAAGTTCGACGGGCTCGCCGCGCCGTACGCGGACGAGGGCCTGCGGGCGGAGATCCGGGAAGCCATCCGCGATCTCGACGAGCGGCCGGTCAGCGAGCTGACGTCGCTTCTGGCGCAAGTCGGATGACAGGAGTGAAACGGGCCGGTCTGGACCTGGACCGGATCTTGAAACGTGTTTTCGGAGCGAGCGCCGCAAGTCCGGGATAAATCGGGGGAAGGAGATCGACATGGCGGAGAAGAGATCCAGCAAGAAAGCGGGCCGGAAGTCAGCGCGTCGGAAGCGCGCGGCGACGACCGACGACCGCGGCTTCCGCTTCCTCAAGATTAACGAGCGGGAGGGAAAGCCCCGGTCGCGCGGGATCACCGAGATCCGCGGCCCGTACTACGCCGTCATGGGACAGCGCTATCTGGAGGATGTCCTGGAGACGATGGGCCCCTACGTGGACGCGCTCAAGTTCGCCGGCGGCTCTTTCTCGCTGATGCCCCGGAAGGCGGTCGAAGGGCTGCTCGAGACGTGCCACGCCCACGACGTCCTGATCTCGACGGGCGGCTTCATGGAGTACGTCCTGACACAGGGTTCCAAGGCGGTCCAGGACTATATCGCCGAATGCAAGGACTACGGCTTCGACATCATCGAGATCTCGGCCGGCTTCATCACGCTTCCGACCGACGACTGGCTGCGCCTGATCGAGACCGTCCAGGAGGCCGGGTTGAAGGCCAAGCCGGAGGTCGGGATCCAGTTCGGCGCCGGCGGGGGCGCGACCACGGTG
>JBOHRW010000097.1:0-34090 GCA_050732935.1 Gemmatimonadota bacterium
ACCTGGAGTCGGGCGGCCCCATATCGAGGCCGAGGCCGTCCGATCGTTCTAGGTCGACGTCGACGTCGAGCTGCTGCTCGTCGAGGTATCGGTGCTCGAGGTCGACGAGGTGCTCGTCGTCGACGTCGTGGTTGGCCCGGTGGGATCGTCATCGCAATCGCCCGCAGTCAGGAGCATGAATGCTAACGTGATCCCCAAGAAGCCTCTCAAGTAGCGCATAGCCGGTCCTCTCCTCAGAGGTTTCCGCATAAACGGCCCACGCAAGGCTAGGGTTTGACCGGCTGCCCCGGCAAGAGGTTCTTACTCCGTCAGGTGTCAGCACGCGAGCCGGTCTCCTATATTACGCACCCGATGCCCGTGGTGGACCAGATTTCCGTCTTCATCGAGAACCGGCCAGGACGGCTGGGAGAGCTCTGCGCGATCCTCGCCGAGGGCGGCATCAACATCGACGCGATGATGGTCCCCAGCGGGACCGACTACGGGATCGTGCACGTGGTCGTCAACCGGCACCAGGAGGCCCTCCAGGCCCTCAAGACACATTCCTACCGGACGTACACGAGCCGCGTCCTCGATGTCCGGCTCCAGGACGAGCCGGGGGCCATGGCGCGACTGGCGGAACGGCTCTCGACCGCCGAGATCGACATCAAGTACGCGTATTCGGCCGTCGCCGGGACCGAAGGGCGGCTCATCCTGGCCGTGTCCGACGCCGAGCGGGCGAGCGAGATCCTGGAGTAGCCTCCCGATCGACCCGACGCTGGAGCTCGGGCGGATAGGCGAACCCTTCCGGGTTCACCCGCACGACCACGTCGCCGTAGACCCGAGCCCGGCAGCACAGCCGCCATCCACGATCGACGTCGGCTCCCAGCTGGCACCGCTCGACCCCCTCCACCGGGCTCAGCGCGCCGCCTCCTGTCGAGACGAGAACGCGGCACGTCCCGCAGACACCCTGGCCGTCGCAGTCGTGCACCACGGGCGCTCCGGCACGGATCGCGGCCAGGGTGAGGAAGGCGCCCTGGGGGATGTCGACGGCGATGCCGGAGGGCAGGAAGCGGACGTGTACGGCTGGGGAGGAAGGCTGGGCCGGACTCATGGGACGAGGACGCGGTCGGCCTCCGACCGGCGACCCGCGAAGGCCAACGCCACGGCCCGCTCGCCGCTGCGGACGGCGCCTTCCATCGTCGCCGGCCAGCCGGTGTCCGTCCAGTCGCCAGCCAGGAAGAGACCGGGGATCGCCGTGGCCGGGCCGGGTCGCCGGTTCATCGCGCCGGGGCCGGCCCTGAAGGTGGCGCGCGGCTCCTTGACGACGGTCGAACGCACGAGACGCGCGCGACCCCGCCCGGGGCAGATCTCCCTCAAGGCGTCGTCGCAGAGTTGGGCGAGGTGCTCCTTGGACGTCTCCAGAAGATCGTCGGCGGCGCTCAGCGAGACGCCCACGCACCACCCCCCCGCCTCCTCGCCGAGCAGCCGCGAGCGGTCGAAGATCCATTGCAACGGGGAGCCGAACGTGCCCGCGAACGGCACGCCGAGGATCGGCCGGTCGTACCAGAGGTAGACGTTGACGATCGCCGATCGGCCGAGCGCGGCGTGGTCGGTCGCGACGCCGAGGTCTCGCAGGAGCCGGTCGGTCGTCTCGGGTGGGAGCGCGCACACGACCCGCTGGGCCGGGATCTGCGACCCGTCCTGGAGCCGGACGCCCGCGATTCGACCGCTCTCCACATCCAGCGCCGCGGCCCGCGCCTCCAGCCGGACGTCGGCCCCCGAGGCCCGCAGCCGCGTCAGAGCCGGATTCCCGATCGCGGCGCTCAGCCCGGTCGTCGGCAGCCACAGGGCTCCGGCGCCCGGCCCGGCCCACAGGGCCCGCCGGACCAAAAACGCCGAGAGAGGGAGGCTGGCTCCGGCGACCGGGACGTTGAGGGCGGGCCGGACGAGCAGCTCCCAGAATCGCTCGACCGCCGCGGGCGGCGTGTCGCGGGCGGCGAGCCACTCTCCCAGCGCGAGGTCGTCCTGGCCGACGGGGGACCGCGCCAGCTGGCGGGCGGTCGCGACGACCGATCGGCGGGAAGCCGGATCCAGATGCCGGTAGCGGAGGAGTCCGGCGACCAGGTGGAGAGGGGGTGGCAGCGGCGCCGCCGCCAGGTCTGCCCGGCGCCCCTGCCCGTCCAGGACCGGGAGCTTGAGGCGGCGCTGCCGGCGGAACGCGCCCGCCGAGCCGATCCGGCCCAGGAAGGCGCGCAGCCGATCGCAAGCCCCCACCAGTACGTGCTGTCCGTTGTCGATCACGGCGCCCGTATCCGGGTCCTGGAAGGAGAAGGCCCGCCCACCCAGGAAAGGGCGCCGCTCGAGCAGGACGACCGGCTCCTGCCGGTCCAGGAGCGCGAAGGCGGCGGCCATCCCCGCCAGACCGCCCCCCACGATCACGGTCGGGGACCGGTTGCTGCCGCTCATCGGGCGAGGGCGACCAGACTCGCTCCCAAGGCACGGGCGACCTTCGCGGAAGCTGGGACCCCGACCCGCTCCCTCAGGACGGCGCCCGGGTCCGCGGCGATCCGTTCGAGGAGCGCACGGTAGACGGCGGCCAGGGAGACCGGGCAGGCGCGGGTCGATCTGGGGAGACGAAGCGAGAGGCGGCGGGCCGACCCGTAGAGCCGGCGCGCCTCCTCGGCCGCGGCCAGGACAAGGGCCTCGAAGCCGGGCCCGGGTCTCCCGGACGCCACGCCCTCGGGGCGGACGACGTAGCGCTCGGTCAGGTCCAGCGGCAGGTACCAGCGTCCCCGCCGGGCGTCCTCCCGGAGGTCGCGCAGGATGTTGGTGATCTGGAGCGCGGCCCCGAGGTCGACTGCGTCCCGGCGGGCGCCGGCCCCCGCGCCGCCGAGGATGGAAAGCGAGATCAGCCCGACCGTGCCCGCCACGCCGTAGCAGTAGGCCAGGGTGGCCTCCCAGTCCGGGTAGCGCGCGGGCTCGAGATCGCGCCCCACCCCGTCTAGGAGCTCCCTGTAAAGACCGTGTGGAATGCGGAAGCGTGCGGTCGCATCGTGGACCGCAATCCACGGCGGAGCGGGGGGATCGCCGGCCAGCGTCCGGTCGAGGTCTGCGCGCACCGAAGCCAATCGTGTGCTGCGCTCGGCCGGCGAGCCGTCCCCGTCCGCGGCGTCGTCGGCGCGCTGGCTGAACCAGTAGACCGCCGAGAGAGCCCGCCGGCGCTCGGGGGGCAGGAGGCGGATGCCGAGGCCGAAGTTGGCGGCGCGTCGGCGGGTTTCGGATTCGCAGAGCGCATAGCCGACCTCGAGGTCGCGGTCGTCCCTCACGGTCGCTCGAGCGGAACACCGCGCCGGAGCGCGCGCGGCAGCTCGCCGAGCAGGATCGCCCGGCGTTCACGCCGCGAGACCACCGGTCGGAGCGACAGCGGGTTGAAGCCGCCCGCTTCGAGGGCGTCGCAGACGGCCCAGCCCCCCCGGCTGAAGGCGCGGACCAGCGGTCGCCACCGAACGGGAAGGTGATCGGCGAGCGGCCAGCCGCGCCTGAGCCACGAGCGGGCGTCCTCAACCAGCTCCGCCAGGAGCGCCTCGAGGGCGGGAGAAGCTGACGCTCGCCGGAGGTCGACCTCGGGATCGACGCCGTGGCGCCGGCAGCGGTCGAGCGGCAGATAGCAGCGGCCCGCTGCCCAGTCGCGCCGGACGTCCTGCCAGAAGTTGGCGAGCTGGAGACCGATGCAGGTCGCGTCGGCCAGCTCCGCCCGTCCCTTGCCCGATCCGATGACGCCGAGCACCATCCGGCCGACCGGCGTCGCGCTGTGCTCGCAGTAGTCGACGAGCGCCGCCCGGTCCGGATAGCGGTGGACGCGCTGATCGCGGCGGTTGGCCTCGATCAGACGCAGGAAGAGATCGGCGGGGAGCTCCCGACGGCGGGCCACCTCGGCCAAAGGCGCCAGCAGCGGCGGGTCCGGCGGTGGATCCCCGGCCAGCGCGCGGCGGACGAGCGCCTCCCAGCGGTCGAGGGCCGCGTGGCGATCCCCGGGTAGCTCGTCCCCGAGGTCGTCGGTCGTCCGGCAGAACGCATAGATAAGGGCCAGCTCCTCCCGTCGCCCGCCCGGGAAACGGCCGAGAACGGGGAAGTTCTCGTAGTGGGTGCGGGCGAGCCGGATCGCGGCCGCGATCGAAGCGTCGGCGGCGCTGGTCCCGGCGGCGCCCGTGGACGGCGTGGACGATCGCGTCGTCATGGAAGCCGAACCTAGAGACGGCTCTCCGGGGCAGCAACGAAGGCGCCGCCGCCTCCGGGCGAGTTACGTTTGTGCCATGCCGGGAACTGCCAACGGAAGCGGCCGGGCCACGCTGATCGTCATGCTGGGGATTGGCGTGAGCCGGATCTTCGGCCTCGTCCGCGAGCAGGTGATCGCCTTCTACTTCGGCCGCGCCGCCGCATACTCGGCGTTCGTGGCCGCGTACAAGGTGCCCAACCTGGTGCGCGTTCTCTTGGGCGAGGGAAACCTGTCGGCGTCCTTCATCCCCGTTCTCGCGCGCAGCATGCGCGGCGACGATCCCGAGGAAGCGCGCCGGCTGGCGCAGAGCGTGCTCGGGATGATCCTGGCGGTGGCGGTCGTCGTGACGCTGGCCGGAATGGCGCTGGCCCGGCCGCTGTCGTGGCTGGTGGCCCCGGGCTTCGATCCCGGCCTCCGGCTCCTCGTCGAGCGGCTCATCGTGCTCCTCTTCCCTACGGTGGCGTTCCTGGTCGTCGGCGCCTGGTGCATGGGGGTGCTGCACGCCCACGGCCGGTTCTTCTGGCCCAACTTCGCGCCCATCTTCTGGTCGGTCGCCTCGGCCGGGGCCCTGATCGCGTTCGTGGGCCGGACCGGGATGGATCCGGTCTACGTGCTCGCCTGGGGGGTCGTGGCCGGGAGCCTGCTCCAGGTCCTTGTCCAGCTCCCGGCGACCCGGGGCACACTCGGGACGCTGAGGCCGAGGGCGGGATGGAGGGATCCCGCCGTGCGGCGCGTGGTCGCCCTGTTTCTTCCCATGATGCTCGGCACCGGCGTGGCCCAGGTCTCGAGCCTGGTGGATGTCCAGATCGCGACCTTTCTGGGCGACGCGAGCGTGGCGACCCTGGCCTATGCCCAGCGCGTCTACACCCTGCCGCTCAGCCTCTTCGGGGTCGCGATCGCGCAGGTCGCGCTGCCGACCCTGGCGCACGAGGTGGCGGAGCGCGGAGCGCTCGAGGACGCGCCGCCCTTCGAAGCGCTCGGGGACGAGCTCTCGCGGTCCTGGCAGCGGATGGCGTTCCTGGTCCTCCCGTCGATGGTGGGACTGGTCGCGTTCGGCCGCCCGGCGGTGAGCCTGCTCTTCGAGCGCGGCCGATTCGACGCCACCGACACGACCGCCGTGACCTGGGTTCTCGCGGCCTACGCGGCGGGGCTCCTGGCGTACGCCTCGACGCGGCTCCTGGCGACCGCGTTCTACGCTTTTCACGATACCCGGACCCCGGTGCGGATCGGAGTCCTGTCGCTGGCGGTGAACGTCGTCCTCGGGGTGACGCTGGCCTGGCTTCTGGGAACCCCCGGCATCGCGCTCGCGACCGCCCTGGCGGCCACCCTGAGCACGCTCCTCCTCGCCCGCGAGCTGCGGCGCCGGGTGGGGGCCGTGCTCACGCGCGGCGCACGCTCGCGCGCATGGCGGATGGCCCTTGCGGCCGCGCTGGCCGGAGTGGCGGGAGCCGCCCCTTATCTCTGGCTCCTCGGTCGATGGGACGGCTGGGGACTCGGCCCCCGGATCGGATGGACGGCGGCCCTCTATGGCGGTATCGCGCTCGTCTACTTCGCGGTCGCGCGGGCGCTCGGGATCGACGAGGGGGCGCGCGCGGCGCGGCGGATCGGTCGCGGCGGCTCACGCCGCAAGCGATGACGCATCGGGGGGTCGCGGCCGAAATGCGATGCGTTGCGCGGCGCCGTACTTTGGTTCCATGAACGCGCTCCAGGACAAAGCCGCCCGCCTTCCACGAAAGCCCGGCGTCTATCTCCTGAAGGGGCGGGACGGCGAGATCCTCTACGTGGGGAAGGCCGCCGACCTGCGGGCCCGGGTCCGCTCCTACGTCCAGGACGGGGTCGCGCTGCCGCACAAGACCGCCGTGCTCATGAGCCACGCGGCCGACCTCGACTACCTGGTGACCGACAACGAGGTCGAGGCCCTTCTCCTCGAGTCCAACCTCATCAAAGAGCACGACCCGCGCTTCAACATCGTGCTTCGGGACGACAAGTCGTATCCGTACATCAAGGTCACTCTCCAGGAGGACTTCCCGCGGGTGTACGTGACCCGCCGCGTCGCCGACGATGGAGGGCGGTACTTCGGCCCCTACGCCCACGTCAAGCTGCTGCGCCGGAACCTCGCTCTGATCAAGGACCTCTTTCCGGTCCGCTCGTGCCGCTACGACCTGCCCCGGGAGGCGCCCAGCCGGGCGTGCCTGGACTATCACATCCACCGCTGTGAGGCGCCCTGCGTGGGCTACGTGTCGAGGGAGGAGTACCGCGGCATGATCGACGAGGTGGTGCGCTTCCTGGAAGGCGACACCAGGGCCGCGACGCGGATGCTGGAGCGCAGGATGGAGTCCGCCGCCGCCCGTCTCCAGTTCGAGCGCGCCGCCCAGTACAAGCGGCAGATCCACCAGCTCGAGGAGATGCGCGAGGGCCAGCGGATGACGAGCCTGTCGGGGGACGACCGCGACGTGGTCGCGATGGCATCGCTCGGGGACGAGGCCTGCGGGATCATCCTCAGGATCCGCGAAGGGCGACTGCTCGGCAAGGAGCACCACGTGCTGGGGAACGTGGAGGGTTCCTCCGACGGCGAGGTCCTGTCGTTGTTCCTGACCCGCTACTACCTGCGCTCGGAGACCTTCCCAGCCGAGCTGTTGCTGCCGTTCGACTTCGAGGACCGCGTCCTGGTCGAAGAGGCGCTTCGGCGAGAGGCCGGTCGAGCGGTGCGCCTCCACGTGCCGCAGCGTGGCGACAAGGCCCGGCAACTGCGGCTCGCCGAACGGAACGCGCTCTATCAGCTCGAGGAGCGGCGGCTCCGCGCCGAGGACGAGACCCGACGGGCCTCCGACGCCATCGTCGATCTCAAGGAGGGGCTCAGCCTGGCCCGGCTTCCGCGCCGGATCGCGTGCGTCGACATTTCGACCATCCAGGGGGAGGACAGCGTCGGATCGGTGGTGACGTTCGCCAACGGGGCGCCGCGCAAGGCGGGCTACCGCCACTTCCGCATCAAGTACGCCGAGGGGCAGAACGACTACGCGATGATGGCCGAGGTCGTCGAGCGCTGGTTCAAGGCCCTCCTCGACCATGGCGAGCCGCTGCCCGACTTCCTGGTGATCGACGGCGGCAAGGGGCAGCTCGGGGCGGCGCGCCAGGTCCTGGACGAGCTGGGCGTCATCGAGGACGTCGACGCGATCGGGCTCGCCAAGCGCGAGGAGGAGATCTACGTGCCGGGGCGGAAGGATCCCATCTGGCTGCCGCGGCGTTCGAAGGCGCTCCAGGTGATCCAGCACGTGCGCAACGAGGCCCATCGCTTCGCGGTCTCGTACCATCGAAAGCTCCACGGCAAGCGCGTCGTGGGCTCGGATCTGGACGCTGTCCCGGGGATCGGCCCGAAGCGGCGGGCCGCGCTCCTCCATCACTTCGGGTCGGTCGAGCGGATCCGCCAGACCTCCATCGACGAGATCGCCCACGTGCCCGGGTTCTCGACCGCGCTCGCGGAGCGCGTGAAGGAAGCGCTCGCCGTCAACGGGAGCGCGGCCGCGGCCGACGGGCGCCGTTGACCGCCGCCGAGCTCAGCCGTCGCGTCAAGGCCGAGGCCGGTCGCCTCGGTTTCGACCTGGTGGGGATCGCGCGCGCCGAGGCCGTCGCCGAGGCGTCGCTGCTGGCCGAATGGCTCGATCGGGGGAATCACGCGACCATGGCGTGGATGGCCCGGCACTTCGACAAGCGGGTCGATCCTCGCAAGCTCGTTCCCGGGTGCCGTTCGCTGGTCTGTGTGGGCCTCGTGTACGGACGTTCCGACGAGGGGGCCGCCCCCGATGGCGCCCGCGTGGCCCGCTACGCGGCGGGCGAGGACTACCACCTGGTCCTCAAGGACAGGCTGAATGCGCTGCTGGACCACGGGCGCGGACTGGACCCCGCCTTCGACGGCCGGGCGTTCGTGGATTCGGCTCCGGTCATGGATCGCTACTGGGCGGAGCGCGCCGGGCTCGGCTGGCGGGGCAAGAACACGCTCCTCCTGAACAAGCATCTGGGCTCGTTCCTCTTTCTCGGCGAGCTCCTGGTCAAGGCCGAGCTGGAGCCCGACCTCCCCGGGACCGATCACTGCGGGACGTGCACGCGCTGCCTCGACGCCTGTCCGACCGGTGCGCTGGTCGAGCCGTACGTGCTCGACGCCCGAAAGTGCATCAGCTACTGGACGATCGAGCATCGCGGGGAGCTCGAGCCCCGGCAGGAGGAGGCGGTGGGGGAGTGGCTCTTCGGCTGCGATGTCTGTCAGGAGGTCTGCCCGTGGAATCGGGACGCGCCGGACGCCGGGGAGCCCCGGCTCCGATCGCGGGCGGACGCGTGGCCGGTCGACCTCGACGAGCTGCTGGAGCTGACCGAAGACGAGTTCGACCGCCGCTTCGGGGAGACGGCCATCGAGCGGACTCGACGGCGCGGACTGGTTCGGAACGCGGCCGTGGTGGCCGGCAACACCGGACGCGGATCGGAAGGCGCGCTCCGTCGGGCGATGAAGGATCCGGATCCGGTGGTGGCGGCGAGCGCGGCGCGCGCGGTGCGGCGCCGGGCCCGGCGGCGATGATCCGAGGGGCTCGTAGATTCATCCGGTGCTGAACGTCGAGCGGCACCCCGTCGGTCCCTTCCAGGCCAACGCGTACCTGGTCTGGGAGACGGCCCCCGGCCCGGCGATCCTGGTGGATGCGGGCGCCGAGCCCGAGCGCCTGCTGGAGGAGCTCCGCGGGCGCGACCTCGAGCTGGCCGCGATCCTCCAGACCCACGCCCACGGGGACCATATCGCCGCCCTTCCGGAGGTCGTGGCGGCGACCGGCGCTCCGGTCTACCTCCATCCCGACGCCCAGAGGATGCTCGAGAGCGCCGAGGAGAACCTCTCGGCCTTCGCCGGGATCCCCGTCACCGCCCCGGTCCCTACGACGCCGGTCGGGGGTGGGGATCGGCTGGAGCTCCTGGGCCGACCGGTCAAGGTGCTCCACACCCCCGGTCACGCGCCCGGCAGCGTCTGCTATCATTTCGTCGACGACGGCGTCGTGTTCACCGGCGACGCCCTCTTCCGGGGCTCGATCGGTCGCACCGACTTCCCGGGCGGCTCGCTCGAGACCCTGCTGGCGGGAATCCGGGACCGCCTCCTCTCGCTGCCCGACGAGACCCGCGCCTATCCCGGTCACATGGGTGAGACGACGATCGGTCGGGAGCGGACCTCGAACCCCTTTCTGCGGGGGCTCGGTACCGAATGAGCGAGGAACTGGAGGCGTTCGTCGAGTATCTGGTGCTCGAGCGGGGGCTGGCGCCGCGGACGATCGAGGCGTACCGATCCGACATCGAGCGCTACCTGGATTTCGCCGGCGAGGCGAGCCGGGATCCGGGAGAGCGCGGGACCGTCCGCGCCTGGCTCGAGCACCTCCATGGGCGAGGGCTTCGCCCGTCCACCCAATCGCGCCGGTTGACGTCCCTCCGGGGATTCTACCGGTTTCTGGTGGCCGAAGGACGGATTCCGGCCGACCCCACCGAGGCGGTCGAGCCGCCGCGCCGTCGGCGCCGGCTCCCGGAGACCCTCTCCATCGAAGAGGTCGACCGCGTGATCGGCGCGGTCAGCGGCTCGGAGCCTTTTCCGCTGCGGGATCGGGCCGTCCTCGAGTTCCTCTACGCCACCGGCGTCCGGATCTCCGAGCTGATCGCCGTGCGCGTGGACGATTGCGACTGGCGCGGACGCTCGGTGCGCCTCGTGCCGGCGCGGCGCGAGGTGCGCGGCCGGGACGGGAGCCGCAAGTCGGAGCGTGTCGGCCCCAAAGGGGACAAGATCCGGATCGTCCCGATCGGCTCCAAGGCGGTTCTGGCGGCAACGGAGTACGTCGAGCGGGAGCGCCCGGCGTTGGTGAAGGGCCGCTCAGAGGGCGCGCTCTTCCTCAATTTCCGCGGCCGGCCGCTGTCCCGGATGGGGGCGTGGAAGATCGTCCGCGCGTACGTGGACAAGGCCGGCATCCGGAAGCGGGTCACCCCGCACACGTTCCGCCACACGTGTGCGACCCACCTCCTCGATCGCGGGGCCGACCTGCGGGCCGTGCAGGAGCTGCTGGGTCACGCCGACATCACGACGACCCAGGTCTACACCCACGTCGACCCGCCGTATCTCAAGGCCGAGCACCGGAGACACCATCCGCGTGCGTGAGGCGCTGAGACCGGCCTTCCTGTGTGCGCTGGCCGCGGTCGTCCTGGCGGGACCCCTGAGCGCCCAGCAGCCCGTCATCGACGTGGATCCGCGGATCCCGTTCGCCACGCGGGAGATCGTCGAGCGCGCCGTGGACGCGCCCGAAGCCGCGCTCGAGACCGGGGCCACGGTCGTCACTGAGGGGGAGACGCATCCCGGGTCGATCGTCCAGCTCGGGGGATCGATCCTGCTGGAAGGGCGGCTCCTGGGGGACGTCCTCGCGGTGGATGCCGAGGTCACGCTGAAGCCGAGCGCCGAGATCGGCGGGCGGCTCACCGTGCTGGCCGGTCGATTCTATGGCACCACGATGGCCGACTTGGGAGAGGAGACGGTCTGGCTCCCCGAGGAACGGATCGTCGTCGAGACGGGCCCCGATACCGTCCGGGTGCGCTACGTCCCGCCCGAGCGGCCGTTCCCGATCGGCCTGGGCGGGATCTTCGGCCTCGTGCTCCACGAGTACAACGGGGTGGACGGGCTCGCCTTCGGCGTGGAGGCGGCGCTCCGGGACCTGGAGGGGCAGCCCCCCACCGAGCTGGCGGGAGGGCCCGTCTTCCGCACCGAGCGGATGGAGGAGGTGGGGTGGTGGGTCGGCGGCTTCCGGGAATTCCACGCGCTTGACGGCGTCGTGCTGGGCGGCGGCGTGCACTCGATCACCGACACCGCCCAGCGCTGGCATCGCCCCGACTTCGGCAACTCGGTCGCCGCGCTCCTGTTCGCCAACGACGACCGGGCCTACCACGAGCGCACGGGATACGAGCTGTGGGCGGAGCGCTCGTGGGTGCTGACCCCCGTCACGCTGCGCGTCGGCTGGCGCGACGACGACTTCGACTCGCTGGAGAGCGAGACGCCCTTCGTCATGTTCGCCGAGGACGGGGACTGGCCGGTCAACCCCCCGGTCGAGCCCGGCCGGGGCCGCGCGCTCACCCTGGACGCCGCGCTGGATCGCCGGTTCGAGTCGCAGGGAGCGATGGGCGGGTTCTTTCTGGAGGGCGGCTACGAGCACTGGGGGTTCGGCGGCGATTTCGGGTTCGACGCGGGACGGGTCGATGTCCAGGGCTACGCCCCGTTCGGGCGGTCGTTCGCCTCGGTCCGCGTCGCCGCGGGTGGCCGCCTGGGGGGCGGCGACAGTCTGCCGCCCCAGTTCCTGTACCGGCTGGGCGGCGCGGGCAGCGTGGTCGGCTACGAGGGGCTGAGCGCGAAGCTGACCGGCGACCGGATGGCGTTCCTCAACGCGCGGCTGCATCTGGCGCTTCCCGCGGGCGGGTTCGCGGACGACCTCTACCTGGTCGGCCTGGCCGACATCGGTGACGCGTGGATGTCGGATCGGGAGCCGGGCTGGAACCGCGGCCTGGGCGCCGGCGTGGCCGCGCTCGGGCGGGCCTACCTGGGCGTCTTCGCCGCCTACGGCCTCGAATCCGAGGAGTGGCACGTCTACGTGCTCGCGAGACCGTGGTTCTGAGGTGAGCACGCTGGTCGCCATCCCGGCCCGCCACGGGTCGACGCGCTTTCCGGGGAAGCCCCTGGCGGCCGTGCTCGGACGACCGATGATCGGGTGGGTCGTGGCCGCGGCGCGCGGCGCCCGCCGGGTCGACGACGTGGCGGTGATCACCGACCGCGAGGAGATCGCGGCGGCCGCCCGGGAGGCCGGCGCGCGTGCGGTCGTGAGCGATCGCGAGGCGGCCTCCGGCAGCGACCGGATCGCGCAGCTGCTCGAAGTCGATCCGGCGGCGGCCCGGGCGACCACGATCGTGAACCTGCAGGGTGACGAGCCGGCTCTCGAAGCGGCCGCCATCGACCGGGCGATCGAGCTGCTGGACCGGCGCGGCGTCGACATCGCGACCCTCGCCCGGGCACCGAGGGCCGGCGAGCGGATCGAGGACCCCGATCTCGTCAAGGTCGTCCTGGCGGCGAACGGGCGGGCGCTCTACTTCTCGCGCGCGCCGGTTCCGCACGGCGTCGGGTCGCGCATGGACGAGGAGGGTGACGCGGGGCCCTGGATCCACGTTGGTCTGTACGCGTACCGGCGCGCCGCATTCGACCGGTTCACGGCCGCCCCGCCGTCGGCCCTCGAGCGGGCGGAGCGCCTCGAGCAGCTGCGCGCGCTCGAGCTCGGGCTCGAGATCGGGTGCGCAGTCGTGGAGACGGAATCGGTCGCCGTCGACACGCCGGCCGACGTGCCGAGGGCGGAAGCCGCCTTGCGCCGTCTCGACGCGACCCGGGCTCGACCGTAGATTCCGGATTTACTTTCAGCCGTCTCCGGGTGCCGATGTCCGACCCCCAGATGACCCGCTACGTCTTCGTGACCGGGGGGGTCGTGTCGTCGCTGGGGAAGGGGATCTCCGCCGCCTCCCTCGGCATGCTCCTCAAGGCACGCGGCCTGTCGGTCAGCCTTCAGAAGTTCGATCCCTACATCAACGTCGATCCGGGCACCATGAGCCCGTTTCAGCACGGCGAGGTGTTCGTCACCGACGACGGGGCGGAGACGGACCTGGATCTGGGGCACTACGAGCGATTCATCGACCGCTCGCTGTCTCAGGCCAACAACGTCACGACAGGGCGCATCTACCAGAGCGTGATCGCCAAGGAGCGGCGGGGCGACTATCTGGGCGCGACCGTCCAGGTCATCCCGCACATCACCGACGAGATCAAGCGCGCGATCGCACGGCTCGCGCAGCAGGAGCCGGACCTGGACGTGGTGATCACCGAGATCGGCGGGACGGTGGGCGACATCGAGAGTCTGCCCTTCCTGGAAGCGATCCGTCAATTCCGGCTCGAGGCCGGCCCGGGCCGCACCTGTTTCGTCCACGTCACGCTCGTTCCCTACATCAAGGCCGCCGAGGAGCTCAAGACCAAGCCCACCCAGCACTCCGTCCGCGAGCTGCGGGCGATCGGCATCCAGCCCGATATCCTGCTGGCGCGCAGCGAGTACCCGCTGACCGACGACCTGCGCCGCAAGATCGCCCTCTTCTGCAACGTCTCGGTGGAGGCCGTGATCCCGGCCCGCGACGTGTCCTCGATCTATCAGGTGCCGCTGGCGCTCCACGAGTACGAGCTGGACGGCCTGGTGGTCGACCGCCTCGGCCTCGACGCACCCGAGCCCGACCTCTCCGACTGGCGGCGCATGGTGAACCGGATCTACCACGCCTCGGGCGAGATCGAGATCGCGATCTGCGGCAAGTACGTCGACTTGCGCGACAGCTACAAGTCGATCGAGGAGGCGCTGGTCCATGGCGCGATCGAAAACGACGTCGAAGTCCGCATCCGATGGGTCAACGCGGAGGACCTGTCGCCCGACAACGTGGCCGCCAAGCTGGGCGGGGTGGACGGGGTGCTCGTGCCGCCGGGGTTCGGCGAGCGCGGGATCGAGGGCATGGTGACCGCCATCGAGTGGGCTCGACGCACCGAGACCCCCTTCTTCGGGATCTGCCTGGGCATGCAGTGCGCGACGATCGGGTACGCCCGTCACGTAGCCGGCCTGCCCGACGCCACGTCGAGCGAGTTCGAGCCCCAGGCCCGGCATCCGGTGATCGCCCTCATGCCCGACCAGGTGGACGTGCGGGAAAAAGGCGGGACGATGCGGCTGGGCGCCTGGCCGTGCGTCCTCCAGGAGAGCTCGCTGGTGCGGCAGGTTTACGGGAAGGCCGAGATCAGCGAGCGTCATCGCCACCGCTACGAGGTCAACAACGCCTATCGTGAGACCCTGACCGACCACGGGCTCGTCTTGAGCGGCACGTCCCCGGACGGCCGGCTCGTCGAGATGATCGAGCTGGCGGACCATCCCTGGTTCGTGGGCTGCCAGTTCCACCCCGACGTCAAGTCACGCCCGCTCCGACCCCATCCCCTCTTCCGTGACTTCGTCCGGGCGGCCGCGGAGCATCGCGAGGACCGAAGCGGCGCGGAGGCCCTGGAGGCGCGCACCGCGCAACAGGAAGTCGGGACGTGAGCCCGGCCCGGCCGGTCCCGGGTCGGCGCGTCCCCTGCGGACCGTACGAGCTCGGGGGCGGGCCGCTGTTCCTGATCGCCGGACCCGATGTGCTGGAGAGCCCGGCGCTGGCCCGTGACGTCGCCGCCCGGCTGCGCGAGGTCGCCGAACGGCTCTCGCTCCCGATCGTGTTCAAGTCCTCGTACCTCAAGGCCAACCGGTCGTCCGGCGACGCCTACGCGGGCCCGGGGCTCGAGGCCGGGCTCGAGACGCTCCGCCAGGTGCGGGACGAGACGGGGCTTCCCATCCTCACCGACGTCCACTCGATCGAGGAGGTCGAGCCGGCCGCCCTGGTGGCCGACGTGCTGCAGATCCCGGCGTTCCTCTCACGCCAGACGTTCCTGATTCGGGCCGCGGCCCGTACCGGACGGGTGGTGAACCTGAAGAAGGGCCAGTTCCTGGCGCCGGAGGACATGGCGCTCGCCGCGGCGAAGGTCGTCGCGGAGGGGAACGAGAAGGTGCTGCTGACCGAGCGCGGCACGACGTTCGGATACCACGACCTCGTCGTCGACATGCGGTCGCTGGGCCGGATGCGGACGAGCGCGTTCCCGGTCGTCTTCGACGCCACGCATTCGGTCCAGCTCCCCTCGGCCGCCGGCAGCGAGTCGGGCGGCGAACGCGAGTTCGTCCCCCTCCTCGCCCGGGCCGCCGTGGCGGCCGGGGTCGACGGCGTCTTCCTGGAGACTCATCCGGATCCGCCGAACGCGCTTTGCGACCCCGCGAGCCAGTGGCCGCTCGACCGGCTGGAGCCTCTGCTGGAAACCCTTCTCGAGATCCACGCCGTCCGCCGGGAGCACGTCGATGGCTGAGGCGGACCCGACCCGCATCCGGGCGCTCGTGTTCGACGTGGACGGGGTCCTGACGGACGGTTCCGTGTACATCGGGGACTCGGGTGAAGAGACGAAACGGTTCTCGATCCTGGACGGCCCCGCCTTCTACTGGTGCCGGCTCATGGGATACGAGGTGGCCCTCCTGAGCGGCCGGGAGTCGGGCGCGACCACGCGCCGGGCGGCGGAACTCGGCATCGGGTCGGTGTATCAAGGCGTGCGCGACAAGGCTCGGAAGGTGGGGACGTGGGCCGCGGAGATGGGCCTCCGCATGGACGAGATCCTGTACATGGGCGACGATCACATCGACCTGCCCGTGTTCGAAGTGGTGGGGATCGCGGTGGCGCCCGCCAACGCGGCCCCCGAGGTGCGCGCAGGGGCGACCCACGTCACTCGCAGGAGAGGCGGCGAAGGGGCCGTCCGCGAGGCGGTCGAGTGGCTCCTGTTCCGCGCCGGACGGCTCGAGGAGGCGCGCCGGCGCTACGCAAGCGGGCTGACGGAGGAGACGGGAGACGATGGAGGGTCCGAGGATGGCGAAGACGATCGAGCGACGGGCTGAGCCGACCCCGGCCACCTGGCTCGCCGCGGCCCGGGAGACCCTGCGCCTGGAAGCGGCCGCGATCCTTGGCCTCGAGCCGCGGCTGGGACCCTCGTTCGCCCAGGCCGTCGACCTCCTGTACGCCTGTCGCGGACGCGTGATCGTGACCGGCATGGGGAAGAGCGGGCTCGTGGGGCGGAAGATCGCGGCCACGCTCACCTCGACGGGAACGCCCAGCCTGTTCGTCCACCCGGCCGAGGGGGTGCACGGCGATGCCGGCGTGGCGATGAGCGGGGATGTGGTGATCGCGCTGTCGAAGAGCGGCGAGACCGGCGAGCTGCTCGATCTCCTGGGCGTGTTCAAGCGCTTCGACCTGCCGATCATCGTGCTGGTCGGCCGAACGGGCTCGGCGCTGGCGCGCCACGCCGACGTCGCCCTGGACTGCTCCGTCGACCAGGAGGCGTGCCCGCACGACCTGACGCCCACCGCCTCGACCGCGGCGATGCTGGCGCTGGGGGACGCCCTCGCGATGGCGCTCCTGACCCGCCGGGACTTCAGGCCCGAGGAGTTCGCCGCCTTCCATCCCGGCGGCGCCCTCGGGAGGCGCCTCCTGCTGACGGTGGCCGACGTGATGGTGACCGGCAACGCCTGCCCCTGGATCCCGGTCGAAGCGTCCATGCGGGACGCGATCCTGGAGATGGCCCGCAAGCGGGGCACGGTGCCGGTCGTGGAGGAAGAGCGTGTCGTCGTTGGCGTGGTGACGAACGGGGATCTCATGCGCCTCATGGAGCGGACCGATCGCGTCTTCGACGTCCCGGTGCGCGAGGTGATGACCAGCGATCCCAAGGTCACCCGGCCCGACGCGCTGGCAGCGGCCGCGGTCAACCAGATGGAGAATCATGGGATCATGGCGATGCCGGTCGTGGACAACGACCGGAAGCTGCTGGGCATCGTTCACCTCCACGACTGCATGCGCGCGGGCGTCGTGTGACCTCCCGCGATCTGCTTCTCCTGACGGGCATGCTCCTCTGCGCCTGCGGCGACGAGGCGACGCCGGTCCGCACGGTCGAGCCCCCCACCGGACGCCCCGGCCTTCCCACGCCGGATCAGGTGGTGGAGAATGGCACCCACATCATCACCGTCGAGGGCGTCAAGGAGGCCGTCATCAACGCCGAGCGGCTCCTCTTCTATGACACCGAGGGCAAAGTCTATGGGGACACGATCCAGGTGCAGTTCTTCGACGAGACCGGCACCGCCGTGTCGAGGCTCACCGCGAAGAAGGGGGAGCTCGACCAGGAGACGCAGGAGATGATCGCGCGCGAGGACGTCTTCGTCCGCGGTCGCAACGCCACCATCCGTACCGAGGAGCTGCTCTACGATCCTGCCGCCGACCGGATCTCGAGCGACGAGCCGACCGAGATCAACCAGGGGGGGAACGTGATCCGCGGCCAGGGCGTCGTCTCGGACACGGCGCTGCGCGACATCCGCATCACGAGCGGCTCCGCGGTCCTGCGCTCCGACCCGGAGCGACAGGAGGGCGAGGCCGAGGCCGCCCCGGATGATTCCACGTAGTCCGGGCGGCCGGGTCCCGGTCGCGCTGGCCGTGACGGGGCTCGCGCTGCTGGCGACCGCCGGCCGACTGCCCGGCCAACAGGCCGAGGACCCGGTGGTGATCGATCACGCCGACGAGCTCCGACGGGTCTTCGAGGGGGATTCGCTGACCTACTTCCTCACCGGAAACGTCCGTGCGCACCGCGGCAACGTCCGCATGCGGAGCCAGATCGCGACCATCTACCGCCGGTCATCGATCGCCGATTTTCAGCGGAACGTTCACTTCTGGGACCGGACCACGGAGATCTACGCCGATCGGGTGGTCTACGAGGAGATACCGGACGTCGCGCTGGCGACCGGCGATGTCCAGCTCATCGATCGCGAGACGAAGTCCGAGGTGGCCTCCGACTCGCTCCGCTATTTCCGCGAGGATGGACGGATCGTGGCCTGGCCGCGGCCGCACGCCGTGCTCGTTCCGCGTGACACCGCGGCCGGCGAGCCGTTCGACCTCTACGCCGACGTGATGCGCTTCCGCAGCGACTCCGTGCGCTCCGAGGTGGTCGCCGTGGACTCGGTGCTGATCGAGAGAACCGACCTGACCGCCGTCGCCGACAGCCTCCTCTACGACGACCAGACCGGCATCGTCCGCCTTCGGCTCTCGCCACGTGTCGAGACGGAGGAGACCTTCCTGGTGGCCGACGAGATCGACGTCCTCATGCAGGACAACGAGATCAACGCTCTCGTGGCGGTGGGTCGAGGGCGGGCCGTCAACAAGCGGGACACGATTCCGGGATCGGTCCAGACGGCGTTCCGGAATGTCAGCCCGACCTCCTTTCTCGAGGGGGACAGCATCTACATCGCCTTCGACGACGAGGGGATCGACTGGCTGGTGGCCGAGGGCAACGCGCGCAGTCTCAACTACACTCGCGAGTTGGTGGCGGGGCCGATGGAGACCTGGAGCGTAAACTATCTGCAGGGTGCGCGGCTGCGGCTGAGCTTCCGGGGCGACTCGCTCAGCCGGGTGGTGGCGACGGGAGGGCATCGGGGTGTCTTCCGGAGCGAGGAGGTCCGGATCGGCGGACCGGAGCGCCGACCGAGCGTGCCGATCCCGCTACCGGAGCCGGCCGGGCTCGCCACGCCCGGGACGGCCCGACGAAGCGGTGAGAGGCCGAGACGATCGAGGGGGATCCCAGGATGACCGACGAGACGACGACCGTCCCCGCCCAGGGTGCGCTGCCCGACCTGGAGATTCCGCGGGACTCGGTGCTCCGGGCCGAGCGTCTCGTCAAGCGCTACGGGAAACGCACCGTCGTGGACGACGTCTCCCTGGAGGTGCGCCCGGGCGAGGTGGTCGGGCTCCTGGGTCCGAACGGAGCCGGGAAGACGACCACCTTCTACATGATCGTCGGTCTGATCCAGCACTCCCGCGGCCGGATCTTCCTGGACGGTGAGGAGATCACCCACAAGCCCATGTACAAGCGCGCCCGGCAGGGCATCGGCTACCTGTCCCAGGAGCCTTCCGTCTTCCGCAAGCTGACGGTGGAGGAGAACATCCGCGCCATCCTGCAGACCTGCGATCTGTCCCGGAGAGGGCAGGGGGAGCGGCTCGAGACGCTGCTGGACGAGCTGGGTCTCCGCCGCGTCCGGAAAAACAAGGCCTACGCTCTCTCGGGGGGCGAGCGGCGGCGGCTGGAGATCACCCGGGCCCTGGTGACCCAGCCCCGATACATGCTCCTCGACGAGCCTTTCGCGGGTGTCGATCCGATCGCCGTGAACGATCTGCAGGGGATCGTGGCGACGCTGCGGGATCGTGGCCTGGGGATCCTCATCACCGATCACAACGTGCGCGAGACCCTCTCCATCACCGATCGCGCCTATCTCCTCTATGACGGGCGCATCCTCATGTCCGGCAACGCCGACGAGCTGATCGCCGATCCGGAGGCGCGGAGGCTGTACCTGGGCGAAGATTTCAGGCTTTAGATGTCGGGCTGCCTCGAGCGGCCTTCACCATGGGATGCCCACAGCCGCTGGAGTCCCGCCTCGCTGGCCACCGTCCGGGTGCTGCCGCGAGATCCGATTCGGGGATGCGGTGGCGGAGGGTTGACGGTCCGTTGGAGGATGGTTGAAAACGGGTCCTCCATCTGGTAGACTCTTGTCCCTGGCACGGTTCATGCAAGGCCAGGGTCACCGTTAGTCGCACGCTAGGGTCACCGTCACGGACGATCTCTCGACCCAACCCCGGACGCGATGGCACTTCGACAACAGCTCACAGTAACGCAGCGGCAGGAAATGCGGATGAATCCCCGCCTGTACCAGGCGATGGATCTTCTGTACCTGCCCCTCCTCGAGCTCGAGCAACACCTGAAGCAGGAGCTGACGGCGAACCCGTTCCTCGAGATGACCGAGGTCGAGGAAGAGTTCGCCGATCAGGAGGAGCCCGAGGAGCCCGCGGAAGAGGAAGAAGAGATCGACTGGGAGGAGATCCTCCTGGACGGGTTCGATTCCGGCTACCGGGGCGGGTCCAACTACGAGGAGCTCGAGGAATACGAGCGCATTCCGGAGACCACGATCGACCTGTGGGACCACCTGCTCCAGCAGCTTTATCAGAGCAACGGCTATCTCGACGGTGATGTCCGCGTCGGCGAGGAGATCATCGGGAACATCAACGAGGACGGGTTCCTCACCTGTTCGCTCGAGGAGATCGCGGAGTCGCTGTCCGCTCCGTTCGACCAGGTGGAGCGCGTCCTGGCCCGTATCCAGGAGTTCGATCCCCCCGGCGTGGCCGCCCGCGACCTGCGCGAGTGTCTCCTGCTCCAGATCGCCGATCGGCTGGGCGTCGAAAGCCTGGCCTTCCGAATCGTGGAGGAGCGATTCGCGGAGCTGTCCACACACAAGTATCAGGACATCGCTCGTGCCTTGGGAATCTCGGCGATGGAGGTCCAGGAGGCGGCGGACCAGATCGCGACGTTCGATCCACGGCCGGGGCGCAAGTATGCCGACCTCCTGCCGGGCTACGTGACCCCCGACATCATCGTGGACAAAGTGGACGGCGAGTACATGATCTCGCTGAACGACGGCAACCTGCCCCGGCTGAGGATCAGCGCCGCCTATCGCAGCCTGGCCCGGAACGGGGAGTTCAAAGGGCAGGCGAAGGAGTTTGTCCAGAGCAAGCTCAACAGCGCC
The DNA here is from genome assembly GCA_050732935.1 of Gemmatimonadota bacterium. Lineage (GTDB taxonomy): Bacteria > Gemmatimonadota > Gemmatimonadetes > JACCXV01 > JAHWKZ01 > DASRVA01. The sequence goes on from JBOHRW010000097.1 coordinate 20,545, forward strand.
AACTGGATCATCCAGGCGATCGAGCAGCGCCGGCAGACGATGCTCAAGGTCATGCACGTGCTTCTCGATCGGCAGAGTGAGTTCTTCGAGAAGGGAATCCGCTTTTTGCGGCCTCTGACCCTCAAGGAGGTCGCGGACGAGATCGGGATGCACGAGTCGACCGTCAGCCGGGTCACGAACGAGAAGTTCGTGCAGACGCCGAACGGTGTGTTCCGGCTGAAGTTCTTCTTCTCGAGCGGGCTCTCGACCGACGAAGGCGAGGACATCTCGGCCCGCGGCGTCAAGGCGCGGATCAGCGAGATGATCTCCGCCGAAGATCCGCGCAAGCCGCTCACCGATCAGCAGATCGTGGAGTTCCTCAAGAACGAGGGCGTCAACATCGCCCGGCGGACGGTGCAGAAATATCGCGACCAGCTGGGCATCCTTTCCTCGCGTTACCGCAAGCGCGTATAATCGCCACGCCCGCCCGGCACTTCCCCGAGACGTCCTTCGTGACCACAGGAGTCCCGGGCGAGCCCCGGTATTCCTGTCGTTCCGATCCCCCGCAGGAGGGAGCGAGATCCCATGCAGATGACGTTCAGCGTCCGCCACGGCGAGGTTCCCGATCGAGTGCGCGATCATGCCGAGCGGGAGGTAGAGGGCCTGGCGAAATATTTCGATAGGCTGGTCGAAGCCGACATCATCCTCGTTCACGAGGGCCATCGACACATCGCCGAGGTGCGCATCCACACCTCGAACGACACGCACTTCGCCGCTTCCGAGGCGGGCGAATGGCGGATGGCGATCGACCAGACCGTCCACAAGCTCCGGCGTCAGCTCAAGCGTCACAAGGGGAAGCTGGAACAGCGCGGGCTGACGCGAGAGGAGCGCGAGCGCGTCTTCGGCGAGGCCCCGGAGCCGGCCTCGTCCTCCCCGGCGCCATCCGAATGGGACCGCCTGAGCAGCGAGGAGGCTATCTCGCGCCTCGAGCGGAGCGACGAGGAGGTGCTGGTCTTCGTGGACGTCGTCGACGATGGCGTGAAGATCGCCCGGCGGACCGAGGCCGGATCGGTCAGCGTTGTCGAAGCCGACGTGTTCGAGATCGAGGAGCGCTGAGCCGGACCGCCCCGCCTTGGCCAGCCTGACGGTCGCCGATCTCCTCGCGCGGAAGGCGCATCCGCTGGCCCTGACGCTTCTCACCGGCGAGGAGACCGCCGATCGCGAGATTCCCAGCAGCGAGGTCGCCAGCCCGGGCCTCGTGCTGGCGGGCTACACCGAACGCTTCGTCCACTCCCGGCTCCAGGTCCTCGGCGAGACCGAGATCACCTTCCTCGAATCGCTGTCGAAGAGCGAGCGGGAGTCGGCCATCCGTCGGTTCCTGGACTTCGAGCTGCCGGTGGTCTTCATCACCAAGGGCATGCAGGCGCCGGCCGGCCTGGTCGAGCGCGCCAACGAGCGCGGGATCCCCGTGGTCTCGACCGGGCTGAAGACCGGGGCCTTCTACTCCGCGATCAAGGCCTTCCTCGAGACGCTGTTCGCCCCCAGCACCTACATCCACGGATCGCTGGCCGACATCTACGGGGTCGGGCTGCTGTTCGTGGGGCGGAGCGGCATCGGCAAGTCGGAGTGCGTCCTCGATCTCGTCGAGCGCGGACACCGGCTGGTGGCCGACGACCAGGTTCACGTGACCCGGCGGGCGGCGGGAATGCTGATCGGCCGCGGAAGCGATGTGCTCGGATTCCACATGGAGATCCGCGGCGTGGGCATCATCGACATCCAGTCGCTGTTCGGGATCCGGGCGGTCAGGCTCCAGAAGCGGATCGAGGTCGTCGTCCGGCTCGAGGACTGGGACGAGACGACGAACGTCGAGCGGGTCGGGCTGGAGGACGAGAAGACCGAGATCCTGGAGGTCGAGATCCCGCTCGTGCGGGTTCCCCTCAATCCCGGCAAGAACATTACCGTGATCGCCGAGGTGGTGGCGATGAACCACCTGCAGAGGTACGCCGGTCGTCATGCGGCCGAGCGGTTCAATCAACGCCTCATCGAGCGCATGCGCACCCAGGCGGAGACCGAGAGCTACCTCGAAGAGGACTACGAGTGACGGAGCGTTGCGGGCTGATCGTGGCCCATGGCGACCTGGCGGAGGGCCTGCTGTCCGCCCTGACACGGGTGGCGGGGGCCCAAGAGAGCCTGTGGGCGCTGTCCAACGAGGGTCTCGCGGGAGAGGCGCTGCTGGAGTCCGTGCGCTCGATCCTCGACGAGAAGGCCGGCGACCGCGAGGTCTTCCTGTTCGCGGATCTGGACGGCGGCTCATGCGGGCGGGTGTGCCACCGGCTGCTCGAGGAGGGTCGGGTCCGCGCGATCTTCTACGGCGTCAACCTGCCCCTGCTGATCGAATTCGTCTTTCTGGACGACATTCCCGCGGAGAAGCTGATCCCGCTGATGCTCAACAAGAGCCGGAGCGCCCTCGGGGTTCGTCCATGACGGTCCTGCTCTTTCGGGTCGACGAGCGCCTGATCCACGGGCAGGTCGTCGTGGGATGGGGTCGCAGGCTGGGGGTCGAGCGCGTTGTCGTGGTGAGCGACGATCTGGCGGCCGCGCCGCTCGAGCAGGAGATCTACCGGACCGGCCTGCCGGAGACGATCCAGGCCGACTTCTGGAGCGAAGAGACGGCCGCGGCACGGCTTCCGCAGGTGATGGAGTCCGACGAGCGGATGTTGATCCTGGCACCCGACCTGGCCACCATGTGGCGGCTCGCGGTGGCCGGGGTTCCCATCCACGAGGTGAACGTGGGCGGGCTCCACGCGGCGGCGGGGCGGGAGTCGGTGCTGCCGTACGTGTACCTGGATGCCGAGGATCGGGGGCGGGTCCGCGACTTCGAGGCCGCGGGCGTACGCGTGACCGCCCAGGATGTGCCCGGAGCCCCGCGCGTCCGCCTCGAGCGAGCGCTCTGAGAGGAGCCGTCTCCGATGGACCTCCTGGAATGGTCCATTCTGGCAACGATCGGGGCGATCGTCTTCCTGGACGCCTGGCCGATCGGCCAGACGATGCTTTCGCGACCGATCGTGACCGGGCCTCTGGCCGGCCTCGCGCTCGGGGACCCCGGTGAAGGCGCGTTCTGGGGCGCGGTCTTCGAGGCGGTCTACCTGGGCGTCCTTCCGGTCGGGGCGGCGCGCTACCCGGACGCCGGCCTGGCCGCTCTGGTGGGGACGGTCGTAGCGGTCGCGGGCCCCGGGACCGAAGCGGCGGGATATCTGGTGGCGGTCGCCGTCGTGGCCGGCGAGCTGGGCGACCGGGTGACGCTGATCCAGCGACGCTGGAACGGACGGGCCGCGATGCGGGTCCGTCGTCGCGTCGCCGAAGGGGATCTTCGGGCTCCCGGGCGCGCGATCGCGGGCGCGCTCGCCCGCGGGGCCGTGATCGGGGCGACCATCTCGATCGTGGCGGTGACGCTCGCCCTGGCGGGGCTCGCCATCGTCGAGGGCACGGTGTGGAGCGGACCGGTGAGCCGGGAATGGCTCCGGATGGCGGCGCTGGCGGCCGTTGCGGTCAGCGGCGGTCGGCTGTTTCTGGAGCGGCGCTCGGGGAAGCTGGCCTGGGCCGCCGGGCTCGCCGGGGTGGCCGGCCTGGCCTGGTGGGCCGGGGGTGTGCCGTCGGCATGACGGATCGGCCCCGCCCGGGAGCGTCGGAGCGACGCAGGGTCGCGCTCCGGTCCACGCTGCTTCAGGCTGTCTGGAACTACGAGACGCTGCAGGCCGTCGGGTTCGCCTGGGCGCTCCTGCCCGGCCTCGCCCGTCTGTATCCCGACCCCCGGATCCGTCGCGAGCGCGTGCTCGCCCATCTCGATCTCTTCAACACCAACCCGTACCTGGCCACCATCGCGATGGGCGTGGTCCTGCGGCTGGAGCGCGAGGTCGCGCGCGGGGTGGCGGGAGCCGAGGGTCGGGTCCGCCGGCTCGTCGGGGCCCTGCGCGGGACCCTGGGCGCTCTCGGCGACGATCTCTTCTGGGCCGGCTGGCGTCCGGCGCTGGGAGCGGCGGCGGCCTCCGCCGCGCTCTCGAGCGGCTCCTGGTGGCCCGCGCTCGGCTACTGGGTGGCCTACAACGCGTTGACCCAGGCCATCCGAATCCGGGGAGTGGCCGCCGGCTACGCCAGCGGCGCGGGGATTGCCCGCGTGCTCCAGGACCCGTTCTGGCGTCGGGCGTCCGACGCGACCCGGCTGGGCGGCGCCGCGGTCAGCGGGGCGGCTCTGGCCCTGGGAGCGGCGACGGGCCTGAGCGGTGGCGGATGGCCGCTAGCCGGCCTATTTTTTCTTTCCGTCGCTCTCCTCGGGTTGGCGGCCCGGCCAGTCGGGTCCGGGGGCCGTCGGCTTTCGCCTGCGCTGGCCTTCCTGGCTCTCGTGATCCTGCTCAGCGCTCTGTACCACGCTTCCGCGGGGACGTTGCCGTGAACCATCGGGTACACGAGAAGCAGATTCAGATTCGGAACCGCCTCGGCCTGCACGCGAGGCCGGCGGCCCAGTTCGTGCGTTGCGCCACACGCTTCGCTTCGGATGTCTTCGTGAGCCGCGACGGCATCGAGGTGAACGGCAAGAGCATCATGGGGGTGATGATGCTGGCCGCCGAGCAGGGTGCAGAGATCCGGATCCGCGCCGAGGGCGCCGACGCCGAGAACGCCGTGAGCGAGCTGGCGGACCTGATCGAGCAGGGGTTCCACGAAGACGACGAAGGTCGTCCGCTGCGGTCCGGGGGAGAGCCGGCTCCGGCGGATACGTGACCGGCCACGACATCATTCATCACGGGCTCGGCGTGTCGCACGGCGTGGCCTTCGGGCCCGCCTACGTTATCATGCCCGACTCGCTGCGGGTTCCCCGGAGGTCCATCGAGTCCACGGGTGTCGACTCCGAGCTGGACCGGCTGGAGAGCGCGATCGAGCGGACGCGACGGGACATCGGTCGCGTGCGGGAGGCGCTGGTCGCGGCGGGAAAGTCGGATGAGGCGGCAATCTTCGACTCGCATGTCCTGATCCTCGAGGACGAGGAGCTGCGGGACCGCGCGCGGAGCCGCATCCGCGAGGACAGGTCGAACGCCGAGCACGCGTTTCACGCCAGCGTCCTCGAGATCACGACCCGGATCGAAGCCAGCGAAGATCCCTACCTGCGGGAGCGGGCCAGGGACGTGCGCGACATCGAGCATCGCGTGATCCGCTGGCTGCTCGGCGAGCGCGAGCCCGCGGTGGGCGACCTCATGCAGAACGCGATCCTCGTTGCCCACGACCTGCCGGCGACGCTCACGGCGGAGCTCGACAGGGACCGGATTCTCGGTTTCGCGACCGAGGTCGGCTCGCCCAACAGCCACACCGCCATCCTGGCACGGGCCCTCGAGATCCCGGCGGTGATCGGGCTGGGTCCTCTCCTCCAGCGGCTCCGACACGGGGAACAGGTGATCCTGGACGGGCGGGAGGGGTTGCTGATCGGCAACCCATCCCACGAGACGTTGAGCGACTACGAGCGGATCCGCGCCAAGATCGCGCGCAAGCGGGCCGAGTGGGTGAGCTTGGCGGACGCCCCGAGCGAGACGGCGGACGGCACCCGGCTCGTCTTCCAGGCGAACATCGATTTCCCGCGCGAGGTCGACGCGGCGATGACGTTCGGCTGCGAGGGCATCGGGCTCTATCGGACCGAGTACCTCTTCCTTCACAGCGGCGGCGAGGCCGGAGAGGAGGAGCAGTACGAGGTCTACCGGGTCCTGGTCGAGCGCCTGGCGGGTCGGCCGCTGACCGTCCGCACGATCGACCTCGGGGGCGACAAGCTGCTCCAGGGCATGGAGCCGGAGGCGAATCCGTTCCTGGGCTGGCGGGCGATTCGCTACTGCCTGGATCGACCGGAGGTCTTCCGTCGCCAGCTGCGGGCGATCCTGAGAACCGGCGCCCACGGACCGACATCCATCCTGTTTCCCATGATCACGACGGTCGAGGAAGCGGAACGCTGCCTGGAACAGGTCGCCCTGGCGCGGCTGTCGCTCGAACGGGAGGGCCTGCCCTTCGCCGGGGACTGCCCGGTCGGAGCGCTGATCGAGACACCGGCCGCGGCGATGCTCGCGCCGGAGCTCGCCCGGCGCTTCGACTTTCTGTCGCTGGGCACCAACGACCTGATCCAGTACACCCTGGCGGTCGATCGTGGCAACCGGCGGGTCGCCCACCTCTTCCAGCCCTTCCACCCGGCGGTGCTGCGCATGATCGGCGAGGTCGTCGAGGCCGGTGGAGCCGCCGGGCTGGACCTCACCGTGTGCGGCGAGATGGCCTCCAACTCACGGGCCGCCGTCCTGCTGCTGGGGCTGGGCGTGCGTCGGTTCAGCATGGTCCCGGCGCGCATCCCGCGGGTCAAGCAGGTGCTCGGGCGGATCGCCGTCGACGAGGCCGCGGAGGCGGCCGAGGCGGCGCTCGCTACTTCCACCGCGGAGGCGGCCCGGGTCGCGATCGAGGAGCGATTCTCGGAGCGCCTGCGGCAGCGCACGACCGCGCCCACGGCCGGCGACCGGGGACGGTGAGAGCCGGCGAACGATGACCGCGCCGCGTCTGGAGGATGTGCGGGGCTGGCGGGATCGCGAGCCCGATGTCGATACGGCGGGAATGCGCGGACACATCGAGGCGCTGCCGAGGCACCTGTCGGACAGCGCCTCGGAGGCTCTCGAAACCGCCGCGTCCATCTCCGTCTCCGTGCCGAGCGCGATCGCGGTCGTCGGGATGGGAGGGTCGGCCATCGGCGGCGATCTGGTCGCCGCCTACACGGCCGAGCGCAGAAGGACGCCGCTGGTCGTCGTGCGCGGCTACGAGCTGCCGACCTGGCTGGACGACGACGCCTGGGTGATCGCCTCCTCCTACTCCGGGAACACCGAAGAGACGCTCTCGGCCTACGCCGCGGCGAAGGAGCGGGGGCTTCGCGTCGTGGCGATCACGACGGGCGGCCGGCTGGGTGAGCAGGCCAGCGCCGACGGCGATCCGGTTTTCAGTTTGCCGGGCGGGTTCCCACCCCGCGCCGCGCTGGGTCATTCCTTCGCGACGTGCGCCGTGCTGACGGCCTGCCTGGCGACCGGGCTGGAGCCGCGCGCCGAGGCCGAGGCGATCGCCGACGCGGGGGAGGGACTGGGGTCGATCGTCGACGGGTGGCTGGCCTGGGAGCCCGGCAACCCCGCCCTGATCGTCGCCGCGGAAGCCGTCGCGGCCCTGCCGCTGATCTACTCCGGGCACCCGCTGTCCGCGGCCGCCGGCCGGCGCTGGAAGACGCAGCTCAACGAAAACGCCAAGCTGCTCGCCCACACCTCCGAGTTCCCCGAGCACAATCACAACGAGATCGTGGGGTTCGAGCCGGACAGGGCGGTGCCATGCGCGATCTTCTATCTCCAGACGGCGTGGGATCACGAGCGGGTCCGCCGCCGGATGGGCTTCGTGCGGGACTATCTCGACGGCCGCGCGGTCTCGCAGCGTCGGGTCGAAGCCGGCGGAGACACGCCGCTGGAAGCCATGCTTCGGTTGTGCCTCCTCGGGGATTGCGCTAGCTTTCTCGCTTCCGTCATCACGGGACGGGACCCCACCCCCGTCGCATCCATCGACGCCCTGAAGCGCCAACTCTCGAGCCCGTCGCGGCCATGATCATGGTTTCTTATCGAAATGCAGCCGTGATCGTGATCGCGTGTACCGGGATCTCGAGAACGAGTCCGATCGACAGGTGAACATCGTCATTCCTGCGGCCGGTCAGGGCACGCGGCTGCGGCCCCATACCCATACGCTCCCGAAAGTCATGCTTCCGGTGGCGGGCCGACCGATCATCGGGCACATCCTGGCCGACGTACGATCACTCGACCCGAAGGAGGTGCGGCTCGTGGTGGGGTACCGAGGCGAGACGCTGGAAGCCTACGCCAGGGAGGCCTTCCCCGAGATGCCCGTGCGCATCGTCTGGCAGAAGGACCAGCTCGGTCTGGGCCACGCCGTCCTCCAGGGCCTGGAGGAGGGGGAGCGCGAGCCCGTGCTGGTGGTGCTGGGGGACACGGTGTTCGACGTCGACTACGGCGCCTTCGTGGCCAGCGGAGAGAACGTCCTCGGAGTGCGACCCGTGCCCGATCCCGAGCGCTTCGGGATCGTGGAGTTGGACGACGCCGGCGAGCGCATCGTGAAGCTCGTCGAGAAGCCGGCCGAGCCCAGGACCGACCTGGCCCTGGTCGGCCTCTATTACGTGGCCGACGGCGATCGGCTCCGGAGTGCGATCGCGGACCTTGTCGAGCACGACACCCGGACCCGCGGCGAGTACCAGCTCACCGACGCCCTCCAGCGGATGATCGACGACGGTACGCCGTTCGTACCCTTCAAGATCGGTAACTGGTTCGATTGCGGGAAGCCCGAGACGCTGCTCGACACCAACCGCGCCCTGCTCGATCGGCGGGCTGTCGAGGTGCCGCCGGGGTTCGACGATGCCCGTATCGTCCCGCCGGTCGCCATCGGACCGAACTGCACCATCGAGCGTGCGGTGGTGGGCCCCCACGTCACGCTCGGGAGGGACGCCGTCGTGCACGAGGCCGTCGTGCGCGACTCCATCATCGGTGACGGCGCTACGGTGCGCGGATGCGTGCTGGAGCGTTCGATCGTAGGGCCCGGGGCGAGCATGGAGGCCCCGGCCAGGACCGTCAATCTCGGAGAAGGATCGCAGGTGAAATGCTGAAGACCCACACCGATCACGAACCGACCTCGGCGATGCGCGCCACCAGCGCGCGGCGCTTCCTCTTCACGTCCGAGTCGGTGACCGAGGGTCACCCCGACAAGATCGCGGATGCGATCTCCGACTCCGTCCTCGACGCCGCCCTGGAAGGCGATCCGCAGAGCCGGGTGGCCTGCGAGACGTTGGTGACCACGGGGCTTGTGATCGTGGCGGGCGAGATCACGACCGAGACCTACATCCCGGTCAACGAAGTCGTCCGGGAGACGATCCGTGACATCGGCTACACCGACGCGCGGATGGGGTTCGACGCCGACACCTGCGGCGTCCTGGTCTCGCTCGACCAGCAGTCCCCCGACATCAAGCGCGGAGTCGACGCGGACGGGGCCGGCGACCAGGGGATGATGTTCGGCTACGCGACCGACGAGACCCCCGAGCTGATGCCGCTGCCGATCGCGCTCGCGCATGCCCTCACCCGCCGATTGACGCGGGCCCGCAAGGAGGGCGTCCTGCCCTGGCTGCGTCCCGACGGCAAGAGCCAGGTGACCGTGGAGTACGAAGGCGGACGGCCGAGGGAGATTCGGACGGTGGTCGTCTCGACCCAGACCGGCGACGAGTCCGAGGTCTCCCCCGAGGAAATCCGGGACGGCGTGCGCGAGCACGTCATCCACCCGGCGCTGCCGGTCGACATGTACGATCCGGGGTCGCTCGTCGTCCACATCAATCCGACCGGCCGGTTCGTCGTCGGTGGGCCCAAGGGGGACGCCGGGGTCACGGGGCGCAAGGTGATCGTCGACACGTACGGGGGGTACGGTCGTCATGGTGGCGGGGCGTTCAGCGGAAAGGATCCGACCAAGGTCGATCGATCGGGCGCCTATGCCGCCCGCTGGATCGCCAAGAACCTGGTCGCGGCGGAGCTCGCCGCGCGGTGCGAGGTTCAGCTCGCCTACGCGATCGGCGTGGCCGATCCGGTGAGCGTGATGGTCGACACGTTCGGCACCGGGGCGCTGCCGGACGAGGAGCTGGCCGAGCGCGTCCGGGAGACGTGGGACCTGCGCCCGCGGGGGTTGATCGAGGCGCTCGACCTGCAGCGCCCGATCTACCGGTCGACCGCGGCCTATGGGCATTTCGGGCGCAAGCCGGAAGACGGGCTCTTCACCTGGGAAGGGACGGAAAGGGCGGCCGAGCTCCGCACCTGGATGGACGAAAGAGACTGATCCCGATTCTGCGCGTCCTGGCCCCGGCGCCGAGCGCCGAGACCGCGCGATTATGGCATTTGGATCGCATACGAGGAAGCGAAAGGAGAGCCACGATGGCCAACGGTGAGAAGATCGAGACGGAGGCGGGATCACCCTCCGCGCACCACGACATCCGCGACCGGGCCCTGGCGGAGAAGGGGGCCCTGCGCGTCGAGTGGGCCGCCCGTCACATGCCGGTCCTGCGGCAGATCGGCGAACGGTTCGAGCGCGAGCGGCCGCTGGACGGCAAGCGGATCTCGGCCTGCCTGCACGTGACCACCGAGACCGCCAACCTCGTTCTCACCCTGCAGCAGGGTGGGGCCGACGTCCTCTTGTGCGCCTCGAACCCGCTCTCGACCCAGGACGACGTGGCCGCCACCCTGGTGGAGCGGGGAATCCGCGTCCACGCCATCAAGGGCGAGGACCACGACACGTACTACCGTCACATCCTCGCGGCCCTCGAGCATCGGCCGCAGATCACCATGGACGACGGCGCCGATCTGGTGAGCGCCCTCCACTTCATCGGGCTCGAGCGGTACGACGACCTGCACCCGGTGATCCGGGCCTGGGCGACCGCGCTCGACGCATCCGAACGAAAGGCCATCGTCGAGGACGTGCTCGCCTCGACCGAGGAGACCACCACGGGGGTCATCCGGCTCAAGTCGATGGAGGCATCGGGCGTCCTCCTCTTTCCGGTCATCGCGGTCAACGACTCGAAGACCAAGCATCTCTTCGACAACCGGTACGGAACGGGGCAGTCCACTCTCGACGGTGTGCTCCGCGCGACCAACGTGCTGCTCGCCGGCTCTACCATCGTCGTGGCCGGATACGGCTGGTGCGGTCGCGGCGTCGCGCGTCGCGCGCAGGGCGCTGGCGCCAACGTGATCGTCACCGAGGTCGACCCGCTACGAGCGCTCGAGGCAATCATGGACGGCTTCCGCGTCATGCCCATGGCGGAGGCAGCCACCATCGGCGACATCTTCATCACGGTGACCGGCGACATCCACGTGATCCGCGGCGAGCACTTCGAGGCGATGAAGGATGGAGCCATCGTCGCCAATAGCGGGCACTTCAATGTCGAGCTCGACCTCGACGCCCTGCAGAACATGGCCGAGGAGACACGCGAGATCCGCGAGTTCGTGACCGAGCACAGCGTGGGGGAGCGGCGCATCTACGTGCTCGGAGAGGGGCGCCTGGTGAACCTGGCCGCGGCCGAAGGGCACCCGGCGAGCGTCATGGACATGTCGTTCTCGAACCAGGCCCTGGCCGCCGAGCTGATCGCCAGCGACCCGGAGGCCCTGCCGCAGAGCGTCCACTCCGTCCCGGAAGAGATCGACGCCGAGATCGCGCGGCTCAAGCTGGCCGCGATGGGGGTCGACATCGATCGGTTGACGGAGGAGCAGGAGAAGTATCTGGCATCCTGGGAAATGGGGACCTGAGCACGGGGCATTGAAAACGGCCCGATCTCGGCGTTGCGGCGTCGAAGCTCTGATTGGTGGGCAACGCTGCCTCGTCGCGGACCTTCCGCAGATCTTCGCTTCTCGAGCAGGGGTAATGCTCGTCGATTGCGACGAGTTCGAACTCGACGAGCCTCTGCGTTAGGTCCTTGTGCCCAGGCCCGCCACAGGCGAGCGTGCGGCCGAATGTGTCTTTCCATCGTACATCTTGGGATTTTCTGCGCGTAGCAGGCGAAGGACAGGCGCCGGCTAAAGCGCCCCCCGTTTCCGTGGACACGGGTTAGTGAGGTAGTATGAAGGGGTCCACGGACCGGAGGGACGGAATCGTGGATCTTGCTGCGGACAATTACGATGCCCTCCCGAGGCTGCTTCTCTCGGTTTGGGGATCTCCCGCCTGCTGCGACCCTGATATGGGGATACCGCAGACGGCCTCATCGGTCCAGCGCGGGTAGGTGGGTCAGCTTGACTGAGGGCTATGGGCCATTGAGGGACCCTGGAACGCGAGCTGAACCACTACCCAGCTTCGGGTTGGCTTGTGCCGTGACCGGCGGGGCATGTATGTTGCACGTTCTGCTGTTCGACGTGCTTTTCGGAGGAGCCGTGTCGGTCGAAGTCGTGGAAGTCACTGTCGCCAGCCTGGGCATCGATTCGTCGACGCAGTCGCCGATCGTCATCCTGAAGGAAAAGGAGGGCGACCGGTACCTGCCGATCTGGATCGGTCCGAGCGAGGCCAGCGCGATCGCGACCGAGCTGGCGGGGGTGAAGTTCAGCCGTCCGCTGACCCACGATCTCATGAAGAACCTGGTGCGTGCCCTTCACGGAAACCTCACCCAGGTGATCATCGGAGCCCTGAAGAACAACACCTATTACGCGCAGGTCTTCGTGCAGAACGACGGGGACGTCGTCTCCATCGACGCCCGGCCCAGCGACTCGATCGCGCTGGCTCTGCGACTCGGCGCCCCCATCTACGCCTCGGACGAGCTGCTCGATCACACGGCCGAGGAGGTGGGCGAGGTCGACGAGGAGAAATACGATCCCGAGGACCTGAAGGAATACCTGCGGCGGATGAATCCGGAGGACTTCGGCCGGTTCACGCTGTAGCGGTTTGCCAGACACGTGCGCTGCAAACCTGGCTGTTATCATATGACAGGAGATGGCTTGACGAAGATCGTCTAATCCAGTTACGAGCCCTGGGGTGCCCGACCGCTGACCGCGATCTCGACGGGGCGGCGGGAGAATAGGGAATGCGGTGCGAATCCGCAGCGGCCCCGCCACTGTGAAGCGGCAAGCGTCGAGCGACGCTGCCGCGCAGCCAGGAGACCTGCCTCGAGGCCCGTTGTCGTGATCCTTCGCGGGAGGGGTCCGGCGACTCGATCGGGTCTCCGGTCGCGCGCCTGCCCACCCGCGGCAGGCGTTTTTTCGTTCGACCCGGAGGACACCGATCCAGACTCGCGCCCGCTCTTTCGCCGCCCTGCTTGGCGTCATCCTCGTCGCGGCCTGCTCCGCCGATTCCGGGGAGCCGTCTTTGACCCGGTCGGCCTCCCCGGAGATCGGGATCGAGGTCCTGGACGACGCCGACCGGACGCTCCGCCTGGCCCGCCCCGCCCAACGGATCGTCTCGCTGGTCCCGAGCGTGACCGAGACCATCGTCGCCCTCGGCGAGGCCGGACGGCTGATCGCGCGCACCGATTACGATCGGGGTCGGGCGGTAGAGGATCTTCCCAGCGTGGGCGGTGGCCTGGACCCGAGCGCCGAGGCGCTGGTCGCCCTCCAGCCCGATCTGGTGATCGCCTGGCGCTCCGCGCGCGGCGGGGGCTTTCGCCAGGCGCTCCGGTCGGCCGACATCCCCGTCTATTCCGCCTCGATCGAGGACACCGCCGATGTGTTCCGGACGTTCGAGCGCGTGGGTCGGCTGCTCGGGATCCCGGGGGCAGCCGGTGACCTGGCCCGGGCGCTCCGCGACTCTCTGGCAGCGGTGGCCGCCGATCGCCGGCCGGGGCCCGGGCCGACCGTCCTTTTCACGCTCCTCGGCTCTCCACCGCGGACCGCGGGCCCCGGCACCTTCGTGGCGCAGATCCTCGAAATCGCCGGCGGTCGGCTCGCGTTCCCGGAGCTCGAGCAGCGCTGGCCCGAGGTCTCGCTGGAGGCGATCGTCGAGCGCCAGC
>JBOHRW010000098.1:0-27556 GCA_050732935.1 Gemmatimonadota bacterium
ACCGCTTGAGCGTCCCTGTCCGTCAATCCGAGCGGGACCAGGATCTTTTTGAACATCGGGCCACCTCCAATTCGAGGGTCAGCGTGCCAACGGCCAGGCGCCAGCGTCCCCCGCCATCAGCCGAAGACCCGCGTCACCAGAAGCACGCCCACGATCGGAACGAGGAACACGAACAGCAGGTCGAGAAGCGCGCCCGCGCGAGCGAGCTGGGGGACGGTGATCCGGCCGGAGCCGTAGACGATCGCGTTGGGCGGCGTGGCCACGGGCAGCATGAAGCCCCCGCTGGCCGCCAGCCCCGCCGGGATCACGAGGAGCAGCGGATCCTGGCCCACCGAAGAGGCCGGCGATCAAGCCGATCCACCGGCGCAAACCGTATTCAGCGGTCGCCATGGACGGCCCCTAGTGTATCTTGAGCCTCACGCATGCGACCATTGGTCAGAACACGAGCGCCGATCGGAAAGGTTCGACGGAGTGCCCGCCCGCGCGCCGTGATGGCGCTCGGGTTGCTCGCCCTGGCTTCCGCCTGCGCGCGGAATCCCCATCCCCTCCTCCACTCCACGACCTGGGTCCGGACGTCCGCCGAGTACGACGCGGTCGCCCGGGAGGCGTGGCGCCTGGCCATCGAGCGTCTCGATGAGGCGCTCGCCCACACATTCTGGACGGCGGCCCTCGAGCAGACCGGTGGATATCAGGATCTGCCACCCGCCGTGATCGTGGACGTGGACGAGACCGTCCTCGACAACTCGGCCTTCCAGACGCGCCTGATCAACGCCGGGGAGGAGTTCGACCCCGAGCTCTGGACCCAGTGGGTCCTGGAGGCGGCCGCCCCGCCGGTCCCGGGCGCCCTCGAGTTCGCCCGCGCCGCCGAGCGGCGGGGTGTGACGATCTTCTACGTCACCAACCGCGACCAGGCCCTCGAGGAGGCCACTCGGCGGAACCTGGAGACGGCGGGGTTCCCCTTGGATCCCGGGCAGGACCGCGTCCTGACCCGCGGCGAGCGGCGTGACTGGATCAGCGACAAGTCGTCGCGGCGGGAGGTGGTCGCCCGGCGCTTCCGGATCCTGCTCCTCGTGGGTGACGACTTCAACGACTTCGCCTCAGCCCGCCTGTCGCCGGCTCAGCGCGCGACCCTCGCCGCGCGCTATTCCGACCGCTGGGGCCGGCAGTGGATCATGCTGCCGAACCCGATGTACGGCTCGTGGGAGGACGCCCTCTACGGCTACCAGTCGGGCCTTTCCGCCGACGAGAAGACGCGTCGGAAGGCAGCCGCCCTGGATTGAGAAGCAACCGGAGACATGGTTGGCGCTCTGGGGTTGGCAAGGCATACGCCGTCGATAAGGGGAAGAGCTTCCTGGGTTAAGGGATCAAGAAGGGTCCCCGCCCGACATCTTCCTGTAGATCTCCCACACGGCGGTGATCGTGTCGGCCTGATCGGCACGCTTGTCGGGCCGGTAGTGGCGGATCCTGGCGAAACGGAGGGCGAGCCCGCTCGGATACGTGGGGCTCGCTTGGACGTCATTGAAGGCGACCTCGACCACGAGTTCCGGTCGCACGTGAACGACGTGGCCGTCGCGCGCCGTCTCGAGCTCGAGGAGACGCGCGGTCTGCCAGGCGAGCACCTCGTCGGTCATCCCCTTGAAGGTCTTGCCCAGCATGGCGAAGCCGCCGCCCGGCTCGAGCGCACCCAGATGGAGGTTGCTGAGCCATCCCTTCCGACGGCCGTGCCCCCACTCTGCGGCCAGGACGACGAGGTCGAGGGTGTGGACGGGCTTCAGCTTGAGCCAGGCGCCTCCGCGGGAACCGGCCTGGTAGGGGGAGTCCAGGGCCTTCGCCATGATCCCTTCGTGTCCGTGCGCGAGAGCGGAGGCGAGGAACAACCCGGCCTCCGCGGCGTCGGCGGTCACCATGCGGGGGATCACGAGATCCGCGGGGGCCCCTTCGGCCAGCTCCTTAGCGCGGCGCGATAGCGGCTCTCCCAGCAGGTCGTCGCCGTCCAGGCGCAGCAGATCGAAGAGAAAGACCGAAAGCGGAAGCTCGGCGCGCATCCGCTCGACCTCGAGCCTCCGGCCGAAGCGGCGCATGGTGACCTGGAAGGGATGCGGGTTGCCGTCCGGTTTGAGCGCGATCGCCTCGCCGTCGAGGATCGCTTCCCGGAAGGGCAATCGGCGCGCGGCATCGACGACCTCGGGAAGCGCGACGGTCACGTCGTTGAGCCGGCGCGAGAAGACGGCGACGTCGGCACCAGCCTTGTGGATCTGAACCCGGGCGCCGTCCAGCTTGAACTCGAGGGCGGCCTCGCCGAGCCGTTCCAGGCCCGCGGCGAGATCGTCCAGGGGCCGGGCCAGCATCGGCTGCACCGGGCGAAAGAGCTCGACG
The DNA here is from genome assembly GCA_050732935.1 of Gemmatimonadota bacterium. Taxonomy (GTDB): domain Bacteria; phylum Gemmatimonadota; class Gemmatimonadetes; order JACCXV01; family JAHWKZ01; genus DASRVA01. Next base: position 2,377 of record JBOHRW010000098.1, read on the forward strand.
CCGATCCCTTCGACACCCGAATCGTCGTTGGTGAGAAGCGCACGGGCGACCTTTCCCAGGTCGGCGGTCACGGCCAGCGCCCGCCGGATCTCGACCCCGGGGCGCCCGGCCGCCCGCGCCACCGCCTCGGCGACCAGCTTCTCCAGCGCCCCCTGTCGCAGCTCGCCCAGGACCAGACCCGCCAGAAAGTCGCGCTCGGTATCGGTGGCCCGCCCGAGCAGGTTGCCCAGGAACCGTCCCCGCTCGAGTGTCGATCCCGGACCGGCGGTGGCCGCGATCCGCTCGAAGTCCGCGTCGACCTCCGTCAGCCCGAGTGTCGGCGATTCCGCCGCGTCTTCCGGCCACGCGTCCCGCAGAAGCGCGGGCCCGACCCCGATCCTTCCCTGTCGGGGCGAGCCCGACAGGAAGGCGATCGCGATCTCGATCTCTTCGGGCGGGGTCCGCCCCAGGAGGTCGGCCAGAAGACCGATCTTCTCCAGCCTTCCGCTCGTCCCGCCTACCCTATGGGAGGTCTCGACCAGCTCGAGGAGCCGCATGCCGGGAAACTTAGTGACGCCTGCTCGTAACGCGATCGAGCCCCTAAACCACGCTCCGGGTGGGCGTGTTTGCCAGATGTGAGAAGAGGCGCACTCTACCTGCTGGATGGGTGGGCGCGACGGTCGGCCGCCTTGTTGCTCGGACTGGCCCTCCATCTGGCGCTGGCTGCACCGGCGGTGTCGCAGGTCCTCGGTGTCGCGGGGGTCGTGCCGAGCACCACCCGGACCGACAGCCTCGTCGCGCTCCTCGAAGCACCGGATCCAGCCAAGCTGCGCGAGCTCGAGACTCACTACAGGGAGAATGCCGACCCCGAGAAGCGGCTCCTCGAGAAGCGCTTCGGGCTCTTCGAGCACCACTACCGGGTGGATGCCGATCCGCGAGGGATTACCCGGCGCTGGCGCGCGGAGGGCCTGGAAGGCGAGGCTTTCGACCGCGCCGTCCTGGAGGTCGTGACCGGGCGCTACTCGGCCTACTACTTCTTCGACGGGGTCATCCGTCCCAACGTCTTCGCGCCGACCGGCTCCACCAGGAGAGTCGAGAGCGCGCTCCACGAGAAGGTCCACCTGGTCCAGCCCGCCCTCTATCGATCGCTGGGCCTGCGCTGCGCGTGGCGGCGACCCGATGACCCTTGCGTGCGGAGTCTGGAGCCGGTGGCTGTCTACCTGACGGAGTTCGCGAGGCTCAAACGGGCCTCGCCGTCGCGAACCGACCGGAGCGTCAACCGGGCCATCGAGCGCTGGCTCGCGATGGAGGCCCTGCGCTGTGACTATCCGAGGCCGGTGTCTCGCTGTCCGCACGCCGAACGCGTCCGCGAGTATCTGGTGGAGCCGCTCGATCTCGCCCGGGTGATCGATCGCCTCGGGTTGGAGGAGGGGATCCGGCGCTACGTGAAGGGGCTGTCGTCCGCGGAACTGGCGGGACTCGCGCCAGGGCCTTCACCGGCGCGCTGACGAGCGACATCCGTCAGAGCCTGCGCGGCTCTCAGCCGTCGGGGTACGACAGGATCTTCCACTGATCGCCCACGCGGACGACCGAGCCGAACAGGCGCAGGTCGTCTTCCCGTACGCCGTCGACTTCGGCGTCCACGCGGCTCGTCTCGTGCAGCACGAAGTTCACGAAGTCCTGGTCCGGGCGCTCGAAGCGCAGGTCCAGGATAGGGACGTCTCTGCCGCCGTAGTCGCGCAGCAGCCGCATCAGACCGCGGCGGGCGTCCGGGTAGTGGGTGACCCACAGCGTCTCGAAGCGGGCGTTGATCGGCGGGTGCGCCGCCGGGAACGCCGGATAGAGGATCTCGCGGTACTCCCGCTCGGTGATCATGAGATCCAGGAGGCGCGTCGTGTCGTGCTCGACCAGCGCGACCTCGAAAGTCAGCAGCAGGTCGTCCAGGCTCGGCGCGGATCCCGTCAGGCGCAGCTCCTCGGAGGGGAGCTCCTCGATGTCGTAAGGCCGACCGTCCGCCTTGCCACAGCCGCCCAGGCCGGTCGCCGTGACCGCCACGAAGACGAGACAGGCCGGGAACGCGGCCGCAGGGAACCGGGAGGAACGAAGTCCAACGCGTCCCCCCCGGCCCGGGTATGCCATGCGGTCGGACATGCCTAGTTGGCGTCCGTCCAGACCGACCACCCGGCCGTCCAGTCGGTGGCGTCGAAGGCGCCCAGGTAGGCGGCGGCAGGATCGACCACGCCCGGCCCGCTCGGGGTGCGGGCGTTGGCCGACTCCCGCGCCGGCGATCCGGCGCCCGGCCGCAGGTCGGGGGTGGTCCCGTCGATCGGGTCGGCCAGGTTGACGCTCGTAAACAGCGGATCGTCGCAGACGAACGTCCCGTCGCCGAAGGCGGCCTCGACACCGTCGGTGACGTAGTCGCCGCTCCGGAAGTTGACGTTCTGTGTCAGGCACGTGGTCGCCGCCTGTGCCGCCGGGCTCGCCAGCGCCTGGTTCTCGAAGAAAAGGATATTGTCGATGTTGAGCTCGCCTCCGGTCGCCCGGCCTTGCGAGCCCGAGCCGTCGATCACGACGCCCACGTTGCCGAAGTTGGCGATGATCGAATTGTAGATGTCGGGGGCGCTGTTCCGGCGCAGGAACGGGCCGTCGTTGATCTCGCTGTTAGCCTGCTCGACGCCCGCCCCGATCCAGGTGACGTTCCAGAAGGTCGGGGTCGTGATCGGCGTGTTATCGGAGCCATCGCCGTCGTTGTCGCACTCGACGCCGCGGTTGGCGAGATCCCGATCCTGGATGACGAGGGCGAACTGGACCGTGCCGGTCCAGCCGAAGTCGCAGTCCAGCCCGTCGTCGTCGTTGCCGCTCGAGATCAGGTGGTCGGCGTTCGTCGTGCCGCCGAACCACTCGAACCCGTCGTCGGCGATCAGGTGCGCCTGGACGTGGCTGATCACTGTACCGCTGCCGGTTCCGGCGAACGTGAGACCGTTGATCTCGTTGTCCGGTGCGATCTGGACTCCTCCGCAGAGGATGACCAGGTACTGGATGTCACCGCTGTCGTCGGTGGGATCGTCGCCGCCGAAGGGACGGCTCACACCCTCTGAGATCGCGGTCCCGCCGGGGACGTTGATCGGCGCATTGCCGTGGAGGACGACGCCGCCGCCGTCGCCGCGGCTGCAGGACGTGACCTGGGAGAGACCCAGGGCCTCCGCCGTGGCCGCGCTTCCGGGACGCAGGAACACGGGGTTCCCGGGCGTGCCCTGGACGACCAGCCGGCCGCTGGGGCCGGTGTCGTCTCCTTGCAGCGTGACGATCGTCCCCTTCGTCTCGATGTCGCTGACGAGATCCGTGCCCGCGGGAACGGTCAGGACCGCGCCGGGGACGACCTCGAGGAAGCCTTCAATGACGTAGATCGAATCGGCCGACAGGGTGCGGTTGCCCGAGATCTGGCCTTCCAGAATGACGACCAAGGATCCGCCGCCGTTGCCGTTGCCGTTACCGTTACCGTTGCCGTTGCCGACCGGGTTGTCGTCGTCGCAGGCCACCAGGCCCACGGCGACCAGACTCACCAGGCCAAGACGCGTGAGAGGACGGGTGATGCAGTGCATGAGAATCCTTCCTTCCTGATTGATCATGTTCCGGGACGTCAGAACGAGTACGAGGCTTTCAGGCTCACCGACCGACCGGGCTCATAGCGGAGCGTCTCGTCGTCGCCCAACTCGTACTCGATCGGGCTGCCGGTGAGGTTCGTCACGGAAAGCTCGAGATCGACGGCGCTCGCAAGACGATGCTCGAGCATGGCGTCCAGCGTGTGCCGGCTCGTCTCGTAGATGTCGTCGAAGCCGTTGGTGCCGACCTGCGTGAGACGCTCGCCTACCAGGTTGTAGAGCAGGGTCGCGCTGTAGCGCCCCGAGTCGGTCAGATAATGCAGCGAGCCGTTCACGAGGTAGGGCGACTGATGGTAAAGGGGTCGCTCCTCGTTGGTGAAGATCTCGGGGCTGAGGATATCCGGCCCCGTCGCCGACGGGTTCCCGAAGTACACCTCGATCGGCTCGTCCTGCTGCACGCTGGACGTCGCGAGGGTGATGTTCGAGGAGGCCGACAGCCCCTTCAGCGGCGTCCATCTGCCGAGCTCGTTGCGGACTTCCAGCTCCACGCCGTACGTCGATGCAGCGGGACCGTTGTACGGCTCCGGCGTGCCGACGTTGTTGCCGGCCGTGGGCAGCCGCACGATCTCGATCGGATCGTTGAGCCGCTTGTAGAAGCCGCCCAGGGAGAGGATCTCGCCGAGGGCCGGGAACCAGGACCAGCGCAGGTCGAAGTTCAGGATCTCCCCATTCTCGAGGAACGGGTTGCCGAGCGTGCTCTCCAGGTAGTTCTCGTAGCGGAACGGCGCCAGCTCGCGGAACTGGGGCCGCACGACCGTGCGCGCCGCGGCCGCCCGCAGCGACTGGGTCCCGGTCAGGTCGTACTGCAGGGTTACCGTTGGCAGGGGCTCCACGGTGGAAAGGCCCCTGTTGAGACCGGTCAACCGCGACCCCGTACGCGGGTCGAAGGTCTCGACCTGGATCTCGTTCCACTCGACCCGGATGCCGAGGGTAGCCCGCAGGGCGTCGGTGAGCCCGATGCCGAGACTGCCATAGCCGGCGGCCGCGGTCTCGGTACCGTCGTAGGAATCGGTGGGCTCGGTCGATTCGAAGAAGTCCAGGTCGCCTGAGGCGATGTTCGCGCTCGTGAACAGCTCGGTCGGCGGCAGCGTCCGTGCCTCGGGCGACGCGCTTTCATAGGCGAACCGGCGGGCGGAGAACTCGCGGGTCTGGTGGCTCGTGCGGACCCCCGTGTCGAGCGTCGCCCCTCGGCCGAAGAGATCGAACTGGCTGGAGATCTCGATCTCGCCCTGACCCATCCGGTCGGTGAGCTCGCTGAAGAAGCGATTGTTGCTCCCCGCCTCGTTGAAGAAGAAGGTTTCACCCTCACGGGTCGCCACGTACGCGGTCTGCCGTGTATCGGGCTCGTCGCGGAGGGCGAGCGCGTAGGAGCCGCTCCACTCCACCTTAGAGTCTCCGAGAAAGCCGGCCTTGTGCTCGAAGCGGATCTGGTTGGAGAGGAGTGTCCGCTCGACGAACTGGAAGCGGTGGATGCGTCCAAAGCCGTTCGTCGACTGGTTGAACGGCCCGGATACGAGCCGGGTCTCGTCCTCGGCCGACTGGGTGAAGATCGACTTGAGGGAGAGCCGGCTCGTCGGGGTGAGGTTCAGACTGTAGCCGCCGAGCGCTCCGAGCGAGACCTCGCGGGTCCCCAGACGGGTTGCGTAATCGTACTGGAAGTTCCCCGCCTCGAGGGAGGGATAGAACTCTTCCTGGAGGCGGCTGTTGGCGTTGTTGGAGTAGCTGAGGCCGACCAGATACCCGCCGTCCCGGTCCATCCAGCTCAGGGGACTGCCGAAAGAGAGGCTGAAAGACTTGTTGACATCGCCGAAGTCGACCGGGTCGGTGAAGGCCGCAAAGTCTCCCTTGAACAAGCCGTGCATCTCGGCCAGCTCGGCATCGGTGGAGGCGGCCGGAATGCGGCCGGGGAGCCCGTCCGGAAGCGCGCGGGCTCCATCGTCGAAGCCCAGCCAGTCGAGCCCGCCGCCCTCGTAGCCAGGCCGATCGATGTCGCCGAGGTTGGTGTTGTATCCGACGCCGGTCGACATGCTGAAGAAGGCCCGGTCGGGGATGTCCTTGGTCTGGATGTCGATGACCCCCCCGGCGAAATCGCCCGGCAGGTCCGCGGTGTACGACTTCACCGTGAACAGGCTCTCCACCATGCTGGCCGGGAAGATGTCGAGGGGGAGGACCCGCTTCTCGGGCTCGGGCGTCGGCAGCGCGGCTCCGTCGAGCTGGGCGGTCGAGTACCGCTCACCGAGCCCCCGGACGTAGACGTACTTGCCGCCCACGATCGAGGTCGATGTCACGCGCTTGATCGCGTCCGCGGCGTGGGAGGCCGGAGTCCGGCTGATCTCCTCGGCGGAGATCCCGTTGACGACGTTCGTGGCCCGCCGCTGATACGCGAGGGCCCCGGCGACCGAGCCGCGCTCCTCCTCGGCGGAGATCACGACCTCGATCCCCTCCGCCTCGATGGCCTCGGGCTGGAGCGTGATGTCCTGGTAGTTGGCCTGCCCGCCCACGACCGGCACGCCGGTGACGGTCTTGTCGGTGTAGCCGAGATAGACCACCCGCAGGTCGTAGTTGCCCGCAGGGAGCGAGACGCGGTACCGGCCGTCCACATCGGTGACGCCGCCACGGTCCGAGCCGGCCACCGACACCTGCGCCCCGATCAGGGGCTCGCCCGTGGTCGCATCCAGCACCCGGCCCTGAAGGACGGGGATCTCCTGCTGGGCCCGGCCGGGCGTGGGGTTGGCGAGCCCGAGGCAGGCCGCCGTGAGGGCGAGTCCAACGAGAATGCGTCGCATGATGGGGACCTCTCCTTTGCGTACTCGTCGCAACAGTGGAATCGATTACGGATGTACGCCTCGAGAGTAGCGGAGGGTGGTTGCGCGGATTTGACGAGGGTATGAAGAATGTTCGTGGGGCCGGAGGGCAGGCGAGTGCAAGCGGCGTGCGTAAAAAAGTGCGCCCCGCCTCGCGCGGCGGAGCGCACGGACCGGCCGGTCGATCGACGCGTCGGATCCCCCCGGACCTTCCCTTTCAGCGGCTCGACACTAGGGGTGCCGTCCCTGAGCGTCCCGGCCGTGGACGCGGTCTCATGGGGGCCGGTTCGGGAGCCCGGCGGATCGCCGTCGCCGACCTTTCATCTCCTTTATAGACCGCCCGATTCCCCCTTGTCAAACATCCATTCTTGTCCGGCGCGAAAAGAAAGAGCCCCCGCCCAGATCGGCGGGGGCTCGGGAAATGCGATTCGAGCGGCAGTGGCTATACGACCTTGGTCACGTTGACGGCCTGAGGTCCCTTGGGGCCTTCGGTGATCTCGAACTCGCATTTGTCGTTCTCGGCGAGGCTCTTGAAGCCGTCGCCCTGGATCGCCGAGAAGTGTACGAAGACATCGGGGCCGTTACCCTGACGGATGAACCCGAAGCCCTTGGCGTCGTTGAACCACTTCACGGTCCCGGTCTTTCTCTCGCTCATTGCTGTTGCTGGCTCCTTGTGTGGCAGTTTACGAAAAAAGCGCCTGGACTCGTGGTGCGTTTGAGTCCGGCGCTCGCCGACCTGCGGGTCGGTTGGTGCAGTCGATCCCTCAAACGTGGTCCCTGAAAGCGAGAAAATTGTAAAAGCAGCCGCGAGCATTTGTCAACCACGACCGCCTGGACCGTTCTCTCGGCGGAGAGAGGATGAGCGGCCGACCCCCGAGCACGACGGATGATTCCGTCCCGAGCTCGAGCTGCCCGGAGTGTGCGGTTCCGAACGCGGCGTCCCGGTTCCGGACACCTCCGCGCTCGGTCGTTCTCCGCTGCCGATCGCATAACTGATTGATGCATAAGCACTTCCGCCATAATGCCCGGAGTGGCACCCGGATTGCCTTTGCGCCGGGGGATGCCGCGGGAGAAATCGAACGCCACCGTCCGGCCGCTTGAATCGATGCGCGAGCCGTTCGAGTCCAGGATGGACGTGCCCCGTGAGCCGCCGTCCAGGAAGAGACGCTATGTCCTCATCGCGGCGGCGGTTCTCGCTCTCGTCCTGATCACGGTTGCGATCGCGCGTCTCGATCCGGCCGCACCCACCGTAGACCGAAATGCCATCCTGATCGGGACGGTGGAGCAGGGATCCTTTACGCGCTCGGTCCGCGGTCCCGGGACGCTCGTCCCCGAGCAGATGCGATATGTCTCGGCGTTGACCGCCGGGCGGGTCGAGGAGGTTCTGGTCCAGCCGGGGAGCACGGTCCAAGCGGGGACCGTGCTCCTCAGGCTCAGCAATCCCGACGTGCAGCTCGAGGCCCTCCGCGCGCAGCAACAGTGGACGGCCGCCCAGGGAGCGCTGGTCGAGCTGAGGCGCTCGCTGGGCAGCCAGCGCCTCGCGCAGGAGGCGGCGGTGGCCACCGCGCACGCCGAGTACCTGGAAGCCGCGCGCCAGGCCGAGGCCGATTCCGCCTTGGCCGCCCGCCAGCTCATCTCCCGGGACGCCGCACAGCGATCGGCCGAGCAGGCGGCGGCGCTCTCGACCCGGCTCCGAACCGAGGAGGAGCGGCTCCAGCTCGTGGCGGGGACGATGGACGCCCAGCTCGCCGTGCAGGCGGACCAGGTCCAGCGGCTCCAGGCGATCTACGACTACCAGGAGCGGCGGGTGGAATCGATGGACGTGACGGCCGGAGCCGGCGGCGTCCTGCAGGACCTCTCGCTCGAGGTCGGCCAGTGGGTCCAGTCGGGGACCGCGCTGGCGCGGGTGGCCGAGCCCGGCGAGCTCAAGGCCGAGATCCGGATCCCCCAGACCCAGGCCCGCGACGTGGCGATCGGGCAGGCGGCCATGATCGACACCCGGAACGACACCCTCCCCGGCACCGTGCGCCGGATCGACCCCAACGTCCAGAACGGCACCGTCCTGGTCGAGGTGGGCCTCCCCGATTCGCTTCCCGAGGGCCTGCGTCCCGACCTCAGCGTCGACGGCACGATCGTTATCGAGCGGCTGGAGGACGTCCTCTCGGTCGAGCGCCCGGCGTTCGGCCAGAGCGAGAGCGCGGTCGGAGTGTTCAAGCTCGTCGACGACGGGCAGGCGGTCCGGACGACCGTCCAGCTCGGGCGCGGCTCGGTGCATCGGATTGAAGTGGTGAGCGGCCTGGAGGCCGGCGACCGGATCATCCTCTCGGATATGTCCCGCTGGGACGATGCCGAGCGGGTGGAGATCGAATGACGAAGACAGGAGTAGAGGCGATGCTCGAGGAGAACGGCTCCATGATCGCGCTGAAGGACATCCGCAAGGTCTTCCTCGCCGAAGAGGTCGAGACCCATGCTCTGGCCGACGTCCACCTCGACATCCGGGAGGGGGAGTTCCTCTCGATCGCCGGTCCGTCCGGCTGCGGCAAGTCGACCCTGCTGTCGATTCTGGGTCTCCTCGACACGCCCACGGAGGGAGAATACCGCTTGGACGGCAAGCCCGTCGCCGAGCTCTCGGCCTCGCAGCGGGCGCGGATCCGGAATCGGCACATCGGCTTCATCTTCCAAGCCTTCAACCTGATCGGCGACCTCACCGTCTACGAGAACGTCGAGCTGCCGCTCACCTATCGGTCGACATCGGGGGCCGAGCGGAAGAAGAAGGTCCAGGCTTCGCTGGAGCGGGTCGGCATGCTGCATCGCCAGAAGCACTACCCGGCCCAGCTCTCGGGCGGTCAGCAGCAACGCGTGGCGGTGGCGCGGGCGGTGGTCGGCGACCCTCTGATCCTGCTGGCCGACGAGCCGACCGGGAACCTGGATTCGACCAGTGGCCACGCCGTCATGGACCTCCTGGAGGAGCTGCACGCGGAGGGCGCCACGATCTGCATGGTGACCCATGATCCGCGCTACGCCGAGTACGCCGGCCGCCAGATCCACCTCTTCGACGGCCGGATCATCGAGGACGAGGAGCGGCGGGATCGGATCCGGGACGAGGAGGCGCTGGAAGAGCTCCGGGAGAGCGGCTACGAGATCGATCTCGGAGAGGAGGCGGGATGATCCAGCCCGGGCGCGCCTTCTCTGGCGTGTCGCTCATCGCCGCGGCGGCCCTTTCGGCGATGACCGTCGTGGCGGTTCCGGCGGCGGCCCAGGCGCCGCGCCGGGTCACGCTCGACGAGGCGGTGGAGATCGCGATGCAACGGAACCCCGATCTGCGAATCGCGGCCTCGGGGGTCGATGGCGCGGAGGGCGCGCGGCTCGGGGCGTACGGCGCGTTTCTGCCGACGGTCGAGCTGGGCTACGACTATGCGACCTCGAGCACCGGCCGCCTCGATCCGACCGGCCAGTCGATCACTTCGGAGAGCTATACCGCGCAGCTGACGGCGGAGTACGGGCTCTTCTCGGGCTTTCGCCGGTTCACCGAGACGAAGAGCGCGCGCCGGCAGGTGGACGCGGCCCGGGCCGATTACCGGGAGCAGCGCTACCAGACTGTCCTGGACGTCAAGACGGCCTGGTTCGCGGCGCTGGCCAGCCGGGACCGCGTGCGGGTCGAGGAGGAGCGGGTCGAGCGGCAGGAGCGACAGCTCGAGGCGGTCCGGATCCAGCTCGACTACGGTCGGGTCGCCCGCTCCGAGCTCCTGCGCTCGGAGATCGCGCTCAACAACGCCCGGCTGGCGCTCCTGCGGGCCGAGGATGGGGCCCGGGCGAGTACGTGGCAGCTGGCCGAGGCGCTCGGGATCGAAGAGCCGGTCGAGCCGGCCGAAAGCACCCTGCTGGCGCCCGCGGCCCTGTCCTTGACGCGCGCCCAGGTCCACGCCCTGGCGCGCGCGGGCGGGCCCTCGCTCGAGAGCGCCCACGCGGCCACCCAGGCCGCCCGGGCCGAGGTCGCGAGCGCCAAGTCCGCCTATCTGCCCGATCTCCGCGTGGCCGGCGGCTATGCCTGGCAGAGCGAGGAGTTCCCGCCCTCGGATCGGAGCTGGCAGCTTCTCGTCTTTGGCCGTTTTCCCCTGTTCGACGGCTTTCAGCGCGAGTCGGCCCTGATGCAGGCCAGCGCCGACGCGACCGCCGCGAGCGCGGCCGAGCGGGCGGCCGTCCTGTCGCTCGCGAGCGAGGTCGATTCCGCGTTCAACCAGATCGAGATCGCACTCTCCTCGATCGAGCTGACCGAAACGGCGGTCGCCCTGGCCCGCGAGGAGCTCGCGATGAGCGAGGAGCGCTACAACCTGGGCCGCGAGTCGTTCGTGGATCTGCAGAACGTGCAGATCGCGCTCCGGCAGGCCGAGGTCGACGGGATCCGCGCCCGCTTCGATTACTACGTGGGCCTCGCCCGGCTCGAGTTCCTGCTGGGCCGGGAACTGGGGGCTTGAGTGTGGCCGAGCTTGGGAGGCCTCAAGAGTTCTTCCTCCGCTCCCGTCCGGCGAGCCAGCGGCGAAGGCTGTCTTCACTCTCTCCGCTTCTTCGCCCTTCGAGCAGGTTCTCGATGCTGATGTCCTCGTCCAGGTCGGTCCAGTGAATGCCAGGCCCACCTCCACTCAGTTCGTATCGCTCGCGTTCCTCCCGCGTTGCGTGTTGGAGACGGGGATACCAGTCGAGTGGCATGGAGAGGCTCCCACCGTCCGCGAGATGGACGATAAGGTGGTGCTCTTCGAAGTCGATGCGAAGGACTCTAGGATCCAGCTCAAGTCCCAGAGTAGTCACGCCATGCACTCCTCGGTGGAACAGGCGAAAGAGCTGCGGTGGGATATGGAGGTAGGAGGATTATGAATTCTCGTGTACGTCAGTCCGCCACAGGGCTGACCAGGCGGCCATATCACATCTCTTGCGACGTGGGCGCGCCCTCTCGGTCTTTGATGATACCGGCAAGAGCACGAAGAACCCGATTCACTGCCTCTGAATCTGGGAAGATCTCCGCCACGTCGGGTTCTATGATCACGATATTGGTGCCACGTGCGTACGCTTCGGCGTACTTGCCCCGAACCGCCTTGCGGACATCGTCGGCGGTGAAGTCGTACTCCTCGCGCATTTCCGGATCTTTCATGTCAGGCATCGTCGGTTCCCTCTTCATAGTTCCTGCGTTCCTTCGGAGTCATTACCCGCGCACTGATCAATCAGACGCGGAGGTCTCGTTCAGTCGCTACTACAATGAGGATTCGGCCAACCGAAGAGCGGCCAAATGGAAGGCTTGATCCAAGACCTGCGCTACGCCCTCCGCTCACTGCGGAAGAGCCCGGGGTTCACCGCGGTCGCCGCGCTCACGCTGGCGCTGGGGATCGGCGCGAGCACGGCGTTCTTCAGCATCGTGAACGGCGTGTTGCTGCAACCGTTGCCCTACGCGCAGGCTGACCGCCTGTTCGCGCTCTATGAGACGACCACCACCGATGACCTCCGCGCGGTCTCCTACCCGACGTTCCGCGACTGGCAGGAGCGAAACCGCGGGTTCAAAGCCATGGCCTACATCCGGGCCGAGGCTCTGACACTTCGGGGCGAAGATGGGGCTCAGTACCTCGTCGGCGCCCATGTATCGCCCGAGTTCTTCGACGTGTTAGGGGCTCGCCCGCTACACGGCCGCACGCTGAGCGCGGCGGACCATGCGAGCGACGCAAGAGCGGTCGTGGTTTCGCACCACCTCTGGAGGCAGGCCTTCGGTGGTGATTCGGCCGTGATTGGGCGTACGGTGGACACGCTGGAGGGAGCGTACACTGTCGTCGGTGTCATGCCGCCGGGGATCGACCCGGCATGGGCGGACCTGTGGCTGCCCATAAGTGTGCTTCCGGCCAGCTCGCCGGTCTTGACTCGCCGCGATATACACGTTGATAGCCGGGTGCTGGCGCGGCTCCGGGAGGGCGTGTCGATCGAGCAAGCGCAGGCGTCAATGGATGCGATCTCGCGTCGCCTCGCCACCGCCTATCCAGAGGACGCGGCTGCATGGACGGGTGTCAGCATCGTGCCCCTGCGCGAGGAAGTCCTTGGTGATGTCCGGCCGCGACTCCTTGTGCTCGGGGCTGCTGTGGCGTTTGTCCTGCTCATCGGCTGCGCCAATGTGACGAGCCTTATGCTGGCGCGCGCCTCCGCCCGTGTGCGCGATCTAGCTGTGCGCGTGGCGCTGGGCGCGAACAAGCGCCACCTGGTGCGCCATCTCCTGGCCGAGGCGGTGTTTCTCGGCCTCAGCGGTGGGATACTGGGCGTCCTCTTCGCCTATGCGACGGTGGGACTGCTCTCCGTCGTCGCGCCCGACGCGCTGCCGCGTCTGAATGCCGTCACCGTGGACGTCCGCGTACTAGCGTTTGCCATTGCCGTCTCGCTCGCGTCCGCGTTCGCCGTCGGTCTCGTCTCCACATTCGGCACCGGACTCTCTCACCCGGCCTCGGTGCTCAAGAGCGCCACGTCGGGCAGCGGGTCGGATCGCCGCAGGGGCCGATTGCGCGCAGCGCTTGTGATCGGCCAGACGGCGATGACTCTAGTGCTTCTCGTCGGCGCGGCACTGCTCATCGAGAGTCTCTGGATCCTCCAGCAGGAGCGCCTGGGATTCGACCCCGAGCGCGTCGCTGCGGTCCGGATCCAGCCACCCTCCCCCCGCTACGACGATCCTGCCGCAGCGGCGCTGCTGTACGGTCAACTCAAGGACGTGGCGGAGAGCGTGCCGGGCGTGGAACGCGCGGCAGTCGCCAACCATGTGCCGCTGGCAGGGCCGCGCATGTCCACCTACGTGACGGTCCCCGGCTGGGAGCCGAATCCCGACGAGCCCGCTACGGCTATCTATCGGACGATCTCGCCTGACTATTTCGCTACCCTTGGGATCCCGCTGCTCCAAGGGCGCGATTTGACGGCGGCCGACCTCGCGGCAGGGGGGGTAGCCGTCGTCAACGAAGCCTTCGCCGAACAGTACTTCCCCCGCCGCGAGCCCCTGGGCCAGACGCTTACCGTGGAGAAGGCGGCCCAAGGCCGCGCGGACTTCGGCGAGGCCCTGCCGGTCCGAATCGTCGGCGTTGCCGGAGATGTGCGCGCGACTGGTCTCGATTTGCCGCCGGAGCCCACCGTCTATGTGCCTTATACGGCAAACCCGTGGGACAACACGTTCCTGGTCGCGCGCACGGTCGGTGATCCAACGCGCTCGATATCCGCCCTCCGTCGAGCAATCCTCCAAGTGGATCCGGACCTGCCTGTTGCCGGCCCGGGCCTGCTTACCAGGTTCCGTCCGATGCGAGAGTATGTGAGCTGGGGGACGGAGCATCGCGAACTCCAGGCAGCGCTCCTGGGAGGATTCGCAGGTGCCGCACTCCTGCTCGCGCTACTGGGAATCTTCGGTCTTCTTACCTATCACGTCGCTCAGCGCACACGGGAGATCGGCCTGCGTTTGGCGCTCGGCGCGCGGCGTGTCGAGGTGCTTCGGCTCGTCATCGGCCACGGGATGCGGCTGGTCGCCACTGGCATCTTGCTCGGGCTGTTGGTTGCGTTTGTCACCACGCGCATACTGCGCGGTCTGCTGTACGGCGTGAGCGCGACGGACCCGGCAGCGTTCGCGTTGGCTGGAGCCTTCTTCGCCGCGGTCGCGATCCTGGCCTGCTACCTCCCGGCCCGTCGCGCGACGCGCGTGGACCCGATGGCCGCCCTACGGACGGAGTAGGCGATCGCGATGGACACATTGCTCCAGGACCTGCGCTACGCCCTCCGCTCGCTGCGGAAGAGCCCCGGCTTCACCGGGGTCGCCGTCCTCACGCTCGCGCTCGGGATCGGCGCAACGACTGCCATCTTCGGGGCGGTGAACGCAGTGCTGCTCGAGCCGCTCCCGTATCCGGACCCGCACGAGCTCGTGCGGGTCTATGACAACTGGCGTGGCGAACCCTGGACGGTCTCGCCGCCCAACTTCATGGACTACCGCTCGGAAACGGGCGCGTTCGCGGACATGACGGGCTACCACCGCGTGTGGTTCACGATGACCGACCCGGGCGAGGCGGAGCAGCTCTCGGCGGCGCGGGTGACCGCCGGGTTCTTTCGCGTGCTCGGCGCCTTGCCGGCCATCGGGGGCGGCATCGACCGCTCGCACGAGACCGCCGGCGACGACCGAGTCGCCGTGCTCGGTGACGGCCTGTGGCGGAGCCGCTTCGGCGGTGATCCGAACGTGGTCGGCCGAACGATCGAGCTCGATGGCGAGGCCTACACGGTGGTGGGTGTAGCGCGGCCGGGGTTCGACCATCCCGCGGGCGCCGAGCTGTGGGTGCCACGCAGCTTCACCGCGGACGACCTCATGACTGAGCGGGGCGCGCACTATCTCGATGTCGTCGGACGCCTCGCCCCGGGTGCGACGATCGAGCAAGGCCAGGCGGAGCTGAAGGCCCTCTCACGACGGCTCGCCGAGGAATACCCGGACGCGAACGGCGAGGTAAGCGCGCTCGCCGTGCCGATGCTGGAGGCCGCGATAGGCGACTACCGCGGGGCGCTGCTGATCCTGCTCGGAGCCGTCGGGTTGTTGTTGCTGATCGCCTGCGTGAATGTCGCCAACCTGGCTCTCGCGCGCGCCAGCGCTCGCCGTCGCGAGCTGGCGATCCGCGCCGCGCTTGGCGCCGGCCGTTTGCGGCTGGCTCGCGAGTCCCTGTCGGAGAGCTTTCTCGTCGCCTTGCTCGGCGGCGCTCTCGGCGTTCTGCTCGCGCTGTGGAGTGTCGACGCTCTCGCCGCGCTACAGGAAAGTCGCATTCCTCGGCTCGGCGAGATCGGTCTGGACGGACGGGTGCTCCTCTTCGCGAGTGGCCTGGTCATGCTCACGGGCGCGCTCTTCGGGCTCCTTCCCGCAATCCGCGAATCAGGTCTCGCGGTCCTCGCCGGTGCGCTCAAGGAAGGAACGGCGGGCGCGGGACGCGGGCAGTCGGCCGGCCGGCTTCGGGCGAGTCTGGTGATTGCCCAGGTGGCGCTTGCGGTCGTGCTCGTGACCGGCGCCGGGCTGCTGATGCGGAGCTTCGTCAACCTGCGTCAGGTCGATCCCGGCTTCCGGACCGAGAGGATCCTCGCGTTCGATCTGTCGCTTCCGGAGGCGCGTTACACCGAGCCCTACCAGGCACGCACCTTCTTCGCCGAGCTGCTGGATGAGATCGAGACGCTGCCGGGTGTCGAAGAGGCGGCAGGCGTCTCCGGACTGCCGCTGAGCGGGGCCGGCTATTCGATCTCGGTCGAGGAGCTGGACGGCGGCCCGGCATACACCGATCCGGCGGAATCGAAGAACGTGCAGGTGCGTCTCGCGACCGCTGGCTACTTCCGGCTGATGGGAATCGATCTGTTGCGGGGCCGCGGGTTCACGCCCTCGGACGGGCCGGACGCCGAGCCCGTCGTCGTCGTCAACGAGTCGGCGGCGCGACTTCTCTGGGGCCGCCAAGATGTGATTGATCGATCTCTGGAGCTGGGCACCCGTCTGGGGCTGGATGGTGAACGCGTTGGTGGAAGGATCGTCGGCATCGTCTCGGATACGCGTGAATACGGTCCCGCCGAGGAGCCGAGCCCCACGGTGTACGCGGTGCACGCGCAATTTCCGGACGACGGGCTGACGATCGTGGCCCGATCCTCGAGCGAACCGAGCGCGCTGGTGCGGCCGATCCGCCGTCTCATCGGGGCCAGGGATTCAGACTTGGCGATGGCGAACGTCGAGACGCTCGAAAGGCTCATGGACGAGGCGATCGCCAACCCCCGTTTTTATACGCTCCTGCTCGGCATCTTCGCGGGGTCGGCCCTCTTGCTCGCGGCCGTGGGCATCTACGGCGTGATGGCGTACATGGTGGAACAGCGCGCGCGCGAGATGGCGATCCGGCGCGCGCTCGGCGCCAGCCCCGGCCGCGTGCTGCGCCTGGTGCTCGAGTCCGCAGGCGGGCTCGCGCTTTTCGGGATCACGATCGGGCTGGTGGGCGCGTTCGGGCTGACTCGCGTGATGCAGGGACTGCTCCACGGTGTCAGCGTGACCGACCCCGCTACTCTGGCCGCCGCCGTAGCCATCCTGGGCGCCGTGGCGCTGCTGGCGAGCTGGCTTCCGGCCCGCCGAGCCATGCGGGTGGAGCCGGTCGACGCTCTGAGAGCCGAATAGGAGAACGCGATGGAAACTCTGCTCCACGACCTCCGCTACTCCATCCGCCAGCTCCGCCGGAGCCCCGGCTTCACCGCGGTCGCCGTGCTCACGCTGGCGCTCGGGATCGGCGCGACGACCACGATCTTCAGCGCGGTCAACGCGCTCCTCCTCGAATCCCTTCCGTATCCCGACCGAGATCGGCTGGTACAGTTCGGCCAGCTCAGGGAGAATGGGGAGGAGTGGTCGCAGCTCTCGGCCGCCAGCTATCTGGCGCTGCGCGATCAGAGCCCGGAGTTCGAGAGCCTTGCGGCTTTTCACTGGTGGGGCGTCAATCTCGGGGGGAAGGAAGGTGCGGACCGCGTAACCGGCTTCCAGGCTTCGCCCGACTTCTTCACGACACTCGGAGCGCGGCCCCTTCTGGGCCGGACATTCGCCCCCGGCGAGGGCGAGCCGGGGCGCGACGGGGTCGTGGTCCTGAGCCAGGAGCTCTGGCGGAATCGCTTTGCGGTCGATCCAGCGGTGCTCGGAGAGACGATCACCCTGAACGGGGATCCGCACACGGTGATCGGGGTCATGCCTTCGAGGCAGGCATTTCCGCCGCACGCCGAGCTGTGGGTCCCGCGGGAGTTCCGATCCGATCATGGAGCCAGCCTGTACGTCGTCGGACGCCTCGAGCCGGGCGTGACTGCGGAGCAGGCAGAGGCGCGTCTCAGCGCGCTGCTCCGCCGACTCGCCCAGGATGCCCCCCAGATCCATTCCGGCACCGGCATCCTTTTGCACTCCTTCTATTCCGAGCAGATCGAGTACCTGACGACCTATCTCGGGATCCTGTTCGCCGCGGTCGGGTTCGTCCTCCTGATCGCCTGCGCGAACATCGCCAACCTGATGCTCGCCCGCGCTTCCGGCCGCAGCCGGGAGATCGCCGTCCGGACGGCGATCGGGGCGGGACGCGGAAGGATAGTCCGCCAGCTCCTGACCGAGAGCCTGTTGCTCGCGCTCCTCGGTGGAATCCTCGGCATGTTGTTCGCCTTCTGGAGCGTGGAGATGCTGCAGCGGTCGATCCCCGCGGACCTGGCGCACTTCGTCTCAGGGTGGAGCGAGCTAGGCGTGGATGGCCGGGTGCTCGGATTCACCCTGGCGATATCGCTGTTCGCAGGTGTGCTCTTCGGCCTCTTCCCCGCGCTCGGCGCGTACCGGCGCGATCCGATCCACGCGCTCAGGGAAGGCGCGCGCGGAGGCACGGGAGTGGGGAGCGGGCGCCTGCGGCGAACGCTGGTCGTAGCCGAGGTCGCGCTCGCCCTGGTCCTCCTGATCGGTGCCGGTTTGATGGTGCGCAGCTTTGTCGGCCTGCTCCGCGCCGATCCCGGCTTCCGCACCGATCACCTCCTCACGCTCCAGGTCTCCCTCCCTCCCGGGGAGTATCAGGACGATCGAACCACCCTGCTTCAGGACCAGCTCCTCGAGCGGGTCCATGGTCTTCCGGGCGTGATGTCTACAGGGCTCGTCAACTATCTGCCGATGAGCCGATCCGGGTCGCGGATCTCGTTCACCGTCGAAGGACGTTCCGCTCCGGCCCCGGGGGAGGACCCGTCCGCCCAGTACCGGCAGGTCACGCCGGGATACCTGGAGACCATGGGGATCCCTCTCCTCCGCGGCCGCGGCTTCGACGGACACGAATCGGCGGACGGGCCGGGCGTCGTGCTGGTCAATGAGACACTCGCCCGGCTCTACTTCCCGGGCACGAACCCAGTGGGGGGACGGGTTCAGCTCTGGGACCAGACGTGGGAGATCGTCGGCGTTGTGAGCGACGTCCATCACTGGGGGCTCGCCGAGGCTCCGTCTCCGGAGATCTACCTGTCCCAGTCGCAGGCCCCTAGCCAGGCGGCGTTCCTGGTGGTCCGCGCGCAGGGAGATCCGGGCGATCTCATCCCGGCGATCCGGCGGCAGATAGCCGCGCTGGATCCCGGCGTGGCGATCGATCAGCCGCGGTCGATGCGGGAGGTCGTCGCCGACTTCACCTCGCCGGAACGGCTGATGAGCTCCCTGCTCGGCATCTTCGCCCTGATCGCGCTCCTGATCGCAGCGATCGGGATCTACGGTGTGATGGCGCACATGGTGAGCCAGCGGACGCACGAGATCGGGGTGCGGATGGCGTTGGGCGCCGAACCGGGACGTGTCCGCAGGCTCGTCATGCGGCAGGGCCTGGCGCTCGCCGTCATCGGGCTGGCGATCGGGCTCGCGGCCGCCTTCGTCCTCTCTCCCTTCCTGGCCAGCATGCTGTACGGGGTCGACGCCGGCGACCCGGCGACGTTCCTGGTCGTCGCCCTCCTGCTCGCTGCGGTCAGCCTGGTGGCCGCCTGGCTGCCCGCCCGCCGTGCCACGCGAGTCGATCCCCTCATCGCGCTCCGGGCGGAATAGGAGATCGAATGGACACCTATCTACAGGGCGCGTCAACCAGGACGAACGTGCTTGAAAGTCGGGGCGGCCGCAGCCTTTCGATCAAAGGTGTAGGTGGTGGTCACGCCGGCATGGTGCGCCAGACGTCCGATCAGGTAATCGGCGAAGTCGGCCTGTCCCGAGGCGTAGTCGTCGACTGCCTGCTGGACCAGATCCCGGTCCGGGATGACGAACAGTGCGGGACTTTCATCTTCCGCCGCCGGATTCTGGCGTTCCGTGAGGATGCGCTGCAGCACCGCGAGAACATCGCTGCGTGGGAGGTCGAAGGCGCTCCTCAGGGTCCACACGAGCTCGCAGAGTACCATTCCGGACAGGTAGACGGTCTCGTCTCGACCCCGCGCCCGCTCGATCAATGCGCTCGCGAGCGCGCTCTGGTTCGGGTCATCCGCCGTGTACAGGTGACGCAGGAGAACATTCGTGTCAAGCGCGATCATCGTCGCCTCCGACACCGGGCGCTCGGAGGCTCGAGATGACCTCGCGCGCCACGTGCTCGCGCATGGACCGGTCCAGCTGCTCGACGGTGAGGGACTTCCCGGCCGGGATGTGGTCGTTCAGATACCCTGCCAGGGGGCGCTCCTCGCCATCGGGGCCGAGCGGCTCGACTGTCATCGTGCCGTCCGACTCTATGCTGAACTCCAGCCGGTCACCTGGCCGCAGCCCCAGCCGATCCCGAACCGCTTTCGGGATCGTGACCTGCCCCTTCGAGGTCAAAGTGGATCTGGGCACGCGTGATCTCCTTACGAAATCGTTGTTTTGGCCTAATATAGTAAGGACGCAGGGGGGCCGTCAATCATGCCCGAGGTGAATCGGCCTCGCGCACGGTCAGGATTGATTCTCGAGCGGCTGCCGTCTGGCGAGCCAGCGGCGGAGACTGTTTTCGTTCTCTCCGCTCTTACGGCCCTCGAGCAAGTTCTCAACCCGGATGTCTTCGTCGAGGTCGGGCCAGTGAATCCCATGACCACTCCCACTCAGCTCGTATCGTTCGCGTTCCTCAGGCGTGCCGTGCACGAGACGGGGGTACCAGGCGAGCGGCACCGACAGGATACGTCCGTCCTCGAGGTAAACGTCAAGGCGATCGTTTCCAACCTCGATGCGTTGGACCTTCGGCTCATTCCTAAGCTTCAAAGTAGTCACGCCACGCATCCTTCAGGATTTCCGCATGTTCCGCGACAAGATCCAGGATCTGATCCAGTTCGTGTCCACCGAAGCCGTGATTCCGAGCCAAGCAAACCGGCTCCAACCAGAACTTCGCCTCGAAGGCCTCTCGGCGCACGTGTACGTGAATCGGCTCCTCACGATCGCCCGCATAGAAGAAGAACCGGTAGGGGCCGATCCGCATCGCCGTCGGCATCAGACGACGTGAAATCGACGACTATTCGACATTGGGATTTCCCGATACAGGGAGCCCGTCCGCCAGGTGCTGTCAAGGTTTTCCAGGACCCAGATGGTCGATGCATGGAGGGGGCCGGGTGGAGAGGTTGATCCGCGACCTCCGCTACGCCGTCCGCTCGCTGCGGAAGAGCCCCGGCTTCACGATCACGGTGATCGTGGTGCTGGGGCTCGGGATCGCCGCGTGCGTCATCGTCTTCAGCGCGGTCAACACGGTACTGTTGCAGCCGCTCCCCTTCGGTCGCCCCGAGCGTCTCGCCTTCGTGTGGTCTTCCGATTCCCTCCGCCCGGAGACGCGGCTGCTCGTCTCCTGGCCCGACTATCTCGACTGGCGTGCGCGGACGCGCGCATTCGACGATCTCGCGGCGATCCGGTTCGAATCCCAGAACCTGAGGCGTGAGGGGGGATCGTCCATCCGTGTCGCGACGATCGCGGCGACGCCCAACGCTTCTTCCCTGCTCGGCATGACGCCCGCCGCGGGCCGTCTCCTGATCCCCGCCGACGGTGATCCCGGGGCGCCCGCGGTGATCGTCATGAGTCACGGGTTCTGGGTCCGCGCCTTCGGCGCCGATCCCGCCATTCTTGGCACGACGCTTCTGCTCAACGGGGCTCCCCACGCTGTCGTCGGCATTCAGGCCCCTGGAATGGACCGGAGCGGGCCGCTTCAGGCGGACGTCTGGACAGCCCTCGCCCCGGCCCCCGGTGCGTCACAGGACCGAGGCGACCGCTCCTACCTCGTGGTGGGCCGGCTGCGACCGGCCGTCGATCACCACGAGGCCGCGACCGATCTCGAGCGTATCGCCCGGGCGCTGGCGTCCGATCATCCCACGACCAATGCGGGCTGGGGCGTGCGCGTGGTTTCGGCGCGAGACCTGACGGCAGATGCCCGGACGATCCTCGGCATCCTGGGGCTGGTCGCGGCGCTCGTGCTCCTGATCGCCTGCGCGAACGCGGCCGGGCTCCTGATGGCGCGCGCGGCCTCGCGCCGTCGCGATACCGCCGTGCGGCTCGCCCTGGGCGCCAGCCGGTCGCGGATCCTCAGGGAATCCCTGACGGAGGACCTCGTCCTCGCGCTTCTCGCGGCGGGACTCGGGATCCTGCTCGCCCATGGAGGGCTGGGGCTCGTCCGGAATCTGATACGCGATGCGGATCCATACCTGAGCGGACTGGCGATCGATCGACCCACCCTGCTGTTCGCCGCCTCCGTGGCAGTGGCCGCTCCCCTCCTGTTCGGGGCCATGCCGGCTCTGGCGGCGCTCCGGAAGAGCTCGATCGCTGATCTCAAGTCCTCGGGTCATCGCGGCACCGTGACCGCCCGTGCGCGGGGCCGGCGCCTTCTGGTGGTCTCGCAGTTCGCCATGGCCATGGCCGTCCTCGGGGTCGCTTCGCTCCTCGTCCAGACGGTTCTGGCGATCGCCAACATCCCGCTCGGCTTCGAGCCGGATCGCACGCTGATGCTTCGAGTGGATCTGTCAGGCTCACGGTACGACTCGCCCGAGGCCGTCGCGCGCTTCACGGAGGAGGCTCTGGACAGGATCCGCCAGCTTCCCGGCGTCACCGCCGCAGGGGCCACGACTCGAGTGCCGATCGGGGACCGGGAGACGACCGGGCCGTTCTTCATCGCGGGATCGGAGTCACGGTCGAACGAGCCACAACGGGCCGGTCGCGTGATCGTCAGTCCCGGCTTCCTTCGAGCGGCCGGGGTCCACCTGCTCGAAGGGCGCGACTTCGGGAACGGGGACGGCCCGTCGGCGACCCCCGTGGCCCTGATCAACCGGGCGCTGGCGGAGCGCCATTGGTCCTCCCGGAGCCCGTTGGGCTCGCGCCTGGAGCTCGGCTCCGAAGCGACCGGAGCCCAAGGCATCGAAATCGTCGGTGTGATCGGGAACGTTCGCAGTTCGGACGCCGATCAGCCTCCGGTTCCACAGATCTATCTGTCTCTATCGCAGCGGCCGCAGCGGGAGCTCGCTCTCCTGGTTCGGGGCGGCACGGATCCGCAACTCCTGGTCGAGCCCATCCGGCGTGTGATCGCGAACATCGATCCGGATCAAGCGCTGTACGACGTCAGGACCATGCGCCAGGTGGTATCGGACGATCTCGCGACCTCGTCGGTGCTGGCCGGGCTCCTCGCCGGTTTTGGCATCGTCGTGATGGTGCTGGCGCTCACGGGGTTGTACGGCATGCTCGCGTGGTCCGTCGGCCAGCGGACATCCGAGATCGGTCTTCGGATGGCTCTCGGCGCCCGGCCACGCGGGATTCTGAGTCAATTCCTTCGCGAGGGGGCGTTCCTGGCGGGGGTTGGGATCGCCATCGGGCTCGTCGGAGGTCTGGCGCTCGGGCAGCTCGTCCGGAGCGAGCTCTACGGCGTCGGCTCGACGGATCTCCTGACGTACGTAGCCGTGCCGGCCCTGCTCGGCGTGGTCGCGCTTCTTGCCACCCTCGGACCGGCGCTCCGCGCCATGCGGCTCCAGCCGCTGGTCGCGCTGCGATACGAGTAGCGCCCAAGAGACGAGGATTCACCAATGGAGACACTGCTCCACGACCTGCGCTATGCCATCCGCTCGCTGCGGAAGAGCCCCGGCTTCACCGCCGTGGCGGTGCTCACGCTGGCGCTCGGGATCGGAGCCGCGACCGCCATCTTCAGCGCCGTGGATCACGTGCTGCTGCGGCCCCTTCCGTACGCCGACGCCGATCGGGTGGTGACGTTGTGGGAGGCCGACGGCGCGACGGGCGGGACGAAGCGCGAGGTGGCCGCGGGGAACTTCTTCGAGTGGCAGCAACGGACATCCAGCTTCTCGGCGATGGGGCTGGCGGAGCCGTACGGCTATGACCTCACCGACCGAATGCCGCCGCTGCGCACCGATTCGTGGCGGGTCACCGAGGGTTTCTTCGAGGCGCTGGGGGTGGAGCCCATTCTCGGTCGCACGTTCCTGCCCGAGGAGTACGAGGAGTACGCGCCCGACGCTCCCACGGTCCTCCTCATCTCGCACGAGGTATGGCAGCAGCGCTACGGCTCCGACCCCGACATCGTCGGGCGAAGGGTCCAGATCGACTTCGAGCCCGCGACCGTGGTGGGTGTGCTTCCCCCCGGGTTGGATTACCCGGGCGAGGCGGGTACCTGGGTGCCCCTGACGTTTCAGGTGACGGGGGGTTACGACCCCCGCGCCGATCGCACCTCGAGCTACATGCGGGCGATCGCCCGGCTGAAGCCCGGCGTGACGATCGAGCAGGCCCGCCGCGACATGGAGCGGGCCGCCGCCGTTCTCGCCGCAGAGTTCGCGGAGACGAACGCGCAAACGGGGGCCACGGTCGTCCCCCTCGAGGAGCAGATCCTGGGTGACGTGCGGACGGGCCTCCTCGTGCTCTTCGGCGCGGTGACGTTTCTCCTCCTGATCGCCTGCGCGAACGTGGCCAGCCTGCTGCTCGCGCGGGCGGCCGAGCGCGGCCGCGAGTTCGGGGTGCGGGCGGCGCTGGGCGCCGGCAGGACCCGCCTGACTCGCCAGCTCGTGACCGAGAGCCTCGTCCTGGCCGTTCTGGGTGGCGTCGCCGGGGTGGCGCTGGGGTACGTCGGAGTCCGCGCGTTCATGCTCCTTTCCCCGACCGATCTTCCGCGACTGGATACGATCGGGATCGACGGCCGGGTGCTCCTCTTCGCGATCTGCGGGACGGTGCTCACCACCCTGATCTTCGGGTTGGCCCCCGCGGTCCGGTTTTCACGGCCCGACCTGCTGCCGGCCCTCCAGGGGGGCGGCCGCAGCGGAACGCCGGGCCGGATGCGGAATCGCCTCCGGCGGGCGCTGGTCGTGGCGCAGGTGGCGCTGGCTCTGATGCTCCTGATCGGCTCGGGGCTCCTGGCGCGCAGCTTCGTAAGGCTGCTCTCGAACGACCCCGGGTTCGCCGTCGAGCGGCGCGCCACGCTGCAGCTCTTTCTGTGGGATCGGAACCCGACGGCCGCCGACCGGATCCGGCGGGTCCGCGAGATCGACGCACGGATGGAGGCGGTCCCGGGCGTGGAGTCCGCCGCCGTGGTGTCGGCCCTTCCCTTCCATCCGCAGCAGATCGATGTCGAGGACCAGCTGATCGTGGAGGACCGCCCCCTGACGGATGGGCAGATCCCGCGGGTCTTTACGACGACGGCCTCGCCGGACTACTTCCAGGTGATGGGGATCCCGCTCGTTCGGGGACGCATGTTCACCGACCAGGACCGGGAGGATGCCCCCCGGGTCGCGCTGATCAACGAGACCCTGGCCCGGCGCTTCTTCGCCGGCGAGGACCCTGTCGGTCAGCGCGTCACGATCGGCGTGATGAGCGCCCCCGCCACGCGCGAGATCGTGGGCGTCGTCGGGGATGTCCGGCCGACCACGCTCGACAGCGATCCGAGGCCGGAGCTCTACGTCCCGTACGCCCAGTCCGGCACGGGCCACGTCACCTTCGTCGTCAGGACCCGGACCGATGCTTCCGCCCTTCTCCCCACCCTGCGCGAGCAGATCTGGCAGGTCGACCCGGGCCAGTCGATCGACCAGTCCGCCGCCCTCGAGGACCTGGTGTCCGGGACGCTCGTGGAGCGACGGTTCCACCTGTTGCTTCTGGGCGTGTTCTCGGTCCTTGCGCTCCTGCTGGCGGCGATCGGGATCTACGGCCTCATCAACTTCATCACCCGCCATCGCCTTCGGGAGATCGGTATCCGGCTGGCGCTGGGCGCCGCGCCCGCCACCGTGCGCAGCGCGGTCATACGG
>JBOHRW010000099.1:0-3257 GCA_050732935.1 Gemmatimonadota bacterium
TTGCCCTGGCTCTCGTGGGTCTCGTGGCGGGCTGGCTCGCCGTGACCTACAACCGCTTGATCCGTCTCCGGAACCGCCTCAAGGCGGCGTGGGGGGACGTGGACGCGCTCCTCAAGCGTCGCGCCGACCTCATTCCCAACCTGGTCGAAGCGGTACGCGGGTACATGGGCCACGAGGAGCGGACGCTCTCGCGGGTGACGACCGCCCGCGCCAACGCGCTCATGGCCGGCGGCGCTCCCGACAACACCGGGGGCCGGGCCCACGCCGAGAACATGCTGACCAGCGGGATGCGGCAGCTCCTCGCCGTGGTCGAGGACTACCCGGATCTCAAGGCGAGCGAGACGTTCCTCGAGCTCCAACGCCAGCTCGCCGAGACCGAGAACGACATCGCCAGCGGCCGCCGCTACTACAACGCCGTGGTGCGCGACTTCAACACCCTGCGCGAGACCTTCCCCAACCTGCTGATCGCCGGCCCGTTCGGCTTCAACGCCGGCGAGTACTTCGAGCTCACCGACATCACCGAGCGGGAGGCCCCGGCGGCGGACGTGCGGCCGGAGGCCCCGGCAGATATCCAGCCGAAGACGCCAGCGGACGTCCAGCCGGCGCCACCGGCCGACGCGCGGGAGGACGAGTGACCGGGCGCTCGAAGCGCGCCGCGGTCTTCCCCTTCCTTCTCGCGCTCCTCGTCCTGGCCCCCGTCGCGGGCCAGGCCCAGGACACGGGCTGGACGATCACCTCCTTCCACTCCGATTACGCCGTCCAGCCGGACCGGTCGATCCACGTGGTCGAGCGGATCGCGGTCGACTTCGGCCGGCTCCGGCGCCACGGCATCTACCGCGAGATCCCGGTACGCTACCGGAAGGTCATCCGTGAAGGGCTGCCCCTCGAGGCGGGCAAGCTCACCTTCGACCTCGACCTCGAGAAGGTGACCGACGGCGAGGGGAACGAGCTCCAGACCGAGATCGAGCGCGGTGACTACGTCCGGATCCGTATCGGCGACCCCAACCGCTACGTCACCGGCCGGCAGACGTACGTCCTCTACTATCGCTTGCCCGGCGGGCTCGGGTTCTTCGAGGACCACGATGAGCTGTACTGGCAGGTGACCGGCACCGAGTGGCCGGTGCCGATCCTGCAGGCCTCGGCCAACGTCACCTTGCCGCCCGCCGAGGCGTGGGCCAAGCGCGATGCCGAGGGCTGGTCGGCCTGGTGCTACGCCGGCTGGTTCGAGAGCATGAGCGGCGAGCGCTGCACGGCATCGGTCGTGGACGCGGGCCGCTATCGCTTCGAGTCGGGACGGCTCGAAGCCGGCGAAGGGCTCACCCTCGTGGCCGCGTTTCCCAAGGGCGTGATCCGGGCGCCGACCGGCGCCGAGAAGGTCGCTGAGGCGGTCGCCACGTGGTGGCCGGCCGGTCTCCCCTTCGCCGCCTTCTTCCTCATGTTCGGGCTCTGGTCGAGCCGGGGCCGCGAGCCTTCGGCCGGGAGCATCGTTCCGGTCTGGCACCCGCCCGACGGCGTCCCTCCCGGCGCTGCCGGGGCGCTGGTCGACCAACGCGCCGACATGGACGACGTCGTCGCCACGCTCCTCGATCTGGCTGTCCGGGGCTACGTCCGGATCCGCGAGGTCCCGCCGGATGGAGCCATGGGGATGGTCGAAGAGGGATCGTTCGCCGGCAAGGCGCTCCGCTCCCTCGGGCTCTACAAGACCGACTGGGAGCTCGAGCGCACGGGGATGGCCAGCGCGGATGGCGACCTCACGCCCTACGAGGGACGGGTCCTGCAGGGCATCTTCGAGGGCGATTCCAGCCGCCGCATGAGCGACCTCCACAACGAGTTCTACGAGCACCTGCCCGAGATCCACGAGGGGATGTACGACCTCCTGATCGCCAAGGGCTTCTTCCGACGAAGCCCGAACACCGTCCGCAAGGTCTACCGCGGGATCGGGATCGGGGTGCTCTTCCTGGCTGGTGTCCTGCTCACCAACACGGAAAACTGGATCCTGGGGGCCGGGATCGCGCTGGTGGGCGTGATCGTCTTCCTCTTCAGCTCGTTCATGCCGGCCATGACCCTGACGGGGGCCCGGCGGTGGCGCGAGGTCAAGGGGCTCGAGGAGTACATCCGCCGCGCCGAGAAGGCCGAGCTGGAGTTCTCTCAGGCCCCGGAGAAGACCACCGAGCTCTTCGAGACGCTTCTCCCCTACGCGGTCGCCCTCGACGTGAGCGACCTCTGGGTGGACCAGTTCGCCGACGTGCTCGCGGCCTCGCCACCCACCTGGTACGCGGGGACGACCTATGGTGCGTTCAGCGCGGGTCGCTTCCAGAGCGGGCTGGCCGACTTCAGGACCGCGGCCACACGGACGATGGGCTCGGCGCCAGGCTCGAGCTCGGGCGCCGGGGGCGGCGGCTCGGTCGGCGGTGGGGGCGGCGGCGGCGGCGGCGGGAGCTGGTAGATCCTTCCGATCGACCCTGAGGGTCGCGTCAGGAACCGTTCACGGAATGCACAGCCTAACTCCGATCTCCGTCACGCGGTCGACACGCGGATCGAGGGGCGGGCTCCTGCCGCAAAGGAAAGGCACCGCCGGCGAGAAGGTGATCTCGCGGAGCTCGAGCCGGCCGGACTGTGCTGGCAGAAGGAGGGGAGCCTTGACAGCTGCTCGCCCGGCGGGCAGCACGATGACGCCCACTTCGGTCTCTCCCTCGAACGGCGGCGCCAGGTCATAGCTCGCCTCCAGCCGCCCATCGACTTTGAACGGCTCGCGCGGGGGATCGAGCCGGATGGTGACCTCGACCGTGAACTCTCCGCCCCGATCGAGTCCCGAGACCGTCGCTTCGTCGCCACAGGCGGTGAGCGCCGCTAGAGCGGCGATGGCGACTTCACAACTCCACCGATGGACGACGGCCGGCCTCGGCGGGACGCTCATCCGCCCCCCTCGCGAAACAGGTCCGGCTGCTCGGGCGGCTCGACCTCGGCCTCCGCCTCGATCTCCGCCAGCGCCTCCGGATACGCCTCCCTGAGCGGCTCCGGTACGCGCACCGGACCCCCGCCGACCCATGCCTTGAGCTGCAGCGCGTTCACCGCCGCCTGACCGCGGTAGTGGTTGTTGGTGATGGCGATGATCGCCGCCACTTCCGGGTCCGCCTGGGCGGCCCGGATCTCGTCGACCCACGGATCCAGCTCCTCCCGCTCGTACAGGTAGTTGTAACGCTCGTACGACGGACGGTCCTCCGCGAACCACGATTCATAGTTGCGGCCGTGAAACC
>JBOHRW010000100.1:0-37394 GCA_050732935.1 Gemmatimonadota bacterium
GTTCTCTTCTTCGTACGCCCCGAGGGAGTCCTCGGCCGCCCGCAGGCGGTCGTTCACCACCTCCACCTGCTCACCGAGGAACTCGGCTGCCACGTCGGCTTCGGCACGCTGGACTTCCGACTTGAGCCGCAGGTATGAAACTGACACTGCCTGGCAGAGCCTCTCGGCGGCCGCCGCCTGGGTCGCCACGCAACGGATCTCGATCAGATTGGCCTCCTGGCCCACCGGGCTGGCGCTGATCCGCTGCCGCACCCCCGCCACGGTGTTCAGGAAGGAGCTGACGTGCAGTACGTTACCCACGCCGGGATCATCGGGCGCGATCTCGAGTCCGAGCCCGGCGAACTCGACCGTCGCGTTCCCGCTGTCGGCGGGCGCCCGGGCCACCACCGTGTCCGTGACGGCGTCGACCACCGTGTAACCGCCCCTCCCGTCCGTGTTTACACGGTATTCGCCGGCCACGGTCTCGGATGTCGCCGCAATCCCGGTGAAGACCTCCTGGGGCCTCAGCATTCGTCCATTCCCACCCTCGACGGCAACGTGCATGGCGAGGCCGGAGACCACGGGCTCGATGACGCGCCGGCTGGTGATAAGGCGCGTCTCGGTTTCGAGCGGAGTCTCGGTTGTGCCAATGCCTTCGAGGACTTCCAGGGCGGAGCCCTCGTTGCGGGCATCGCCCTCCTCGACCAGCACCGTCACCGTCGACTCGAACGTCTGCGGCATTCGCAGCGTGAGGAAGGTCGCCACGGCGACCAGGGCGATGGTCGAAAGAACGATCGTCCACTTCCGGCGCCAGAGCATGCCTGCGATGGCGCCCAGGCTGAGGCCGGGCGCTTCATTCGGCTCCGGGCCGGGATCGTAATAGGCGACAGGGGTCTCCCTCGGCGCCAGTTGGCCGGAAAACCCCCGGGCGGAGGGCAGCCTTCCCCCTTGCTCTTCGGGACGATCCACGGCGTCAGGACCCCTTCCGGTGCCTCAGCATGACTATAATGTACACGATCCCGAGGCGGTGTTTGCAAGAGAGATGCCAAAAACAATCCAACCCGCTCGTTCCCGTCCAAAAGGAACGAACAACTAATACCCTTACTCGGCGCTCCTGCGAATGTTCCACGGCGATAGGGGCGCCTCCCATCGCCCGGTTGTTTTGCGACCGGGGAGGGCGATCAGCTGAAGTGGGCGCTTTTCACGGGAGGACCCGAGGGGGCGACCGGAGGGCGAACGGAACGGATGGCGGAGAGGGCGGGATTCGAACCCGCGAGACGCTGTTAACGTCTACGCGATTTCCAGTCGCGCTCCTTCGACCGCTCGGACACCTCTCCGCGGCCCCAAATCTAAACCCGTAGCCAGGCGCCGGCACATCAACGCGCGGCGCGGCCATCCGGCAGGGAGTAGAGAACGAGCCGCGTCCCCGCCCACGACCGGTCGCGAACGCGTTCGAAACGTTCGTCCAGGAACCGGACCAGCTCTTCCTCGACCGGAGGATGGAACGTCCGGCTGAGGAGCACCCAGAAGCTTTCCCTGTCGGCGACGAATCGCTCGAGCTCCGACCGCCAGTCGTTCGGGGGCCGGCCAACCGGATCCGGATGGCCCATTACGGGCGGCTCGTAGAACGGAACCACCGCGACAGGACCGGGATTGTAGTAGTCCAGCATGATCGCCGTATAGGGTGCGCTGACCACTACGACGTCGCCGGGGCGGGCCAAGTCCCGCAGCGCTCCCACGGCGGAGCGGTAGTCCTCCCGCTGGTACCGGGGATCGGCGTGGTAGTTGAGGATGGAAGCCGCGCTCAGGCCGAGGACGAGCGCCCACGCCCCCCCGCGCCACAGCCCCTTCGGTAGAGTCAGGACTCCAAACCCTACCAGGAGCAGAAACGCCGGGAACGCCGGCAGGACGTACCGGACGTTGAAGGGATGGTGCGTCGCCAGGGATCCGAAGACCACGAACAGGACAGGCAGAAGCAGCCACGCCGCGACGACGGCGGCGATACGACGGCGCTCACTCCACACGCGGACAACTCCCGAGACCGCAAGGCCGCCGAACACGAGCAGCCCCAGGGCCACGACCGGGGCGTGCGCCAGGGCGACCTGCACAGGGTCCGGGGCGTGCAGCTCACGGATCGAAGGGCCGAGCGAGAACCCGGTGGCGAACGTCCATCCGGTATAAGCGATCGCGAGCCCGAACGGCTCGGCCGGATGGTTGGCGTGCACTCGGGGCAGGACGACGGTTTGGAGCCCCACGATGATCACCAGAAGAGCGGCGAAGGTGCCCCGCAGCCGCCGGAGGGAGGCTCGTGATGCAATGAGAGCTGCGTAGAGGACACTGGCCGGAACGAAGGCCAGGGCTACGGGATGGCTCAGCAACGCGGCCGCGCTGGAGGCGACGAATCCGACCCGCCATCGGGTCCTCCCGGGCTCCCGGACCATGGCCTCGAGACAGACCATGGCGAAAAGGATGAAGAAGACGACCACCGCGTACGGTCGGGCCTCCTGGCTGTAGTAGAGATGAAGAGGCGAGACCGCGAGCAGGACCGCCGCGACAAGGCCGGTCCCGCGGCTCAGCCAACGCTCGCCGACCAGGTAGAGAAGCGGGATGGAGAAGGCGCCGAAGAGCGCCGATGGAAGGCGCAGCGCGAACTCGGAGTCGCTCACGAGGAGGACCATGTGCATGAGGGCGAAGTACAGGGAGTGGGCCATCGCGTAGTAGTTGCGGACCTGAAGGAGATCGGCGATCGGGACCTGAGCCGCGTGCCACGTCACGACCTCATCCACCCAGAGGCTCTGGGCTTCGATGCGATAGAGCCGCAGGATCAGCGCCAGAACCGTGATCGCCGCGACGGTCCATGGCGACGACCGGGCGAAGACGTGCCGTGGGGGAGGAATCATGCTCCCGGTGCCCTGCAAGCGAAAGGCCGCCGGCGACGTCAGCCCAGCGTCACGCGGACGGTGTGGGACCGCCCATCGTCGACCAGCGGGATCTGGGCGCCGGTCGGGGGGTCGCCTGAAGAGGCGTCTCGGAGCGGGTCCCCGACCCGCGGCGGCCCCCCGTCCCCCTCGACCGGAGCGCCCCCGGGGTTCCCGCGCCCGTCCTCGTCGCCGCCGGCTCGACCAACCCCGGCACCGACCTCTGCCGCTTCCCGCACCTCCGCCACCTGCCATCCCCGCTCCGGCACCTCCTCCCCGTCCAGCTCGACCCGCTTGACGCCGCGCATGACCCCTTCCGGGTTCTGCACGTCGATCTCGTAGCGCGCCGAGTGGTAGCGGAACGAGATCTCGTAGCCCGGCCAGTCGCGCGGGATGCAGGGATCGAGGAGGAGCGCCTCACCGCGCAGCCGGAAGCCCAGGATCCACTCCACGCCGGCCCGATACATCCAGCCGGCCGAGCCCGTGTACCAGGTCCAGCCCCCGCGGCCGACGTGTGGCGGCTCGGCGTAGACGTCGGCCACCGCCACGTAGGGCTCCACCTTGTAGCGATGGATCCCGGCCCGCGTCGAGGCGTGGTTGATGGGGTTCAGGATCGAGAACAGCTCGGCCGCCTTGTCGCCCTGGCCCAGCTCGGCGAAGGCGATCAGCGCCCAGAGCGCCGCGTGCGTGTACTGTCCGCCGTTCTCGCGGATCCCCGGGACGTAGCCCTTGATGTAGCCGGGATCGAGAGGCGTCTTGTCGAACGGGGGCGTGAACAACAGCACCAGGCCGTCCCCCCGGCGGACCAGGTACTGCTCGACCGCTTTCATCGCGTGCGCGGCCCGGTCGCGCGGCGCTGCTCCCGACAGGACCGCCCATGACTGGGCGATCGAGTCGATGCGGCACTCCTCGTTCGACGACGATCCGAGCGGGGTCCCGTCGTCGAAATAGGCCCGGCGGTACCAATCCCCGTCCCAGCCGTGCTCCTCGAGCGCCTTCTGCACGCGCTCCGCGAACGCCCGCCACCGTTCGACGCGCGGCGAGTCCCCGCGCCGCTCGGCAATCTCCGCGAAGCCCCGCAGGTTCAGCAGCAGGAACCACGCCAGCCACACGCTCTCGCCACGCCCCTGCTCGCCCACCCGGTTCATGCCGTCGTTCCAATCCCCGGTCCCGATGAGCGGCAGCTCGTGCGGCCCGAGTCCCAGGCTGACGTCGAGCGCACGGGCGCAGTGCTCGTAGAGCGTCCCCCGCTCTCCGGACACCTCGGGGACGAAGTACTTCTCGTGCTCGCCCTCCTCCAGCTTCTCGCCCGTCAGGAAGTCGGCCTCCTCGTCCAGGACGTCCTCGTCGCCGGTCACCGACAGATAGTGCAGGAGCGTCAGGGGCAGCCAGGACCGATCGTCCGAGATCGTGGTGCGGACGCCCTTCCCGGTCGGCGGGTGCCACCAGTGGAGGACGTCGCCCTCCTGAAACTGGTGCGCGGCCGCGCGCAGAATGTGCTCGCGGACGATCTCGCGTCGCGCCACGACCAGCGCCGTCACGTCTTGCAGCTGATCGCGGAACCCGTAGGCTCCGCCTGACTGATAGAAGGCCGACCGCGCCCAGTAGCGGCACGACAGCGCCTGGTAGAGGAGCCACCGGTTCAGCATGATCGACATCGAGTAGTCGGGGGTCCGAACCTGGAGCGCCCCCAGCACGTCCTCCCACCAGGTCTCGACCTCCTGGAGCACGGCGTCCAGATCCGCGGTGCGGTAGCGGGCGACCAGCCGGCGCGTCGCCTCCAGGTCGTCCCCCTGCCCGAGCAGGAACACGACTTCCACGGTGGCGCCGGGCCGGAGGGTCAAGTACCGCCGGAGCGCCGCGCAGGGATCCCAGCCAGTCCCCGTCCGGCCGGACAGGGGCTTGCCCGAGACCATGGCGGCCGGGTGATGCAGGGTGCCGTTGCGGCCCAGGAACTCGGTGCGGTCGGTCGTCCACTCGTCCTGCTGGCCGCGCAGGTCGGCGAAGGCGACCCGCTCGGCGTAGACCGGGTTCCAGCGATTGGTCGCGAAGAGGCCCCGCGTCTCGTCGTCGATCGCGGTAACTACGAAGGGTGCGCTCTTGTCGCGGAAGACCCCCAGCACCCATTCGACGTAAGCCGTCACCGACAGGCGTCGGGTTCGGTCCGACAGGTTCTTCAAGGTCAGCCGGGAGATCTTCACGGGGTCGTCCAGCGGCACGTATTGGGTCAGCCGGCTCGCGACCCCGTGGCACTGGATCTCGAAGCGGCTGTACCCCTGGCCATGGTGGGTCTGGTAGGGGGACGGCTGGCGGATGGGGAGCGGCGTCGGGGTCCAGATGGCCCCCGAATCCTCGTCCCGGATGTACAGCGCCTCGCCGACCGGATCGGTGACGGGGTCGTTGGACCAGGGGGTCAGACGGTTCTCCCGGCTGTTGACCGCCCACGTGAAGCCGGCCCCCGACTCGGACACCTGGAATCCGAACCGCGGGTTGGAGATCACGTTGATCCACGGCGCCGGAGTCCACTGCCCCTCGCCGAGGATGGTGACGTACTCGCGACCCGCTTCGGCGAACCCGCCCAGACCGTTGAAGAAGGAGAGCCGCGGCCGGGGCGGCGGCATGCTGGCCGTGGGCTGCCTCGCGGGCGGCTTCCCGGGCAGCGGCACCGCGGACTCGTCGCGGAGCGCGGCCTCGAGCTGCTCGGCCAGCGAGCCGTGGTGCGAGAGAAGAACGGCACGCGCCACCGTACTCAGGAGCAGCCGGTCCTCCTCGGGGATCTGGTCGCCCCGCAGAACGAAGACCTCGCCGTGGCCGACGTGCGTCTCGTGACGGGCGCTCGACTGGCTCACGCGGACGCTCCGCTCGAGCCAGTCCTGGAGCTCTTCGGCGTACGTGTGGGGGTGCTCGTTGACGATCACCAGGTCGACCGCGAGCCCCTTCATGCCCCAGTATTCGTGAGCGCGAATCAGGTGGCGGACGATCTCGCGGTCGCGGATGTGGTCGATCCGGACGAGGACGACCGGCCGATCCCCTGAGATCCCGTAGCCCCACAGCGCTTTCTGGCCGCCGGCATTCTCGGAGAGGGTTGCCGAGGCCGGCCGGAGCCCCGGATCGAGATACAGGATCCGGCTCGCGAGCCGCTGGAACAAGTGCGCCTCGTCGGCCTCGATCCCCAGATGCTGGAGCTGGACCTGGGCCTGCGTCCAAGCTAGCGCCGCCTCGCGCTCGAAGGTTGCCGTCTCGCCGTACTTGTCGACCAGCGCCAGCGCCTCGTCGCGCGTGTCGGCGACCAGCGTGGAGAACGTCAGCTGGGCCGACTCGCCCGACTGCAGGCGGATCGTCCGCCGCAGGCTGAAGATCGGGTCCAGGACCGAGCCGGTGGTGTTGGAGAGCGGCCGACCCTCGAAGACGACGCTCGGCCGCCTGACCCCCCGCCCACGGTCCAGGAACCGCGAGCGGTCCGTCTCGCACTGCAGCGCTCCCACCGTCTCGCCGCCCTTGACCGCCACGACGTGCGCCGCCCAGATCTCGGGATCGTCCCCCTCCCGCGGTCGCCGCGTGGCGACGATGGCGTCCAGGGTCGGGACGAACTCGGTCTGGATGAACAGGTTCTGGAAGGCCGGATGGGCGGCGTCGGCCGCGGGCGGCGCGAGAACGACCTCGGCGTAGCTGGTGACTTCGATCTCGCGGAGCCGCGCCCCCAGGTTCTTGATCGTCAGCCGGCGCAGCTCGCCATCGTCCTCCGGCGAGACGATCACCTCGAGCGAGGTCCAGATCGCCCCGTCCAGGCGATGGATCTCGGCCCGATCCTCGGAGAAGACCACCTCATAGTGCTCGGGCTCCACCGCCGTCGGCTGGAAGCCCGCCGACCAGACTTCCCCGCTGGCAACGTCGCGGAGGTACAGGTAGGAGCCCCAGCCGTCGCGCGTCGTGTCCTCCCGCCAGCGGGTGATCGCCCGCTCCAGGTGGTGGGTGTACCCTGATCCCGCGTTCGTCAACATCACGCTCAGGCGGCCGTTCGAGAGCACGTGGGTGCGGGGCACGCGGGTGTGGGGCTTCCTGAAGCGCCGGATGGCGGGCGGAACGATCTCGCGGACGTGACGCGCCGCCTTGACCTCCTCCGGCCTTGGCCGGGCCACCGCCATGTCCCGCGGGATCCGCTCCTGCAGCACGAGCTCGGCGGCGCCGATCATCGGCACCTCGTGGAACCGCTCCCTGAGCACGCCGTCGTTCACGACGTTGTCGATCGCGGCGATCGTCATCCCCTGGTGGTGGGCCATGTAGGCGCGGACGACCTCGACCTTCTGGTCCTTGGGCAGGCGGAGGGGGGTGAAATCGAGGGCCTCGAAAAACCCGAAGTCGCCCCGCGCCCCGAGGGCGGCCAGCCGCTCCAGGTTGCGGACCGCCGCGCGGGGCTCGATCATCGCCGCCAGCGCGGAGGCGTAGGGCGCCACGACCAGGTCCTCGCTCAACCCCCGCGTCAGCCCCAGCCCGGGGATCCCGAAGTGCGAGTACTGGTAGCTGAACGCCAGGTCGCGGGCGTTGTAGGCCGACTCCGAGACGCCCCACGGGATCCCCCGCTCCGAGCCGTACTGGATCTGCCGGCGCACGACGAGGCGCTGGGTCCGGTCGAGCATCGTCCCCGCCGGGGCCTTCATGACGAGGTACGGCATCAGGTACTCGAACATCGATCCGGACCACGAGATGAGCGCCGCGTCCTTCCCGACCGGTGTCACCGGGCGGCCGAGCCGGAACCAGTGCTCGACCGGGACATCCCCCTTGGCGATCGCCACCAGGCTCGCCAGGCGCGCCTCGGTGGCGAGCAGGTCGTAGTAGCTGTTGTCGAGGCGTCCCTCGAGTGGCCGATACCCGATCGAAAACAGCTTCCGCTCCTCGTCGTAGAGGATGCGGAAGTCGGTCTCCTCGACCCAGCCGTCGGCACGGGCGGCGAGGCCTTCCAGGCGCTCGACCAGCGCGGCCGAGGAGTTCCGTCCGCGCCCGACCGCGGCGCGGAGGGACTCGATCCATCGCCGGGCAGCTTCGATCTCCAGGTCGCCCGAGCCCTCGAGATCGGCCGCCAGCGGGTCGAGCTCGGCCTCCGCGGCGCGGGCGACAAGGGTCACCGCGGCGGGTGCGGGTACGGTGGACAGGACGTCGAGAGCCCGATCCCAGCGCTCGCGCCGCTCGGCGTCCGCCGAGAGCCAGGTCGGGATGTCGCCTGCCAGGATCTTCCCCCACGGAGCGACGGTGAGAAGATCTCGCCGATGCGACGCGATCCCGTCGGCCACGCGGCCCGACCAAGCCATCAGATCGGCCGCCTCTTCCCCGTTTTCCTCGGCCAATACCTCGGCCACGTCGCACAGCGTGGCCGCGGCGGCCTCCATGCGCTCCAGGAGCGCGGCCCACGCGGCCGTGGTGGCCGGCGTCTCGGCCAGCGCCTCGGCCAGGGTCTGGAGGGACTCGTCCAGGTCGTGTCGGGAGACGGTGGCCGAACGCAGCGCTTCCGATGTCACTCGCGCCGCCTCGCGGGCCAGGACGAATGCGTCCCCGATCCCCTGGAGCGCCCCGTGACCGGGCACCGGCTTCCTGGTCAGCTCGCGGCAGGCCTCGGCCGCCGTGAGAAGGTGGCCGGCCAGGTTTCCGCTATCCACGGTCGAGATGTAGGGGGGATCGAGCGGCTGCAACGTGCGGGTGTCGTACCAGTTGTAGAGGTGGCCGGCGTGGCGCTCCAGGCGGTCCAGGGTGCCGAACGTCCGCTCGAACCGTCCCGCCACCTCGTCCGTCCCGATCCAGCCGAAGTCCCGCGCCGCCACGGTCGAGATCAGGTACATGCCGATGTTGGTCGGCGACGTGCGGTGGGCGATGACGGTCTCGGGCTCCGTCTGCAGGTTGTCGGGCGGCAGCCATCCGTCGTCCTCGTCCACCAGCCGTTCGAAGAAGCCCCACGTCTGACGCGCCACGCGCCGCAGATCGGCCTCGGACTCCGGATCCAGCGCCTCCAGGCCGCGATCCCCCAGCGGCCGGCTCAGCCACAGTGCGAAGGCGGGCGACGCCAGCCACAGGGCCACCACCGGGAAGGCCTCCAGGGCCGCCATCGGGCGAATCGCGAACAGGAGCGCCAGCACCGCCAGCCCCAGCGCCACCGCCGGCCACATCTTGCGATACGCCTGGCCCAGGTTCCGGGAGACCCCACTTCCCGCCTGCGCCGCGGTGACCCATTCGAGCAGATGGCGCCGCGATACGTACTTCCGGTAGAGCGTGCGCACGATCGCGTCGACCATGAGGACGGCGCGGTTGGCGACGAAAACGACCGAGAGGCCGACCTGGGCGGCCGCGGTCACCGCGTCGGCGGCGATCCCTCGGAGATGGCTTCGCTTGGCGATCCCGCGGCGGCGAGGGACGAGCCCGGTGAGCACGGGGACCGCGGCGGGCATGGCCAGCGTGGCCACCACGAAGCCCGTCCACAGAAGCGGTGACACCGGGAGCGACAGCCAGCCAGCCACGAGGAGCAGGAACGTGGCCGGCGGCGAGAGCGTCCGCCGCAGGTTATCGAGCATCTTCCACCGGCTGATCAGCGAAAGGGATCGCGGCGGCCGCCGTCCGTCGACCGAGGGCGGGTCGCCCACGATCCAGGGCAGCAGCTGCCAGTCCCCGCGCGCCCAGCGATGCACGCGCCGGGCGCTCGTCTCGTAATGGGTGGGGAACTCGTCGAACACCTCGACGTCGGTGATCAGCCCGGCGCGGGCGAAGCATCCCTCGAAAAGGTCGTGGCTGAGGAGGGTGTTCTCGGGCACGCGGTTTTCGAGCGCGGCCGCGAACGCGTCCACCTCGTAGATGCCCTTGCCCACGTAGGACGCCTCGTTGAAGAGATCCTGGTACACGTCCGAGACCGCCGCCACGTAGGGGTCGAGCCCGGTCGGGCCCGACCAGATCTTGTGATAGAGGGTCGTCTCATCGGCCGGCGGCAGGATCGGCGTCACCCGGGGCTGCAGGATCCCGTACCCCTGCGTCACCCGCTGCTTCTCCGGATGCACCCACGGCTGGTTGAGCGGATGCGCCATCGCCCCGATCAGCTGCTCGCCGGCCTCCAGGGGAAGGCGTGTATCGGCGTCGAGGGTGAGGACGTAGCGCACGTTGGCGGGGATCTCGGTCAGGCCGTCGGCGCGCGGAACGTAGGTCGTGTCGTCATCACCCCGCAGGAGACGGTTCAGCTCGTCGATCTTCCCGCGCTTGCGCTCCCAGCCCATCCAGGCGCCCTCGACGGGGTTCCAGACCCGCCGGCGGTGGAGCAGGAGGAACCTCGGGCCGCCGTCGGGCCGGGGTCCGTAGCGCTCGTTGATCTCGGTCAGATCGCGCGCGGCCGCCGCCAGCAGCTGATCGTCGCCGGGGAGCTCCTCGGCCTCCGCATCCTTCCAGTCGCTGAGAAGCGCGTAGGCGATGTGCCCGCGGGAAGTGGCGAGGTAGTGACGCTCGATGCGCTCGACCTGCTGACGGACCCCCCCGACATCGGTCAGGATGGTCGGGACGACGACCAGGGTCGAGCAGGACTCGGGGATCCCCGAGCGGAAATCCAATTTGGGCAGGCGCCTCGGCTCGAGCAGCTCGATCACGTCGCGCTGGACGAGCGCGATCGCCAGGTCGCTCGCCGGTACCAGCGAGAGCAGGGCCAGCACGGCCAGCACCGCGGGGCCCACGCCGAGCTGCGCCAGGTAGACGACCAGCAGCGCCACGAGAAGCCCGCTCACCAGCGCGATCGTGCCCAGATAGCCAGGCGTCGCCGTCGCGAGGAAAG
This sequence comes from Gemmatimonadota bacterium, assembly GCA_050732935.1. Taxonomy (GTDB): domain Bacteria; phylum Gemmatimonadota; class Gemmatimonadetes; order JACCXV01; family JAHWKZ01; genus DASRVA01. The sequence goes on from JBOHRW010000100.1 coordinate 10,690, forward strand.
CCCGTCGGAGCCAGCTCGATATCGGCGCCCGGAACTCGAGCTCCTTCTCGAACTCGCGCCGGCCGCCGCGGATCAGCCAGTAGCCGAGATGACGCCGGACCCGATCCTCTCCGCCTCCGTTCTCGCCATCTCCGTTCTCGCCACCTCCGTTCTCGCGCGCGGCCCGCTCGCGGGCGCGCTCGGCCACCGCCAGCTCGGACCACTTCGAGCCGCGCGCCAGCTCCTCGACCGCATGCCGGTACGTGTCGCGCGTGACGAAGTCCATCTGGGGATAGATCCGCGTCGGATCGCGCTGGAGGGCGCGCTCGACCAGGCTCACGCTCTCGAAGAACTCCCGCCAGTCGTAGGCGGCGACCTGGCGCAGGCTGGTGAAGATGTTGACGATCGTCGCATGGGCGGCGAGCTGGCTCATGTGCTCCCTCCGCACGACGTCTTCCGAGCTCGTGCCGTCCTCGGCGAGACGCTCCTCGAGCCATCCCAGGGCCGGCATCACCGCCGGGTCGCTTTCGCGCAGCCGCTGCACGAGCGCGACGGCGAAAGGGCTCTCGAGCGCTTTCGTCCGATAGGGCTCGAGGCCGGCCAGGTCGTCGTCGGGACCTCCACCGGACGCCTCGAGCAGCCGGTCGGCGAGCGCGTTGGCCTCGGCGCGAGCCTCCCGTGAGCGCACGACCTGGAGGGCGATCCGGCGCAGGTTCTCGATCAGAACGAGCCGCAGGGAGATCGGCACCGCCCACAGCTCGCCCATCGTGAGTGGCGTGATCTCCTGGTACACCCGGACGAAGCGCTCGAGCAGCTGCGGGTCGAAGCGACTGTCGGTGTGCGCCACGAAAGCCCACGTCAGCCCATAGACACGGGGGTAATCGGCCAGGTGGCCGGAGCGGATCTTGGGCAACTCGTGGTAGTAGTCCGAAGGCAGGGCATCGCGGATGATCCGGACCTGATCGTCCACCAGGAAGAAGTTGTCGATCAGCCATTCGGAGGCGGGCGAGATCGCCTCATCCCTCCGCACGGCCTCGGTTAGCGCCCGGTAGCAGTCGCGCAGGATCCGGGAATTGTTCTCGAGTCGTCCCAGCAGCGGATAACCGCGGCGCTTCTCGGCGCGGGCGAGCTGCGCCTCGGCGAGAGACCGCGCGTGCTGCTCGAGCCGCTCGACACCAAAGATCTCGGCGCGGATGGGCTCGGTCTCGCTCGCCACGGCGGCGCGGGGCAACGGCAGGCTGATCACGTAGGCCGGCGGCCCGACGACAGGGTGGTCTTCTCCCTGCTGAGGGACGGGTTCATCATCTGATGAGGTCGATCAGGGCGGCCGAAGATATCGGCCGCCTTGATCGACCGAATGGCGGAGGGGGTGGGATTCGAACCCACGATACGCTATTCACGCATACCGGTTTTCGAGACCGGCGCCTTCAACCGCTCGGCCACCCCTCCGCAGCTTGACCAATGAAGGTCGCATCGCGGGAGCCTGAATTCAACCGGCGCGGGCGCCCGGGGGACGTGGTGGTGGGCCCTCCCTTGGCACGCTTCTGCTCGCGCCGTGTGTAACTCGAATTACACACGGCATCCGGGAGCAGGCACCCTCACTGTAAGCCACCGCCTCGCAGAGTCCCGTTGCCGCGGACCCCGGCCCGGATCAGGTTAGAGGCCCATGTTCTGGACGAGCCTCGTCGTGCTGCTGATCCTCTGGCTCTTGGGTCTGCTCCTCGGGGCCGGGCCCTGGATCCACGTCCTCGCCTTCGTGATGGCGATCGTTTTCCTGTATCGTCTCCTGGTCCCCCGACGCCCCTGGTGAAGCTCCCCGCCGGGAGCGGAAGAACTCCCTCAGCAGAGCGCCGGCCTCCCGCGCCCCCACCCCGCGAACGACGTCGATGCGATGGTTGAGGCGCGGATCGGTCGCCAGGTCGGCCAGGCTGCCGCACATGCCGGCCTTGGGGTCGTCGGCCCCGTACACGAGCCGCTCGATCCGGGACAGCACGCATGCCCCCGCGCACATCGCACAGGGCTCCAGCGTCACGTACAGGGTCGCGCCCAGGAGCCGCCACGAGCCCAGCTCGCGGGCAGCTTCGCGCAGGGCAAGGATCTCGGCGTGCGCGGTCGGATCCTGCCAGGCCTCGGTCCGGTTTGCACCGCGCCCAACGATCCTTCCGCCCACCACCACGACCGCCCCTACCGGAACCTCGCCGCGATCGGCCGCCTCGCGGGCCAGACCCAGCGCCTCGGCCATCCAGCGGGCGTGGTGCGCCCTGAGGGAGTCGAACCCCCAACCTTCAGATCCGTAGTCTGACGCTCTATCCAATTGAGCTAAGGGCGCAGCCGGCGGGACGAGAAAATATACGCCCGGACGCTCTTCGGGCAACGCGGCTCGCCCCTGTCGATCGGTTACTCCTCCGGATCCGGCCACCCCGAGTGGAGGTTCCGCTTGATCTGGCGGATCGTCCGCTGGAGGTCCCGGGACTGCCCGCCCAGGCGGAACAGAACGATGAAGAGAACCGCCCACAGCACCGCATAGAGGGCTGCGAACACGCCTTCAGCCATCACATCACCTCGCTCGATGGAAACCAGTGGTACAGCATGAGATAGATTAACACTCCCGTAACCGACACGTAGAGCCAGAGCGGCCATGTCCAGCGCGCGATCCGGACGTGCGCCTCGATCCGCCCGCGAAGCCCGCGGCCGGCCGTGACCAGCGCCAGCGGCAGGATCGCGGCCGCCAGCGGGACATGGGTCACGAGAATCGCATAGTAAGCCACGCGCGGCCACCCGCCGGCGGTGAAGCGCACCGATCCGGCCTGGACGTGATAGACGACGTAGGACGCCAGGAACAGGGCCGAGACGACCAGCGCCGCTCCCATGCAGAGCCGGTGCCGGTCGATCCGCCCCCGCCTGACGAAGAGATGCCCCACCACGAGCAGCACGGCGGCGAGCGAGTTCAGCGCCGCGTTCAGCGCCGGCAGGTCGTGGAGATCGATCACCGCGAACACACCGCACGGCCCAGGCTCATCGCCGGACCACCCAAACCGCGACCCCGAAGGCCGCCAGCGCGAACCCGATGGTCACCGCCCAGGCGACACCGGGGCTCGTGAAGGCGACGTCGGTGCGCCCGTAGAGGGCTTGGCGGAAGGCGGCCAAGCCGTAGGCCAGGGGATCGAGCCGCATCACGATCTGAAGCCCATGGGCGGCGCCGGCCAGCGGGAAGAGCGCGCCGGACAGGAACCAGAGCGGGAGGAGCAGCAGGTTCACGATGCCGTGGAACCCCTGGATCGACTCCATCCCCCACGCGAGGACGAACCCCAGGCAGGTGAGCGCGAAGGCCATCGCGAAGAGAGCCAGGAGGCCGACCACGATTCCCGTCGGAAGCACCGGGATGCCGACCAGCGGCAGGAGCGGCAGGAGCAGCGCCCCCTGCAGGACGGCAATGGACGCGCCTCCGAGGACCTTGCCCAGCACGATCGCCGAGCGCGACACGGGCGACACGATCACCCCCTGCAGGAACCCGGTCCGGCGGTCCTCGATCAGGCTGAACGTGCCGACGATGGCGGTCACCAGGACGACGAACACGATCGTGCCCGGGAACAGGTACTCGACCGCCCCCACCCCGGCAGGCATCCCGGCCGGCGCGAACGAGCCGGCCATGCCGAAACCGATCAGGACCCAGAACAGGAGCGCCGTGGCGATCCCGCTCAGAACGCGCATGCGGTCGCGATGGAAGCGCACGATCTCGCGCCAGCCCAGGCTCAGTGCGGGGAGAACCGTCTCACTCATAGAAGCGATGACCCGTCCGCTGGACGAACACGTCCTCCAGGGTCGCCCGTCCGACGGTGATCGAACGGATCAGCCCGGGAAAGGCCTCGGCGAGGCGCGGGACGAAGGCGGCCCCGTCGGGCCACTCGATTCGCACGACCCCGTCCACCACGCTGGCCGGCGCGGAGAACCGCTCGGCTACCGCCGCGGCCAGCCGCTGGGGCTCGGCGGTCTCGAGCGAGACGACGTCGCCCCGGATGCCGCCCTTCAGCGTCTCCGGGGGGTCGAGCGCCACCAGCGACCCGCGGTCGAGGATGCCGATCCGGTCGCAGTCCTCGGCCTCGAGCATGAGGTGGGTGGTCACGACGACCGTCACCCGGCGCTCGGCCCGCAGAATGTCGACCCCGCGCCAGAAGTCCTTGCGCCCGCCGGGGTCCAGGCCCGCGGTGGGCTCGTCGAGGAGAAGCACCGGCGGGTCGTGAAGGAGGCCCTTGGCGAGCTCGACGCGCCTTACGAGCCCACCCGAGAGCGTCCGGACGTGGTCATCGGCCCGGTCCGCGACTCCGAGAGATCCCAGCAGGCTCTCGATCGCAGCGGCCAGCCGGGAGCCCCGGAGCCCGTAGAGATGGCCCTGATGGCGCAGGTTCTCGGCCGGGGTGAGCCAGGGGTCGAGGCTGGCGTGCTGGAAGACGACGCCGATCCTCCGCCTGACGGAGGCGGGATCGCGCACGACGTCGATCCCGGCCACCGCGGCCCGGCCGGCAGTCGGCACGAGCAGTGTGCTCAGGATCCGCATCAGCGTGGTCTTTCCCCCGCCATTCGGGCCCAGCAGCCCGAACCGCTCCCCCGGGGACACACGGAACGAGACCCCTTCCAGAGCGGGACGATCGCCGAAGCGATGCCCGACATCCTCGACTAGGACCGCCCACGCGGGATCGGATTCAGGTCGCGACACGATCCAGGACGAGCAGGGCCAGCAGGATCGGCAGGTAGGTCACCGAGGCGAGCAGGAGCCGGCGAGCGCCCTTCCGGCCCCGGTCCATGGCCATCCCCAGACCGAATGCCAGAAAGACCACGCCCAGCGCGAGCGCCCCGAAGAAGTAGACGCCGCCGGTCAACCCGAGCAAGGTCGGGGTCAGGCTGACCGGGATCAGGGCTAGCGCGTACAGTGCCGCCTGGCGACCGGTGGATCCGCCGGCCGGATCCACCACCGGAAGCATCGGGAAGCCCCCGCGCGCGTAGTCGTCCTTGAACATCCAGGCGATGGCGAGAAAGTGAGGCAGCTGCCAGAGAAAGAGGATGGAGAACAGCGCCCAGCCGCCCAGGCCGACGGAACCCGTCGCCGCCGTCCAGCCGATGACGGGCGGGATCGCCCCGGGGATCGCCCCCACCAGCGTGTTCAACGAGGTCCTCGGCTTGAGCGGAGTGTACACCGCGATGTAGAGGACGATCGTCAGGAGCGCCAGAAAGCCCGTGAGCGCGTTGATCCCGATCGCCAGCCAGGCGACCCCCCCGGCCGACAGGAGCAGCCCGGCGGCGAGCCCGCGGGCCGGGGAGATCCGTCCCGCCGGGACGGGCCGCGAAGCAGTGCGAACCATGCGCGCGTCGGCGTCGCGCTCGTAGACCTGATTGAGCGCCGCGGCCCCGGCCGAGGCCAGTCCCACCCCGACAAGCAGCGACACGAGGATTCCGAGGTCGATCTCCAGCGCCCCCAGGACGTATCCGGTCGCCGCGGTGACCAGCACCAGCGCCGTGATCCGCGCCTTGATCAGGATCAGCCAATCGTTCACGTGATCTCCTGGACGACCAGGTCCACGCGCCCGGCGGCCGGCAGGGGCGCGAGCCTGAGCCCCCGGTCCGCCCGCAGCGCCAGCCCCAGCGCGCCCGCCCATAGGAGGGCGCCCACGCCGAGGTGCGCGGTAGTCACCCAGGCCGCCTTGTACGACCAGATCACCCAGCCGCCCAGCCCAATCTGGAGAACCACCAGCCCGGCCAGAAGAAGTGCGGGCTCGAGGAGCCAGGGGTCGCTCCGATGGGAGTGCCAGGCCCGCCGGACCAGCCAGGCGATCAGAACAAGCACCACGACCGCGCCTGCCCGATGGGCGAAGTGGAGCGCCACCGGTCGCGAGTCCAGCGGCGGAACCAGCTGGCCGTAGGCGAGCGGGAAGGTAGGGATGGCCATGCCCGCACCGGTGTGGCGGACGACCGCCCCGAGCAGGACCTGCAGGAGGATGGCGCCGGCAGTGACCGCGCCCAGCGTGACCAAGGCCGGCTCGCCGGTGTCCATGAGCCGCTCGCGCCGCTCGTGCCAGCCGCGGGAGCAGGCGATCGCGATCGTCACCGTCATCCCGAACAGCAGCTCGGCCAGGCCCGCGTGGCCGACCGAGATCGCGTCCGGGAGTCCGAGGAGCACGGTCGCGCCTCCCAGCATGGCCTGCAGGACGACGCCGCCCAGGGCCAGCCATCCCAGCCGCCGGACCCAGGCGCGTGGCTCGCGGCGCCAGAGCCAGAGGGCCTGGACCGCGATCAGGACCCCCACCAGGCCGGCGATCAGGCGGTGGCCGTGCTCGTACAGCACGCCGCCCTCCATGGCCGGCATCCACTGTCCGTAGCTGAGCGGCCAGTCGGGCACGGCGAGCCCCGAGCCCGTGCTGGTGACCATGCCCCCCGCCAGGAGGAGGAGAAAGGTGCAGCCGGCGACGAGCTGGGTGTAGCGACGGAGCGCGGCAGGCGTCACGAAGGGCAATCTACCGCCGGGGATGGAGGGATCCCAACTCTCCTGGAGGGCGGCCCTGTGGCTTTCCCTCCTGCAGACTCGTTCACGAAAGTGCATTCGAATGCACGACCGTCAACGACGAACCTCAGAGGTCGCCGGACCCCCTCCCCGCTGGCGAACTATCCCGTCACGTGGACATTGCCGCCGTCGACCGACAGCACCGCCCCGTTGACGAACGACGCCTCCTCGGACGCCAGGAAGGCGACCGCCGCGCCGATCTCCTCGGGCTCCCCCATGCGCCCGGCGGGAATCCGCGCCCCAACCGACTCGAGCACGCGCGCCTTCGTGGTCTCCTGCGCCTCGGCGATCGAGGCGGCCAGACCGTCCCCCGCGGTCCAGCTCGGCGAGAGGGTAGGACCCGGACAGACAGCGTTGACGGTGATTCCCTCCTTCGCGTAGCCGTCGGCGAGGACCATCGTGAGCGCCTGGAGCGCGGCCTTGGTCGGGGCGTAATGGGGCCAGCGGGCCGAAGGGCGGATCCCCGCGCTCGAGGAGACGTTCACGATCCTGCCCCATCGCCGCTCACGCATCCCCGGGAGCACCCGGCGCGTGCAACGAACGGCGCTCATCACGTTGAGCTCCCAGAGATGCATCCATTCCTCGTCGGGGACATCGAGAAAATCGGCCATCCGCCCCGCGCCCACGTTGTTGACGAGGATCTCGATCGCTTCGCCGTCGGCGGTGAGCCGATCGAAGAGGGCTTCGATCTGGCCGGCATCGGCGAAGTCACAGATCTCGATGCGAGGCTCGGGACCGGCGTCCGCGACCGCGCGGGCCGCCGCCTCCAGGTCCTCGCCGCCGCGCGAAGTCAGCACAACCCGCGCACCCGCTCTCGCCAGCGCGATCGCCGTGGCGCGGCCGATCCCCCGGCTCGAGCCGGTGACTAGGGCTCGGCGGTCCAAGCTCTTTCTCGGGACACCGGCGTCAGCTGCGTCCTGCGCCTGGCGGATGCAGTCTTGGCTTGGAACTCGGTGCGGTTTCATCGCTACGTCCCGGAAATCCGGGAGAGGCCGCTATTGCATGAAAGCATGTTCGAATCAGGTAACCGCTCCAAGTCACGATTCCGAGTATTTTGAATCCATCCTCAAAGAAGATGCGCCAGGGTGATTCCCACAGAGTGTGAAAAGCGTCGACAAGAATCGACGAGCCAAAGAATACGGATGCTAGAAACAACAATGCATACTCAGAGCGCAGGATGACTGCTCGAAACTTCACGACATACCACAGGCAGACCAATCCATAGCCAAGATATATGGGCTTGTCGCGCAATCCCAGATAGCGATATGCGAGCTCGTCATGGAACAGAAAGAAATCATCGAGCGCCAGCCACAAGGTGATCACGCCTGACCACAGGAAGAATTTGGCCAGATCTCCGTCGTCATGCCTGCGTTTCGAGACTGAATGGCTGAAAAAACAGACGATGGCGGCACCCGACCACACCAGCACGCCAAGATTGGATTGCATCCCGGTGAGAGGATGCCCCCCCCACGTGATGGCTGGATCACGTGAGAAAAAACTGAGTGGGACGCCCGCGGACTGGCTTATCCATGCCGTGAGCGCCAGAAAAAGGAGCGCTGGACCGTAGATTATGGCAAGCACCCGGTAGGGCGATCGAATCGGCGTGGCCGGCATACCCTTCATACTCTTCCTATGGTCCGGCAAGTTCCGGTCCCCGGGACAATGGTGCCCTTTTCAGTTCAGTGGTGATGCGGCTCGGTGAGCTCGGCCAGCTTCTCCGCCTCGGGGTCGAGAGGCAGTCCGGCCGCGATGGCGACCGCCGGGAAGGCGGCCAGGAAGGCGAGGACGCAAAGCGAAAAGATGCCAAACACACCCGCTGCCACCAGCGCCTCGATCCAGCCGAAGGCAATGTGGTCGGGGAAGACGCTGGGGGCGATCAGCACGAAGTGCAGGAGCCAGATCCCGATCAGGCTGACGAGGGAGAACCCGGTCAGGAGCGACGGCGTCCGCTTGGGCCTGACCCCCAGGAGCCCGAGGAACGGCACCAGGAAGACGGCGGCCAGCACGATCGTGGCCACCGGCTGATAGGCCTCCCACAGTCGCAACTTGACGAAGTGCGTCTCCTCGGGCAGGCGGCCGTACCAGATCACCAGGTACTGGGCGAAGAACAGATACGTCCAGAAGATCGTGAACGCGAACAGCATCTTGCCGATGTCGTGCAGGGACCGTGGATCGACGGCCTCCGCCAGCGACCGGTAGCCACGCACCAGGCACGCCAGGATCGCGGTGGCGGCGATCGCGGCCAGGTAGTGCGTCATGAAGATCCAGGCGCCGAACAGGGTCGAGAACCAGTGCGGATCGATCGACATGAGCCAGTCCCAGGCCCAAAACGTCCACAGGATGGCGTACGCGACGATCAGGACGGGACCGAGCCGTGACCGCGTGCGGTGCGAGCGCTCGACCTCCTCGTCGAGGCCACGCCAGCCCGTACTGAGCCGGCCGTAGAGCCCCCGCCGCCAGCCGGCGACCCGTTCCCGCAGCTGCCCCAGATCGGGACGCAGCGACCAGTAGACGTAGGTCAGCGCCAGGCCGTACAGGATCGCCATCACGGCCGCCTGGCGGACGATGAAGAACGGCTTGTTGAGGTACGCCTCCTTGACCGGGATCGGGTTCGCGATCCACGAGTAGACGTGGTCGAGCCCGAAGAAGAGGACGATGCCCAGCGCGAACGAGACGGGCAAAAACGCCGCCAGGGCCTCGCCGAAGCGGCGCAGCGGGCGTATCCACTGTCCGTTGGACACGGCGGCCGAGGCCGCCAGGATCGGGCCGCCGATCGCGACCCCGCTCCAGAACGCCCAGTTCCAGACGAGCGCCGTCCAGGCCCGCGCCGGGTCGATCCCGATTCCGGCCACGAAGCCGGCAACCCCGGCCAGCGTGAGGAGGACGGCCAGCAGGTAGAAGGGCCGCGCCGGCCCCTCGGCCATGCGGTCGAGGAGATCCTGGAGGTCGAGGCGCCGGCCGCCGTGGACCGTCATGGCGCCGCGGCTCCCGTGTCGGCCGCGGTGGAGCTCGCCGGGGTCGTGTCGGCGCCGGCCGCGCCGGTCGGGGTCGTGTCGGCGGACGCCGGTGTCCCGGACCCGAACGTCATCGAGCGCAGGTAGTTCACGATATCCCAGCGGTGGGTCTGCGGGATCCGGTTGTAGGCGGGCATGAGCCCGCGCCCGTTCGTGATCAGCGCGAAGAGGTAGGCGTCCGAGAATCGGACCGCGCCCGCGACGGGCGGGATGGCCGGGAACTTGTCCGAGATCGGCCCCTGGCCCATCCCATCCTCCCCGTGGCAGACGGCGCAGAAGGTGACGTACCAGGCCCTTCCCCTCTCCCGCGAGGCGTCGTCCGCCGGCACGGGGTTCGACAGCATGCCCTCGACGGACGTCAGGTCGAAATCCGGCAGCCCGTCCAGCGGCACCGCGTGCTCGGGGGGCGGCAGCGGCGCCATCTCGTGGGGCTGGATCGCGTCGGTCCGGCTCATCGTGCTGAACCACTCACAGCCCGGGATCGCCAGCCCGCCCACGAAAAGGGCGATCACGGGGGCCCTCGCGAAGCGGGTCGCGGCGGTCCACAGCGTCCTAGGAAAGGGCATCGATCGCCTCGGAGCCGGTTCTGTCCAGCACCCCCTCCGCCTTGCTGAGCCCGCTTTCGTCCGCGGAGCGGACCACGACGCCGAACAGATCCTCGGAGAACCGCGGGTGGTAGCCGACCTGTCGGCCCAACGCCGGAATCCGGCTGAACGTCAGCACGCCGGCCAGGGTGAAGAGACCGCCCAGCAGCACGGTCAGCTCGAACATGATCACCACCGTCACCGGGAACGACGAGATCGGCTTCCCGCCGACGTGCAGCGGCCATGCGAAGAACGTCCAGTAGGTGAGGGCGAAGCCGACGATGCACCCCAGGATCCCCCCGATCAGGGTCAACTTCCTGACCGGGCTGGTGGGTCGGTCGATCGCTTCCTCGAGATGCGGCGTCGGGATCGGGGAGTACACCGTGATCTCGTCCGAAGAGAACCCCTCCCTCTCGAGCGCGTTCACCGCGTCGGCCACGTCATCGACGCTCAGGAACACGCCCCGGACGCCGCCCTCGATCCGCTCCGTCGTCATGCGCCGCCTCCGGCGGTCAATCCGCCTGCCTCCAGCTCTTCCTTCTGTCGCCTGAGGCGCGGCGGCAGCAGCTCCTTCAGCTCGGCGATCGCCATCGACGGCAGGAACTTGACGAACAGCAGGAACCACATGAAGAACCAGGCGAAAGCCCCGGCCGTGATCGCCCACTCGACCCAGGTCGGTGTGTAGTAATCCCACTGCGCGGGATTGAACTCGTGGGCCAGCGACTGGATGATGATCACGAAGCGCTCGAACCACATGCCGATGTTGACGCCGATGGAGATCAGAAACGCCCAGAACCAGGACCTTCGCACGCGACGCCACCAGAGGGCGAGCGGGATAATGCAGTTGCAGGTGTACATGATCCATCCCGCCCACGCGTACTGACCCGTGATGCGGTCCCAGAAGACACCGCGCTCGAACGGCGATCCCGAATACCAGGCGATGAAGAACTCCGCCAGGTACGAATAGAAGACGATCGACGAGGTCAGGAGGAGCAGTTTGCACAGGTTGTCCAGGTGGTACTCGTCGATGTAGTCCTCGAGGTGGAATGCCTTGCGCAGCGGGACGACGAGGGTGATCACCAGCGCGACGCCGCTGAAGATCGCCCCGGCAACGAAGTACGGGGCAAAGATCGTCGAGTGCCAGCCCGGCACGATGGCCATCGCGAAGTCCCACGACACCACCGAGTGCACCGACAGGACCAGCGGCGTGGCCAGGCCGGCCAGGAAGAGGTACGCGCGATTGTAGTGACGCCACTGGTTATCCGACCCCTGCCAGCCCAGCGACAGCATCGAGTAGGCGCGGTGACGGATCGTGCCCGGCTCGGCCTGGTCGCGGGCCGCCGTGATGTCGGGGATGAGCCCGACGTAGAGGAACAGCGCCGAGATCGTGAAGTAGGTCGAGATGGCGAAGAAGTCCCAGATCAGAGGGCTTCGGAAGTTGGGCCAGATGAGCCGCTCGTTCGGGTACGGGATGAGGTAGTAGAAGTACCACACGCGTCCTAGATGGATGAGCGGGAAAAGCCCCGCCGTCATGACGGCGAAGACCGTCATGGTCTCGGAGATCCGGTAGACCGCGGTGCGGAACTGGGCTCGGAAGAGAAACAGGATCGCCGAGATCAGCGTCCCCGAGTGCGCGATTCCTACCCAGAAGACGAAATCGGTGATGTACACCGCCCACATGACGGGCGGGACGTAACCCGCGACCCCCAGCCCGGTCCTGATCTGGTAGATCCATGCCGCCGCGCCCGCGGCCAGGACGAGCAGGACGAGCGCCATCAGCGCGGCCCATCCGAGACCCGGGGGCCCGAGGGTCGCCAGGATGTCGCGATTGACCCGGCGGAAGACCGTCGCCTGGGCGCGGTTCGCGGTCCTCGCGGTCGCGGCGGACCTCGGCTCCTCCATCAGCTCCCGCCGACCTCGGCCTCGACCGGGGCCGGTCGGGCCTGGTCCGCGAAGCCGGAGCTCCCGTCGGGCATCCGCTCGTTGACCTGCTTCAGGTAGAAGTTCGCCGGGCGCGTGTTCAGCTCGCCGAGCACGCTGTACGCGAGCGTCCCGCGGGAGAGGCGGCCGGCCCGGCTCTCGGGGTCCTTCAGGTTCCCGAACACGATCGCGTCGGTGGGGCAGGTCTGCTGGCAGGCGGTCTGGAAATAGCCGTCGGGGACCACGGCGTCAGGCCCCTCCTCTTTGATCGCGATTTTGGCGGCGTTGATCCGCTGGACGCAGTACGTGCACTTCTCCATGACGCCCTTCTCGCGCCGCGTCACGTCGGGATTGAGGCTCCAGTTGAGCGGCTCGGGCCACTCGTAGGTGAACCAGTTGAAGTAGCGCACCTTGTACGGGCAGTTGTTGGAGCAGTAGCGGGTGCCCACGCACCGGTTGTAGACCTGGACGTTCAATCCGTCCGGATTGTGGTAGGTGGCGAAGACCGGGCACACGGGCTCACAGGGCGCTGCGCCGCAGTGCTGGCAGAGCATGGGAAGGTGACGGGTCTCGAGCCCGCCGTCCGGCTTCTCCTCGAAGAACCGCTCGATCCTGAGCCAGGTCATCTGCCGGCTTCGCGCCACCCGCTCCGGGCCGACCCAGGGCACGTTGTTCTCGGCCTGGCAGGCGGTGACGCAGGCCCCGCAGCCCGTGCACGCGTCGAGGCTGATCGCCATGCCCCAGCGGTACGGGCTCTCCGGAGAAGCGTCCTGCGTTGCCCGTTCGACGGTCAGCACCTCGCCGTGACCCGCGGCGTGATCGGCGGCATGACCGGCGGCCCCACTCAGCGCCTCGGCCATCGGGATCGCCCGTGCGATCTCTCGGTCGTGCTGGTCAGAAGTCTCCTGCTGGCGCAGCGGCGGCACCCAGGCCCCCGTCGGGGTCAGGCTCACCCGCACGCTCTGGTACACGAAGCCGCCGCCGTGACGCTCGGAGGTCGGCGGAAGGATCTCGACCGGGTTGGCCCCGCGGCCGCCCGCGTAGCGCCCCATGCGTGTATGCCCGCGCCCGAGCGGCATCGCCACCGTGTCCTGGCGAACCCCGGGGTAGAGCAGGACCGGCGCCTGCAGCGTCCCGTAGGGCGATTCGATCTCGACCATGTCGCCGTCCTTCAGCCCGCGCTCCTCGGCGACGTCCGGATGGATCTCGACCCAGGTCTGCCAGCAGCTCGAGGTGACCGGGTCGGCCAGCTCCTGGAGCCACGGCCGGTTGGCCAGGCGCCCGTCGTACATGGCGATGTGCGGATAGACCTGGAGGTAGAAGGCATCGCCCTCGGCCGGCCCCTCGAACTCGGCCGGCTCGAAGGCCACCGGCTCGACCTGCGCTTCGGCGGGCGCCTCGGCTCCGGGCTCGTCCAGCGCCGTCTCCGGCCCGGCTGCGACCGATCCGACCGGTCGGGCCGCAGTGATCACGGCGCTGGCCGCTCCCGTCCAGATGCCGCCTCGTTTCAGGGTCTCGGCCCACGCCGCCGCGGTCGGAGCCCGATCGCTCCACGCGGCGCGCAGGTAGTCGTACCACGTCGCGGCATCGAGCGAGGCCGCGGGAGACGCCCCCGTCGGCGCGGCGGGCGTCGCTCCCGCCTGGGCCGTCGTGTCGGCCGCCGCTGCCTGGGCCGTCGTGTCGGCCGCCGCTGCTGTCCCCCGCACGCGCCGCCAGGTCTCTAGCAAGAGGTCCGGCGTCGAGCGGGTGTTGAACACCGGCTGCATAGCGGGCTGGACCAGGCTCGCGATCCCCTCCTCCGGCACCCAGTCCCCCCACGATTCGAGCGGCGTGTGATCCGGCAACAGGAGGTTGCACCAGGAGGCGGTTTCGTCGAAGACCGGGCTGAACGACACGCGGAGCGCCGCCTGTCGAAGCGACTCGGCGAAGCCCAGCCCGGGTGGCAGGGAATAGACGGGATTCGTGTCGCCGAAGAGGATCGTGCTGACCCGCCCCGCCTTGAGCTCGGCGGTCAGGTCCCCGATCGATTCATACGAGCGCTCCACGCCGCCGGTGACCGGGGTGGTGAGCCGCAGCGTGTCGCCGACCGCCCCGCCGGCCTGGTTGAGAAGGTTGACGGCGACAGCGGCGGCCGTGGCCTGCCGATGGGCGGTGGCCACCCCTCCCGGGAGGGCCAGGCTCCGTCGGATCCGGAACAGCCGGGCGAGCCGCTCGATGGTCTCGGCTGGAACGCCGGTCGCCTCGGCGGCACGGTCGGGCGTCCACCCGGCCGCCTCCGCGCCGGCTCCCAGCACGTTGGCCATGGCCAGCGCCACCAGATGCTCGGTGCCGGGTCGAGCGGAGACCCATTCGTCCGCGTTCGACGCTGTCATCGAGAGCCGGGGCTCGACAGCCACGACGAGGCCCGGCGACCCTGACTCTCCGGCACCGGCATCGCGCACGGCGTGCATGGCCGCCCACTCCCGGCCATAGCGCACCGGCGAGATCCAGGTCTCCAGGTAATCGGCCCCGAACGAGACCACCAGGTCGGCGCCCTCGAGGTCGTAGGTCGGGATGGCGGCCTCTCCGAAGACACGCCGGTTGGCCTCGAGGATGGCCTCGTGGGCGAACGGCTCGTAGACGACCCAGCGCGCCCCGACCGTCCGCGCCCACTCCTCGTACAGGCGCGCGCGCGTCCCGGTCTGAAGACCGGTCAGGAGGACCACCGAGCCCGGCTCCGAGCGCCCCTCGACGAGTCGCTCGGCCAGGGCCTCCACCGCGTCGTCCCAACCGACATCGAGGTAGCGGCCATCAGCGAGGCGCTTGGGTCCCTTGATGCGATCCGGGTCGTAGAGGTTCTGGTGGGCCGCCTGTCCCCGGGCGCACAGCTTGCCCCGGTTGACCGGGCTCTCCGGGTTGCCCTCGAGCTTGATGACGCGCCCCTCGGTGGTCTTCACGTGCACCCCGCATCCGGCCGGACATTCCCGGCAGGTCGAGGCGTACCACGTCGGCACCCCGGGGGTCACGTCGTCCGGCGGGACCAGATACGGAACGAGGGTCTGGGGACCGATCTTCTGGTCGCAGGCGGTCATCGCGCCCGCGCCCGTGATCCCCACCAGCTTCAGGAAGTCCCTTCGTTCCATCCCCATGGACCTTCTCTTCACCTCAAAAGTGACAGGTCGCACAGTCGTCGGGCGCTCCCCGGTCCCGATGACAGTTGACGCACCAACCCATGGTCAGCGGGGTCACCCTCTCCACTTGCACCATGTTCGCCACGTCGCCATGGCACGTCGCGCAGGTCACACCCGCCCGGATGTGCGGCTGGTGCGTGAACTGCACGAACTCCGGAACGCTGTAGACGCGCTGCCAGGGGATCGAGGTGGAGTCGCTCCAGAACTCCATCAGCTTCTGGATCTCCTCCTGGAACTCCGGGCTCGTCCCCTGCACGAACCGGTGACAGCCCATGCAGGTCCCCACGGCCGGGATGCCGGCCTCCTCGGATACGTTCGACGAGTAATGGCAATAGGCGCAGGGGATCTGGTTGTCCCCGGCGTGCACGGTGTGCATGAAGGCGATCGGCTGCTCGGGAGAGGAATCCTGGGTGGTAGCCGAGCGAACGTCGCCGCAGGCGGAGGCGACGACGAGGAAGGCGGCAGGAAGGATGGCGGCCCGGAATCCGTTCGCGGCAGCCCGCATGCACTCCCCGTGTAGGGGTACCGAGAGCGATGTCGAGTCGATGCTGGCGGAGTGCTCGCTCCGTAGGAGGCCCGGACTCCGCGGGCGAAAGCGCCGGGAAATATGAATCTAGAGCAGCGAAAGTCAAGCGTTGGCGGAACCGAAGACGATCGGGTCGATGACGAGCCCGACCCGCGCTCCGGCTACGAGTCGGACCGGTCGGTCTCCAGTCGCTCGATCTCCTGCCGCAGGCGATCCATCTCCGCCTCGAGAGCGCGAAGGCGCGCGCGGAGAGCGGTTGCCCTCTGCCCCGACAGCTGCTCCTCGAGCTCTGCTTGCCGTTCCACCACGCGCTCCTCGAGGCGGTGGACCTGGAACTCGGCCAGGGCCTCCGGGGCCCAGTCGGGAGCCAACCGGATCCCCTCGCCTGACTCGTCGGCCTTGCGGATGCGCTCGATCATCCCCTCGAGCCACTCCCGGCCGGCAGCGTCGAAACCGTGCGGCCGGCCGTCCACCTCGTAGTCGAAGCCGAGCTCGCCCTCGGGCCCGGGCTCGACGACCAGCTTCCGCTCGGGCGATTGCCGCCGGTCATGGATCTCGACACGGCCCCCGGGCGAGATCGACGAGATCGTCCCATCCCCCCACTCCACCTCGCCCTCGATCCGGATCCGCAGGCCTTGGCCCGGAAGAAAGGCCGCCCAGGCCGCGCCGAGATTGCCGAGAGCGCGGAGGCGAAGCGTGTCGTGGGGAGAATCCCACCAGGTCCCGGGGGTTTCGAGGTGGAACTCGAAATCCTTCAGAAAATCCGACTCGAACTGAAACTCGAAGTCCTCGAGCGGCTCGAGGCTCCTCTCAAGGGTCTCCCCCAAGCGCTCCATTTCCTCGTGCAGCGCGCCGGGCGACCAGTCGAAGGCGAACCAGGGCTCCTCGTCGTCCTCGCGAAAGACGTACTCGCGAACTCGATCGGATCGCTCCAGCGTGTCCGGGGGGCTCGCTTTCGTCGCCACGGGCGGTGCCTGGGCGGCGTCCGTCGACGGCGCCACCGGTCGCGCCGCCACGAGAGAAGGCGGGCTCGCCCGGTCGGGCCGGGCCACCGCCTCGGGCTGGGTGGGGGCCGGGTCGCCCTCGGCCGGGCGCACGGCGGGCCCACCGCACGCGATCGCCGCCACCAGCCCCAGCGCGCTCAGGGCGCCCGCCCGCCACGATCCACGCGCGGAACTCGGGTTCGGGCCGATGAGTCGCTCGACCCGGCGCTCCAGACCCTTCCCGGGCTCGGCCATACCGGCCGTCTCCGCCATCCTCACGCTACGCATCCAGCCCGCCACCTCCACGAGGCACCTCGCCAGCGCGTGGCGCTCACCGGTGAGTCGCGCCGCCCAGGCGTCGCACTCCTCCTCCGCGGCCGACCGCAGCTCGCGCCGTCCGATGCGATGGAGCGGCTGGAAGAACAGCAGGCTTTCCAGAGTCGCGGCGATCTCGATCCAGAGCGGATCGCGGCGCTCGAGGTGCGCCAGCTCGTGCGCGAGAAGGGCGCGGAGCGCCCCCCGATCGAGCTCCCCGAGCGCCCGGTCGGGCACGCAGATCTCGTTTCCGTGAAGCGCGACCGGACTGGTCACCGCGCCGGTCGCGGTCAGGCTGACCCGGCGTCCCGCGTTAGCCTTCTGGAGCAGCTCGTCGAGCGCCTCCCGGGCCGGGCCGCCGGTAATCTCGCGACGCCGGCCGAGCCGGCGGGCGAAGCGCCGCCGCCGGACCGCGTGGCGCAGGAGGAGCGCCGCACCCAGCGCGAGCCAGAGGACGAGGGCCGCCCACCGCCACCCGGGCAGCGTGATGGCGGCCATTCCCCCGGAGCCGGTCGCCTTGGCGCTCGATCGGTCGGCCAGGGCGGTGAGGGGCGGCGCGCCGGGTCCCACCCCCTCGATCTCCCGGACCACGATGCCAAAGTCTCCGCTCGGGATCGAGGGCGGAACGAGGTGGGCAACCGTCATCCGCTCGGCCGCCACGACCCGATCCGCGGACGACCGCCCCGGCTCCGGCGTGGCGACGACGGAGGTGTCTCGCGGCACGTTGAGCTCGATTCCAACACGGCCGAAGGGGGCGGCCACCTGGAGGGTGGCGGTCAAAAGGGCGCCGGTCGTGGCGATCTTCCAGATGGCGTCGCGGGCGGTGCTGGCCGCGAGCGGCCCCCGCCGGGTCGCCACCCAGGCGGCCCCGATCAACAGCGTGCTGTGGAGGGCATAGGTGGCGAGCCAGCTCAGCAGGATCTCACCGCTCATCGTCCGCCTCCCGTTCGATCGCCCGATCGATCATCGCGCGGAGCTCCTCCAGATCCACCTCCTGGATCTCCGCCTCGCTGACCAGATGGCTCACCAGAGCCGCGGGATCGCCATCGAACAGCGCCCCCACCAGGCCGGCCACCATCGATTCGCGGATCGCCGCCTCGGACACCTGGGGCCGGTAGACATACTGCCGCCCCCGACGCCGGCGCGTGACGACCGCCTGCCTCTCCAGCCGGGCGAGGAGCGTGGCCACGGTGGTGGGAGCCAGGTCGCGCTCCCGGATCTCGTCCCGGACCTCGGCGGCGGTGGCCTCTCCCCGTTTCCAGAGCACCCGCATCAGATCGAGCTGGAGGTCGGTCAGCCGGGTTTTCGTCATGGGACTCACTCGCATCCTTCCTCAGGTCGAAGGGAGAGCACGGACGACGAGCATCCCGCGCCCTCGTCCCGACACCACCCATCGTTGATACTACTACACCTGTAGAAGCGATGTCAAGAGCGCTCGATCTCGAGGACCACGACCCCCCCTCGCGCGTGCGTGAGGGCTTGCTGCACCCGCCAGGGATCTTCGATCGCCCCGGGAAGGCTCTCGAGGAGATCCACCGCCGCCCGGTAGTGCTGGAGGGACTCCCCGGGATCCACCATCTCGGGCCAGCGGGGATCGGCCAGCAGATCGGCCACGGCGAGGTGGGCGGTGGCCGCCGAGAGCGCGGCCTCGGCGCTGGCGGGCCGGGCCTTCCGGAGCCTCAGCGACGCGGCGAGCGCCAGACGAGCCTCCCCGACGGCGCCGGCACCGTCATCCCGCAGGATCGCCAGCTCGGCCAGCTTTCTGTGTCCCAATGCGATCGGGGCGAGATACTCCTCGTTCTGCTCGGACTCCCGGGCCAGCCCTTCGAGCATGGTCAGCGCGCGGCGCAATGCCTCGTCGCGAACCGGATCTGAGCCCGGGAGTCGCGCCATATCCGCGTCCAGGTCACCCACCAGCGCCGAGGCCAGCGTCCGGATCTCGTCGGCGCGGCGCTCCGCCACCGCCACTGCGCTCGCCGCCTGCCCGGCCTGCCAGCGAGCCGCGCCGAACCCGGCCGCCATCGACAGCACCATCAGGATCGCCGAGATCACGCTCGGCCAGTGCCGGCGGGCGAACTTGCCGAAGCGGTAGCCGACGGTCGGCGACCGGGCGCTCACCGGATGTCCGTCGAGGTGGAGCCGGATGTCGTCGGCGAACCGATCGGCGGAACCGTAGCGCCGTTCCGGCTCCTTCCTGAGGGCCATCAGCACGATGTTGTCGAGATCGCCCGACAGACGCCGCCGCAGCCGATCGGGCGTCATCCCGCGTCGGAAGGCGAGCTCGACGGGATCCGGGTCATCTTCGTCACGGGACGGGGACGAGACCGTCAGGCTGGGCCTCACCGGAACCCGTCGTTCCAGGGTCTGCTCCACCTTCGAGGGGGCCTGCCCGGTGAGATGGTAGGGCCGGCGTCCGGTGAGCAGATGGTAGAGGATGACCCCCAGCGAGTAGACGTCGCTGGCGGTCGTGACAGGGTCGCCGCGGATGTGCTCGGGGCTCGCGTAGTCCGGGGTCAACGCGCGCATCGTCGTCATCGTCAGCTCGGCCTCGTCCGCGGACAGCGGATCCAGGACCTTGGCGATCCCGAAGTCGAGGAGCTTCGGCGTGCCGTCGATGGTGACCAGGATGTTCGAGGGCTTGAGGTCGCGGTGCACGACCAGGCTCTGGTGGGCGGACTGGACCGCCGAGCAGACGGTCAGGAAGAGCTCCAGTCGTTGTTCGATCGAAAGCCGCTGCTCGTCGGCGTAGCGGTCGATCCGTCGCCCCTCGATGAACTCCATGACAAAATAGGAAAGGCCCTCGTGGGTCGTCCCCCCGTCGAGGAGACGCGCGATGTTGGGATGATCGAGCCGCGCCAGGATCTGTCGCTCGGCCCGGAAGCGGTTGAGGATCGTGCTCCGGCCAAAACCGAGCGGCAGGATCTTTATCGCCACGACCTGGTCGAACTCGCCCTCGACACGCGCGGCCCGGTAAACGGCTCCCATGCCACCCCGGCCGATCTCCTCATCGAGCACGTAGGGGCCGATACGCCGGCCGGTCATCGAAGACTCCGGCCCCTCCCCGGGAACCTCGGCCAGGACCTGGAGCGCGGGCACGTCGAGGAGGGTGTCGGTGGTCTCGTGGGCCGCCAGCAGGTCCAGCACCTCGCGCCGAAGCGTCTCGTCCCCCTGGGAGCCCGCGGCGATGAAGCCCAGCCTCTCGCCCGGGTCCTGCTCCAGGGCCTCGTCGAAGAGCGCCCGGACTCGATCCCACCGGTCCTGGACCATCACTCCTTCGGGCTCAGCTCGTGCAGAAGCCACGCGCGCGCGAACCGCCAGTCGCGCTTCACGGTGGCCGTGGACACATCCAGCACCTCGGCGATCTCCTCGACGGCGAGGCCGCCGAAGAAGCGCAGCTCGACGACCGAGCTCTGCCGCTCGTCGATCCCGGCCAGCCGGGCCATGGCTTCGTCGAGGGCGACCAGGTCCAGCGGGCGCGGCTCGCTGAAGGCCAGCCCCTCGACCAGCGTGACCTTGTTGCCCCCGCCCCGCTTGGCCGCCTTGCGCCGCCGCGCGTGGTCGACCAGGATCCGGCGCATGGTGCGCGCAGCGACCGCCAGGAAGTGGGCGCGGGTCTGCCAATCGACCCGGTCCGTGTCGACCAACCGCAGGAAGGCCTCGTGGACGAGGGCCGTCGGTTGCAGGGTGTGGTCCGCCGGCTCGTTTCGCATGTACCGGCCGGCCAGCGCCCGGAGGTCATCATAGATGAGCGGAACGAGCCTCTCGGCCGCGTTCTCCTTCCCGTCGCGGATCGCCAGGAGGAGCCGCGTCGTGTCCTCTCTCGACATGGGTACTCGTACCTCCCGCATGAGGCTCGGCGCAAAGCCTCTCGAATGCAAGCCCCGCGCCGCCGGAGCCCGACGGAACCCGTCATGAAGAGGCGCGTCGCGCCGCCTCTCTTCCCCGAGGCGCGAGAGTCACTCGTAGTCCCCGGGGGCGCAGCGTCATGGTGGGCCACGGAGCCACGGAAGTCCCGGCGGGAAGAACGAAGCGGTAGCGGCGCGCGATCATGGCGAGCGCGAGCACCAGCTCCATCATCCCGAAGAACGCGCCGATGCAGACTCGCGGACCTCCCCCGAACGGGAAATAGCTGAATCGCGGGAGCTCCCGCTCGAGGGACCCGTCCAGCCAGCGCTCCGGCACGAAGCGCTCGGGATCGGCGAAAAAGCACACGTCCCGGTGGGTGACCCACTGTGACATGAGGACCAGCGATCCGGCATTGACGCAGTGCCCGCCGATGTCCACATCCTCCACCGCTTCGCGACTGAGGATCCAGGCGGGGGGGTAGAGGCGCAGCGTTTCCTTGACGACCGCGTCCAGGTATCGGAGCCGCCTCAGGTCGTTCGCCGCGGGTCGCCCGTCCCCGAGAACCCGGTCCGCCTCCTCCGCCGCTGCGGCTGCCGCAGGTGGGTGCGTGGCCAGGAGGTACCAGGCCCAGGCCAGACCGAGAGACGGAGTATCGAACCCGCCGATGAACAGGGTCACAGCCTCGTCCCGCAGTTGTCGATCGCCCATGCCGTTGCCGCTTTCGTCGCGCGCCTCCATCAGCATCGACAGAAGGTCGAGAGGGGCGTCGGCATCATGCGTGGTCGAGCCGATGGCTTGTCGGCGCTGCCGGACCAGCTCGAACACGAACCGGTCGATCCGCGAGACCCCCTGGACATAGCGAAGACCGGCTCCCTCCGGGATCCACACCGGGAGGATGCGGGCCATGCCGCGCCGGTTCACGTAGCGGGACATCGCCGCATCGATCGCCTCGCCGATCTCCTCGGCTCGAGACCCGACGTCGGCGCCAAAGAGCGCCTTCGCGACGATCGCGATCATCATGCGCCTGAGGTGGGAGTGGATGTCGAGATCGCTGCCGCTTTCCCATCCTGACAGGGCGCGTTCCGTCTCGGCGCCGATCGTCTCCGCGTAGGCCGCGATCCGCTCGCGGTGAAAAGCGGGCTGGGCGAGCCGGCGCTGCGCCAACCATGACTCGCCTTCATTGAGCAGCAACCCGTTCCCGAGAAGCCGGCTCTGGGCGCGCAGGACCCGCGCCTTGATGAAGCTCCGCCGCCTCGTGACCAGCACCTCCTGCAGCAGCTCCGGGTCGTTGAGTAGATAGGCCGTCGTACGGCCGAAACGGATCTTCGCGAAGGGTCCGTATCGTCGCGCCGTGTCGCTCAGGAACCCAAGGGGGTCGCGCCTGAAGTCCCGCAGGTGGCCGATAAGCACGCGCCCGCTTGGCACGGACACCAAGTGCGGGCCGGCGTGACGAACTGCCTGAAGGACAGGAGCGCGAGTCACGCGAGCGCCGGGAGAGCCCCGCCCTCGACGGCGAACGCGCGGTACCGCCGCCATGGACCGAGGCGAAGGAGATCGTACCGCCCGATCGTTTCCATTCCCGAACGGGTGAGGATCAGCCAGACCCCGTAATTCTCCGCTGCCACGACGGCCACGCCGCGAATGAGGCCCTCGCGCTGATTGGTGACGCTGGCGAAGGAGTTTCGCGCCATGTACAGACCGTGGCCGCGGCATCCCGGGACGGTGTGGGAATCGTAGTAGTAGATGTCACCCGGCTCGAGGTCCAGTGAGCAATGCAAGTACGGCACTTCGACCCGTCCCGTCGCTCCCCAGCACGCATCCACGATCTCGCCCCGTCGCAGCGCGATATAGCAACGATCCCCGCGGGCGAACCGGCGGTTGATCTCCATGGCTGGTGTCGCCGGTCGGAACCGCCGATAGAGCGCGACGTCCTCCGGTTCGAGCACCCCAAACTCGACGTCGACGTTGGCGCGGTACTTCGGAATTCGACGACCGATCAAGGGGTAGGTGAGGAAGAACACGCGCCTGTACACGGTGGTCAGCCCCCGCGCGGCGAGCGACGACAGAAGCTCCCTCCGCCCCCGGTCGGATCGATCGCGGAAACGAAGGCGACCCGCCGGTCGAAGGAGTAGCGAATCAGGCGGGACGGTCCGGACCGCGTACGGGATCGGGGCTGCGACCCGAGTCGTCTGCTCGGAACCACCCGTCTCGACGGCGTCCGGTTCACGAGGTCTCACCCCGGCTTTCTGGCGCGGAAGGTGATCCCCTTGGTCCCGAACTTCGCTGCGCTGCCTTCCTGGGGAGCGCCGCTGAAGACGTCCTCGCGCCAGGTGATCTCGAAATCCTCGAACCCGGCTTCCTCGACCTTCTCGCGAAGCTCTGCATCCAGCAGAGCGCCGGCAATTCAACCCGTCCAGAGGTCGATGTTTCCCTTCGCCGCTTCGGGGATCGGCTTCTCAACCACGATGTCGGCGATCCGGAGATGGCCGCCGGGTTTGAGCACTCGATACCATTCGCCGAGCGCCGCCGGCTTGTCGGGACAGAGATTCATGACTCCGTTCGAGATCACAACGTCGGCCCACTCGTCCGGCACCGGGAGAGACTCGGCATAACCCTGGACGATCGCGACGCTTCTGGCATCCGCGAGATCCGCCGCCGTACGCGCCTTGTGGACCATGTCGTCCGTCATGTCGACCCCGAGGACGCGTCCCTCGGACCCCACACGTCGGGCAGCGATCAGCGTGTCGAACCCGGCCCCGCAGCCAACGTCGACGACTCGAGCTCCGGCGGGGATATCGCCTAGCGCGAACGGGTTTCCGGTGCCGGCAAACGATTCCAGCGCCGTCATCGGCACAGCGTTGATGTCCGCGGCGTCGTATTCCAGCATCTCGGCCAGCCGCCGACCGGTGTGGAAGTGGAACCCCTTCTCCGGATGCAGCGCCACCTCACGGTACTCGCCCTGGACCTCCCGACGGATGACATGGAAGGCGAGATCCGACGCCCCGCCAGCGACGCAGGTCGGGCAGCTCCGGGTCACGCGGTCACCTTCGAGCACCCATGCTTCGACCTTGCCCAGGTCGTCGTAGCGCTCGGCGTGTGGTTCGAGGCTCGCCTCCGGTGGGAGCGCTACGTCCTTCCGGCCGTCGGCCGTCAGAAGGACGTACTCGCCCGCGGACACGGAATTCTTGAGCAGACGATGGGCGAGGATGACATCCACTCCGGAAAGCTCGGAGTAACCGGTGAATTCGGAGATCACCGCCTGACCACTGTGGACGATCACCTTGAGACGGAGCTTGTCGATGTTGGCGCAGGCCCCGCAGCGGCAGATCGCGGTTCGCGCCATCAGGTCCCGGGCGGCCTGGAACTCGCCGAAGAAGACGCCGACCCGCTCTCCCAGGTCTCGAGGCAGCCAATCCGGAGCGGCCACCCCGTCTTTCCGCGCGAACATGAACACCGCGTCGCCCTCGAGCTTCGAGACCTCGATCGGATCGGTGGCCTGGGCCAGAAGGGTGTCGAGCAGGGTGCCCACTATCATCTGGCCGTGCTCCTGGGCCTTGATGTGCTCGACCATGAAGCGGGTGTAGCCGCCGATGTCGGCAAGCATCAGAACGACGGGTTCGGTGGTCGCGGTCCGCACGGGCGGGTCTCCGGAAAGGCGAGGTGACTTGCCCAAAGGGCTTGGTACCGGGACAGGATAACTGGTTTGGCAGGCGGTGTTCAAGGGGGCGGAGGAGGCTGCTGTCGCTGCCCGGACCAGGTTGCGGTTTCGGTATATTTTCTATACCGTCCACTGACCATGAGGGACATCCGTGGAATTCGGACCGGCACTGGTCGGCCGTCATCACCCCCCGCGGCGAGCGGATTCGGCTGATCTCGGTTCGTTAGATCTCGTGCAGAGGAGGTGGTGATCTATGAAGGCCAGGTCTTTTGATCGAAAGTTCGACAAGAGCGAGGACGTTACTGCCCATCTGGACATCTCGAATGCCCACCGGCCCGGCCAGAAGCGACGCCGTGTCAACGTCGACTTCCCTTTCTGGATGGTCGAGTCCCTGGACCGCGAAGCCAAGCGGCTCGGCGTCACCCGCCAGTCCATCATCAAAGTCTGGATCGCCGAAAGGCTCGAAGAGAAGGCCTCCTGACGGGGCGAGAAAAAGCAAAGGGCGAGGAAATCGGCTTGGCAGTCGATCCGTTCGGCTACCCATGGTTCAAGATGGCATCTCGAATGGTGGCCCCAACGGGACGAAACCCCGAACGGCATTCCGGCCGAGTTCGTGGTCGATCTATAGGGCGGCTCTCGTTCGTGAGGGATCCTGTTTCAGCTCGTTCCGCCCGACGAGATCTCGGGAAGTGCCGCGGTCCCCACCGATAAGACCGACTTCCTGGGTCCCCAGGAGCGCATCGAGCGTCAGCCTGCGAAACTCTTTGTGGTGACGGGCGATTCCACCGAATCGCTCATCCCCACTGAGCGGATACCTCGGCCAGCTCGCGCGTCGGGCTGCGACAGCTCTTGGATCGAAGAGATGATTTCCCCCGGAGAAGATCTTCTCCTTGCTCTGACGCGGGTGTGCTATAGCACACCCGGGGCTCGTACCAGACAAACCGCCCGGATGAGCCAGCGATGCAATGCGACCCCCAGCCCTCAATCCGCGCCTTGCCTTCCAACCCTGGGGTCTCCCGCGGCTGGTTCCACGTGTGCTACCGTCCAGAACCTGGAGTGTCACGCCATCACGCTATAGTTTTCACAGGCAGCAAGATGGGTCAGCCGTCATTCTACCGAAGGCGTCAACCATGAAGTCGATCTTCGAGACCTGCGAGCCTCGCCCGGACGTACTCTCCGGAGAGCTGACCGAGGACATGTTCGCCGCCCGGCTACGAGATGTCATCGAGCAGAAAGCCGAAGCGGATGCCTGTCGAGATTAGAGGCGACGAGTAAGACGGTGCCATCGATCGACGAAATCCTGAATCGCCGGACGGACTTGGCGACGTTCGTCGTTCACCTTACGCGTGAGCATGATGGATCGGGGGGGTTGGCAAATCTAGAATCGATCCTAAGAAATAGACGCATTGAAGCGAGGTCCGCGATGGGATGGGCTCGAGACGCTGTAGCTGACCTAAGTCAGGAGGATAAGGATTCTCAGCATACCGTCTCCTTTAGCGAGACTCCCTTGGCACAAGTACACTGTCTGTGTTCAGAGATTTCGGGGCGCAGTGTCTGTCTCTTACCCTATGGCATAGCGATCACCAAGATGACGGCAAGGAAGATGGGCTGTAATCCAGTCTTGTATGTGGACATGACTCCAGGTCGTACATGGATCCTGGCGCAAGCGCTAGATCGGCTACGTGAGGAGGCAGTTGAATCTAGGGATTTCAGGGAGCATCCTGCATCGAAAGTATTTCCGTATGTCGAGCCGATGGGCACTTGGAATGATCGTCAACGTGAGTTCTGGTGGGAACGGGAGTGGCGGCATCAAGGAGATGTTCAGTTCGACCTTAGCGATATTGCTTTGGTTCTTGCTCCTGAAGCTGATCATGAATCCTTGACTGGTCTGCTCGCAGCAGAGCGAGGGGACGATGATCGGCTGCCAAGGTGCATCGATGCCGGGTGGAGTCTCGAAAGGATTATCGCTCATCTTGCAAGTGTCCCGCCAGATCAGGTCACGCCCTTTCTTCCAAGGTAGACGGACAGACGACCGCCTATCCACCGCCAGTCAGTGGCCGGATCGCTTTCATCCGGGCGGTTTGTCTGGTACGAGCCCCGGGTGTGCTATAGCACACCCGCGTCAGAGCAAGGAGAAGATCTTCTCCGGGGGAAATC